>NZ_JBEZIX010000014.1:0-174704 GCF_040651315.1 Streptomyces sp. NPDC048506
CCTCGTCGCCTCCCTCCGCGCCCAGGGCGACGGCGGCCTGGACCACTCCGCCCTCCTCCGCGGCGTCGAACGCCTCTCCGGACACACCACCGAGAAGTAGTCCATGGCAGCGCAGCGGATTCCCGCCATCCAGGCGGCCGTGCAGATCATGCGGGACGAGGGCGTGGAGATCGCCTTCGGCTGCCCCGGTGCCGCCCTCCTCCCGCTGTACGCGGCGATGGAGGAGATCGGCGGCATCGCGCATCTGTCGGTGCGCCACGAGGAGGCCGCCGCGCACATGGCGCACGGCTGGGCCCGTACGAGCGGCAAGGCCGGCGTCGCCGCGGTGACCACGGGTCCGGGAGCGGCACGGCTGCTCACCGGGCTGTACGCGGCGCAGCAGGACGCGGTCCCCTTGGTGTGCATCACCGGTCGGGAGGGGACCGCTCCGCGCCGGGAGGCCGGGCCGGCGAGCCACGCGGGGTTCCGGACGCCGGACCTCTTCCGGCTGGCCGGCCCGGTCACCAAGCGTGCCGAGCGGATCGAGGATCCGGCACGGATTCCGGGGGCCTTCCGCGAGGCCTTCCGGATCGCGCAGGAAGGCCGGCCCGGTCCGGTACTGATCGACGTCCCGGCCGAGTTGGCCACGACGGAGATCGCCCATGACGCCGAGGGCGGCCCGGTGGTCGGGCCCCGGTCGCCGCGGGCGGTGCACGGGGGTGGGCAGCCGCGGCTGCCGGCCGCGGCGCCCCGGTCCCGACCCGCCGGCCCCGTCGACTCCGCCGGCCCCGCCGGCCCCGTCGACTCCGTCGGGCTCCGTCCTCCGGTGCCCGCCCTCGTCGAGGAGCTGGCCGGGTTCTTCGGGGCGGACCCGTACGTCGTCAGCGGCGCGCTGGGCCCCTGTGCCCGCAGCGGCCCTCCCGGCTGGGAGGTGCCGGCCGCGATCGGCGTGCGCAAGGCGCTGGACTCCCGGGGCGAGCGGGATACCGAGGTCGTGGTGGTCGTCGACGGCCACGACGTCCCGTTCATGGCCGGGGAACTGGCGGCCGCGGCGCAGTACGAGGTGTCCTTCGTGCTGATCGCGCTCGCCCCGCCCGACCGCGAAGCGGACTTCACGGACCCCGTGAAGCTCGCCGAGGCCTACGGCTGCGCAGGCCGGGACGTCCTCGATCCGGCGGATCTCCGCTCGGCAGCCGAGTGGGCCCGCAAGGAAGCCGTCTCCATGCGGCGACCGGTCCTCATCGAGGTCCGGGCCGGGTAGGGCTTCCCACCAGCTTCCGGGCGGCGGCCGCGCCGACACCTGTCCTGTCGCGCCCAGGCGCGGCCGCCGCCCGGAACACCCGTCCCACACCCACCCAGGTTTGTTTCAACAAACTGTTGACGTTTGGTCGGAGTGCTTCTTACGCTCCGACATGCGGAAGCCAACTTCCGCGCTCTCGTACGGAAGGTCACCATGTCGAAGCCCACGCTGACGGCGCGCTTTCTCACTACGGAGGCTGGCGCCCCCGTCGCCGACAACCAGAACTCCGCCACCGCCGGCGTCGGCGGCCCGATCATCCTCCAGGACCAGCACCTGCTGGAGAAGCTCGCGCGCTTCAACCGCGAGCGCATCCCGGAGCGCGTCGTGCACGCCCGCGGTTCCGGGGCGTACGGCTACTTCGAGGTGACCGACGACGTCACCGCCTTCACCCGCGCCGCGTTCCTGAGCACGGTCGGCAAGCGCACCGAGACGTTCATCCGCTTCTCGACCGTCGCCGACAACCTGGGCGGCCCGGACGCGGCCCGCGACCCGCGCGGCTTCGCCCTGAAGTTCTACACCGAAGAGGGCAACTACGACCTCGTCGGCAACAACACCCCGGTGTTCTTCATCAAGGACCCGATCAAGTTCCCGGACTTCATCCACTCGCAGAAGCGCGACCCCTTCACCGGCAAGCAGGAGCCGGACAACGTCTGGGACTTCTGGGCGCACGCCCCGGAGGCCACCCACCAGATCACCTGGCTCATGGGCGACCGCGGCATCCCGGCCTCGTACCGCCACATGAACGGCTACGGCTCGCACACGTACCAGTGGACGAACGCCGAGGGTGAGGCCTTCTTCGTCAAGTACCACTTCAAGACGAACCAGGGCATCCGCTGCCTGAGCAGCGAGCAGGGCGCCGAGCTGTCGGGCAAGGACCCCAACAGCCACCAGACCGACCTGTTGCAGTCCATCGAGCGGGGTGTCTACCCCTCCTGGACGCTGTACGTGCAGGTCATGCCGGCGGCCGAGGCGGCGGACTACCGCTTCAACCCGTTCGACCTGACGAAGGTGTGGCCGCACGCGGACTACCCGCTTCAGCGCGTCGGCCGGCTGGTCCTGGACCGCAACCCCGACAACGTCTTCGCCGAGGTCGAGCAGTCGGCCTTCTCGCCGAACAACTTCGTGCCCGGCATCGGCCCGTCCCCGGACAAGATGCTCCAGGGCCGGCTGTTCGCCTACGCCGACGCGCACCGCTACCGCCTGGGCGTCAACCACACCCAGCTGCCGGTGAACGCCCCCAAGGCGACCGAGGCCAACAACTACGGCCGGGACGGCTTCATGGCGACCAACGGCTACGACCGGCACGCCAAGAACTACGAGCCGAACTCCTACGGCGGCCCGGTGCAGACGAACGAGGCGCTCTCCGCCCCGCTCGCCGTCTCTGGCTACACCGGCACCCACGAGGCACCGGCCCACACCAAGGACGACCACTTCTTCCAGGCCGGTGAGCTCTACCGCCTGATGTCCGAGGACGAGAAGAAGCGCCTGGTGGACAACATCGCCGGCGGCCTCTCCCAGGTCGGCCGCGACGACCTGGTCGAGAAGAACCTCGCACACTTCCACGCCGCCGACCCGGACTACGGCAAGCGCGTCGAAGCCAGGGTCCGCGAGCTGCGCGAGGACTGACGGGAGGTCGGCCTCCTTGCGCATCCGTACCGGCCGGCCCGTTGAGGGGTGGTCGGCCGGTACGGAGACGGAGCGCGAGCTCCGCGGCTTCCGGGGAGATTCCAGTGCGGTGGCAGTGCTCGCCCGACAGGAAGGGCGAGCCACCTCCCCCGGCCGCGGAGCCCGCCTCCCTCACCCCTCCCCCACAGACTCCGTCCGGCGGTGCGATGTCCTGTCGCGCCCATCTCTCGCACTGTCGGACGGGAACCACGGCACAGGGCCCGGAATTCGTACGGTCACGGATTCCGGGCCCTGTGCGTCGTGAGCATCGGGGGTGCACCGGGAGCCCGCCGGTGTGCGCCGCCATGCGCCCCGCGTGCGCCCCGGCTCCCCTGATTTCTCCCTGAGAACGGGCGCGCTCGGCGCAAATCAGCCACCGGTACCGGGTTTTGGAGAGACGATGGGAGCAGCAGCGGAATCACCCCGCATGCTCGCCCTATCCGCCAGGAGCCGACCATGGCCGACAGCGTGCCGGTGCGGTGCCCCACGTGCCGCCGCGAGAACGCTTTCACCCCGCCCACCTTCCCGTGCGCCTGCGGCGCCCCGCTGACCATGCCCGTCCTGCGGGGCGGGGTGCCCGTGGAGATACTGCACCGCACCTGGCAGGCCTCCTGGGTGGAGGTGCGCTGCGAGGTCTGTGGGCGCCAGGACGAATGGCCGGCGCCGGAGTCCGGGTGCGCCTGCGGCACGGTCGTCCGGGTCCCGGTCGTCCCGGCACCCAGCCCGCCACCGCCCACCTTCCCCTCGCTCGGCAGACCCGCGCCCAGCCGCACGCCGACGCCCGCCGACACTCCGCGCGCCATCCTGCGGCCCGCCTTCCGCCCGGTCACGATCCGTACCGCCCGCGACTGCGTCACCGCCGCCGAGCAGTATCTGAAGTGGCTGGGCTACACCGATGTGGCACGGGCCCAGGAGCGCACCGCCTCCGGCGTGGACCTGCGCGGCACGGGAGTGGTGGCCCAGGTCGACCCGACCACCCGTGCCACCCAACTGCGCGAGATCGAGTGCGTCTGGCTCAACGGCCTCAACGACTCGGCCATCGCGGTCTTCTTCTCCCTCGCCGGCTATGCCCGGGACGCCCGGGCACGCGCCGACGAACTGCACATCCCGCTGTTCGTCATGGACCTCACGGGCACCCCGCAGCCGGTCAACGACCCGGCCGACGAGCTGATCAAGTACGGTGCGGCGGGCCGCTGAGCCGGCGTCCACGGCCCCGCCCGCCGGAAACCCGGTCGCGCCGCCCGGCACCGGCGGCAACACTGACCCGGTGATCATCGAAGTACCGACCGAGGCCGAGCTGTCCGCCCTGCGCGCCATCGAACGCGCCGCCGGGGAGCC
This sequence comes from Streptomyces sp. NPDC048506, assembly GCF_040651315.1. Classification (NCBI taxonomy): domain Bacteria; kingdom Bacillati; phylum Actinomycetota; class Actinomycetes; order Kitasatosporales; family Streptomycetaceae; genus Streptomyces; species Streptomyces sp. NPDC048506. The sequence goes on from NZ_JBEZIX010000014.1 coordinate 4,283, forward strand.
CTTCCGCGCGCTGGGCATGGCGCCGGTCGCGGACGACGAGCCGCCCTCACTGGCCCGGCTGAGGGAGTACCAGCAGGCCGGTCGGGCGCTGGCCGCGTACGAGGATGATCGGCCGATCGGCTATCTGCTCTGGGAGCCGGTCGACGGCTGCACCCACGTCGAGCAGGTGTCGGTGCATCCGGACCACGCGCGCCGCGGTGTCGGCCGGGCGCTCATCGACCGGGCGGAGCGGGACGGCGGCGCGGTCCCGGTGACCCTGACCACCTTCGCCGAGGTGCCGTGGAACGCTCCGTATTACGCACGGATCGGCTTCCGGGTGCTCGGCGAGGGCGAACTCGGCCCGGAGCTGCGGGCCGTTCGCGCCCATGAGGTGGAGCTGGGACTGGACCGCTGGCCACGGGTCGCCATGCGACGCGAGCCGTGCCGTCACACCGCATGACGATGCATATGACGACCCGTCAGAAAGCTCAAAGGGGCCGTCATAATGACGCCATGATCGACGCGAACACCCTCCGGTCCGCCTGCCTGGACTTCAACGGCTCGACCGAGGAATTCCCCTTCCCCCGGCACCCGGACGTATCGACATTCAAGGTCGGCGGCAAGATCTTCGCGCTGACGACGCTCACGGACCGGCCGCTCACCGTGAGCCTCAAGTGCGACCCGGAGCTGGCCCAACGGCTGCGGGCGGCGCATCCGGAGGTGGTGCCGGGCTACCACCTCAACAAGCGGCACTGGAACACCGTTTCGCTGGACGGCGAGCTGCCCGACCGGCTGGTGCTCGACATGATCGAGGACTCCTACGACCTGGTGGTGGCCTCACTGCCGCGCGCTCAGCGGCTGTTGCTCGACTGGCCGGGAGAACGGCAGCGCTGAGGAGCCGCCCCCGCCCCCGCCCAGTCGGTCTTCAGCCCCAGGCCGTTCGCCGCCCCGGCGTCACTGCGGCACCCGCCCCAGCCCCGCCGCCAGCCGCTCGCGCAGCTCGACCTTGCGGACCTTGCCGCTGACGGTCATCGGGAAGGCGTCGAGAATCTCCAGGTAGCGCGGCACCTTGTAGTGCGCGAGCCGGGAGCGGCAGTAGCGGGCCAACTCGTCGCGGGTGAGCGGGTCTTCGGGGTCACGGAGGATGACGCAGGCGGCGATCTCCTCGCCGTACTTCTCGTCCGGCACGCCGACCACCTGGACGTCGGCGATCTTGGGGTGGGAGTAGAGGAACTCCTCGATCTCGCGCGGGTAGACGTTCTCGCCACCCCGGATGATCATGTCCTTGATGCGGCCGACGATCCGGACGTAGCCGTCGTCGTTCATCACCGCGAGGTCCCCGGTGTGCATCCAGCGGGCGGTGTCGACGACCTCGGCGGTGCGCTCGGCGTCCTCCCAGTAGCCGAGCATCACGCTGTAGCCGCGGGTGCACAGTTCGCCCGGTGTGCCGCGCGGCACGGTCACCCCGCTCGCCGGGTCGACGACCTTGACCTCGATGTGCGGCAGCACCCGTCCGACGGTCGCGGTGCGGTGTTCCAGGTCGTCGTCACGGCGGGTCTGGGTGGAGACCGGTGAGGTCTCGGTCATGCCGTAACAGATGGACACCTCGCCCATGTGCATCTCGGTGACCACCCGCTTCATCACCTCCTCCGGACACGGCGAGCCCGCCATGATGCCGGTGCGGAGCGAGGAGAGGTCGTACGAGGCGAAGTCCGGGTGGTTGAGCTCGGCGATGAACATGGTGGGGACGCCGTAGAGGGAGGTGCAGCGCTCGTCCTGGACGGCCTTCAGGGTTGCGGTGGCGTCGAAGGCGGGGGCCGGGATGACGATGCAGCCACCGTGCGAGGTGGCGCCGAGATTGCCCATCACCATGCCGAAGCAGTGGTAGAAGGGCACCGGCAGGCACACCCGGTCGTGTTCGGTGTAGGCGAGGGTTTCGCCGACCCAGTAGCCGTTGTTCAGGATGTTGTGGTGCGAGAGGGTGGCCCCCTTGGGGAAGCCGGTGGTGCCCGAGGTGTACTGGATGTTGACCGGGTCGTCCGCGGTCAGGGCCCTTTCGCACTCGCCGAGCCGGGCGGACGGCACGGCGGCGCCGGCGGCCAGCAGCCCGCCCCAGGACGTCGGGTCGCCGATGTAGACGACGTCGCGCAGCGCCGGGCAGTCGGCGCGCACCTGCTCGATCATCCGGCGGTAGTCGCTGGCCTTGTGATGGATGGCGGACACCAGGACGGTGATGCCGGCCTGTTGGAGCACATACGCCAACTCATGCACCCGGTAGGCCGGGTTGACGTTGACCAGGATGGCGCCGATCTTGGCGGTGGCGTACTGGACCAGCACCCATTCGGCGCAGTTGGGCGCCCAGATACCCACCCGGTCACCCTTGCGCAGCCCCTTGGCCAGCAGTCCCAGCGCCACCTCGTCGACGGCGCGGCCCAGCTCGTCGTAGGTCCAGCGGCGGCCGGTCGCCACTTCGACCAGCGCCTCGCGGTCGCCGAACCGGGCGATGGTGCGGGCCAGGTCGGCGCCGATGGTGCGCCCGAGCAGCGGCCGCTCGGCGGCCCCGCTGGCGTACGACAGTTCCTCGTGCGACGGGGTCATCGGTGGTTCTCCTCCCAGTACGCGGCGCCACCGTCGCGCTGCGCGGTGCGTTCGCGCGGCGCGATACGGCGGATCTCACCGGAGACGGTCTTCGGCAGGTCGGCGAACTCCAGCCGCCGGACGGGCCCGTAGGGGGCCAGGACTCAAGGTTGCCCGCCGGAGACCTGCCACTCCACGAACAACCGGTACGCGCCGTGCCCAACAGGGCGCACCCCGTGCCCCGAGGGCCTCGGGGTCGCCCGCCCTTGCGCCTTGCGAAGTCATGTTCGGATTTCGCCTCGGCGTCGCCCGCGGGCGTGGGCACACCGGCCCGCCCGGCATGCCCCGTACGAGCCCCGTACGAGCCCCGGTCAGTTGACCCCGCGGTCGAACCCGGACCAGTACGGCTGTCGCAGCTTGAACTTCTGGATCTTTCCGGTGGCCGTGCGGGGAATGGAGTCGCGGAACTCCACCGACGTCGGAGCCTTGTAGCCGGCCATGTGCCGTTTGCAGTGGGCGATGATGTCGGACTCCAGGGCCGTCGCGCCCTCGGCCAGGACGACCAGGGCCTTGATCGTCTCGCCCCACTTCTCGTGCGGAACGCCGATGACGGCGACCTCGGCGACCGCCGGATGGCTGAAGATCGTGTCCTCCACCTCGATGGACGACACGTTCTCGCCCCCGGTGATGATCACGTCCTTCTTCCGGTCCGAGATCGTGAGGTAGCCGTCGGCCTCGTCGAGGGTGCCGCCGTCGCCGGTGTGGAACCAGCCGTCCTCCAGCGCCTCCGCCGTCTCCTCCGGCTTGTCCCAATAGCCGTTGAGCACCGTGTTCGAGCGGGCCAGGACCTCACCCGACCCGGACACCTTCAGCTTCACCCCGAGCGCGGGCAGGCCGGCGCGGGAGAGCTTGCGCGCCCGTTCCTCGGCGGGCAGGTCGGCGTCCGCGGGCCGGGTGCGGTTGAAGGTGAGCAGGGGCGAGGTCTCGGTCAGGCCGTAGATCTGGGTGAACTCCCAGCCCAGCTCCTCCTCCATCCGTTGGATCGTCCTGGTCGGCGGCGGAGCGCCCGCGCAGACGACGCGCACACGGTCCCGTCCCGGGATCTCGCCCTCCCACGACGCCGCGGCGTCGAGCACCAGGTTCCACACCGCCGGCGCACCGCACATGAGCGTGACGCCGTGCTCGTCGACCCGCCGGAGGATCTCCGTGCCGTCGACCTTGCGCAGCACCACCTGCTTCACGCCGAGGCCCGCCATCACATACGGCATGCCCCAGCCGTTGCAGTGGAACATCGGCAGCGTGTGCAGGTACACATCGCGCTCCCACACCCGGGTGTGCAGGCCGAAGGTCATGCCGTTGACCCAGATGTTGCGGTGGGTCAGCTGTACGCCCTTGGGGCGGGCGGTGGTGCCCGAGGTGTAGTTGATGGTCGCGGTGGCGTCCTCGTCCGGCGCCGACCAGGGGCGCGGCTCCACGCCGAACCGCATCACCTCCGACTCGGTCTGCTCGCCGAGGACGAAGCGGTGGCGCACCTTGACGTCGGAGAGCGCCTCGTCCAGCTCCGGGTCGACGAGGAGGACCGAGGACCCGCTCTGCGCCACCATGTAGGCGACTTCCTCCGGCTTGAGGCGGAAGTTCACCGGGACGCAGATCCGGCCGCTCATCGGCACCGCGAACAGCAGCTCCAGCAGGCGTGCGGAGTTGTGGCCGGCCACTGCCACCCGCTCGCCCTCGCCGACTCCCAGCGCGTCCAGTCCGGCCTGCCAGGCCCGCACCCGGTCGCCGAACCCTCCGTAGGTCGTCTCGGGCACCGGCGGGGCGGGCTGATGCGGCTCGTCGACCACGCCCGGGCTGTCGCGGAAGCCCAGCTCGGCCCGGTCCAGGAAGTCCGCGATCGTCATCGGTGTCCGCATGCTGTTCTCTCCTGCGCTCGGATGATCTCGGCACAGACGCGTCTACTGCACGCTGCAACCGGGGTTTGAGTCTGACAGTGGCCGAGGGCCGGCAGGGGGTGGCGCAACGGCCTTCACGGCGGCAAGGGCGCCGCGGGTCACGCGGTCACGCGGTCACGCGGTCATCCGCACGGTGGGGCAGGATCTCCCGGGCGTGGGGGAGATCCGGTGGCCCGTCGCACCGGATTCCGTGTGGGTCATACGTCCTCCAGGTTGCGCACCGCCTCCTGCCATCGTGTAATCACTGGCGCAGGTCTCACCACCCCCGAACGGGGGGAAGCGGAGGTTTCGGCGTGCAGCTGCGGTCGGGGGCGGACGATTCAGTGGACGTGCGGGCGGCGCTCTCCCGGCTACGGCGGGACTGCGGGCTGCCGGTGGCCTTCGGCGGGCTGCTGGCCGGTAGCGGTCGCTACCGCATCGACGAACTCTCCGGCACCGAGACCGCGGCGCTGCGCGGGCTGGACATCCTCCGGGGCAACGGCCTGGGCGGCAAAGCGGTGGCCCGCTGCCGCCCCTTCGCCGTGGCCGACTACGCCGCGTCCTCTGCCATCAGTCACGAGTACGACGCGGCGGTCGCGGCCGAGGGGCTGCGGTCGGTGCTCGCCGTTCCGGTGATCGTCCGGCGCCGGGTGCGCGGGGTGCTGTACGGGGCGCTGCGCCACCCGGTACGGCTCGGCGACCGCCCGTTGTCGGCCGCAGTGGAAGCCGCTCGTGAACTGGAGCAGGCACTACTGGTGCAGGACGAGGCGGCCCGCCTGCTCGCGGTCGCCCTCCCCCACGCTCGTGAGGCGCACGCGGGACCACCATCGACCGCCGACGACCCCGCGAAGTGGGAGGAGGTCCGCGCGGCGCACGGCGAACTGCGCACCCTGGCCCAGCGGGTCGCCGACCCGCTTCTCCGCGAGCAGATGCTGGCGGCCTGCGGCCGTCTCGCCGCGGCGTCCGGGGGCCCTCGTACGCAGCCGGGCCCCGCCCTCGCCCCGCGCGAGATCGACGTCCTGGCCTGCGTGGCGTCCGGAGCCACCAACGCCGTGGTGGCGGACCGCCTCGGCCTGCGGCCGGAAACCGTGAAGGGCTACCTCCGCTCCGCCATGCGCAAACTGAACGCCCACACCCGCCTCCAGGCGGTCGTCGAGGCACGGCGGGCGGGGGTGCTGCCCTAGTAGGGGAAGCCGGGCGGACCGGGCGGTTCCCCGGCGTTGGCCTGGGCAATTCCCTTGCTGGTACGGCCGTGGCACAGACATCATGCGCCGCATGATCGACACCACCGCACTCGCCGAGAAGCCCGTACTGACCGGCGCCCGGATACGGCTGGCGCCGCTGTCGCTACGGCATGCGGCCGCCTTCCACACCACCTTCCTGGACCCCGAGACCCGCCGGCTGACCGGCACCCACCACCACTGGACGCTGACGGAGCTACAGGACTGGTGCGCCGGCGCCGCCGAGCGCACCGACCGCCTCGACCTGGCCATCGAGGACCGGGAGACCGGTACCTACCTGGGCGACCTCGCGCTCAGCCAGATCGACCGGCACAACGCCCACGGCACCTTCCGCATCGCCCTCGCCGCGGAGGCCACCGGTCGCGGTATCGGCACCGAGGCGATCCGCCTGCTCCTCGACTACGCCTTCGACCGTGTGCGGCTGCACCGCGTGCAGCTGGAGGTCTTCGCCTTCAACGACCGCGCCCGGCGGGCGTACGAGAAGTGCGGCTTCGAGGTGGAGGGGCGGATGCGGGAGGCGCTGTTCTGGGACGGCGCGTGGCACGACGTGGTGGTGATGGCGGCGCTGGGGTCGCGGCGGGGCGATGCGGGTGAGCGGCCCGCGCCGGGGACTCAGTAGTTCTCCCCGGTGAAGGGCAGCCAGGCGGTCTCCAGGGCGGCGTCCAGGCGGCGGACGGCGCCCGGGGTGCGTTCGGTGGCCAGGCCCGCCTGCACGAAGCGCCGCAGCGGGGTGCCGCCCAGGTAGCAGGCGGCCAACTCCCGGACGTCCAGGACGATGTCGGGGGCGTCGGTGGAGGGCTCCCAGGTGGCGCCGTCGGGGCCGGCGGTCAGGCGGAAGCGGCCCTCGTTGGCGGGCAGTACGGCGTCGGTGAGGTCGACGACGAGGTCGACGGGGGACGCCCAGGAGCGGGCGGTGAGCGCGGCTCGGACGTCCACCAACCGCGCCCAGAGACACGGCTCCTGGCTGGTGACGCGCACCTGGTCGCGGTCGGCGGCCAGGTACAGCAGCGGATCGTCGGCGGGCCGGGGGCCCCGTACGGTCGAGGTGAGGTCGATCGCGGCGAGGTAGGCCCACAGGGCGGCGGTGGCCGGGGCGGACTCCGCCTCCAGTTCCTCGACCGAGACCGTGCCGGGACGGCCGTCGCCCGGGCCGCGGGTGCGGTAGAGGGCATAGCCGCCGGGCTGCTCGCCGGGCGCACCGAGCACCACCACGCGCAGCGCTCCGAAGCCGTGCTGGTCGGCGTTGGACGCGGTGCCTTCGAGGTCCAGTACCTGCTGGCGCCACCACTGCTCGTCGCGGGTGAACCGGCCGGCGCGGTGCGGCAGACCGGCGTCGTAGCAGGGGGCGAGCAGCGCGGGCGCGTCGGCCGGGTCGACCAGGCGCAACGGCCGGCCGTCGGGGGCGACGCGCAGCGCGAGCGGGCGGGACGAGTCCACCTCGACGTGGTACGCCTCGGTGGCGATGCCGAAGCCGAAGCGGCCGTAGATGGCGCTCTCGGACGCCCAGAGGCAGGCGATCGGCCGCCCCTCGTCGGCGCAGCGGCGCCAGAGCCCGTCCATCATCGAGGTGAGCGCCCCGCGGCGCCGGTGCGTGGGTGCGACATTGACGAAGTCCACGGCCACACAGGGGAGTTGACCGCCCGGGACGGTGAGGGAGAGACGGTGCGCGGCGACCAGTCCGACCAGCCGCCCGCCGTCGTAGGCACCGATCCGGACACAGGCCCGCAGCAGGTCGTGGTGGTACTTGCGGGTGGCGTCGGACGGCTTGAGGTGGAAGGCGAGGTAGGAGAGGTCCAGGGCCTGGTCGATATCGGTCTCGGGAACGTCCCGGACGTCGATGCCGGCGGTGGAGTGGTCGTCACTGGTCACGCCGGGACGCTAACCCGCCGCGCCGGGGGCGTCATCCCGTTTTCGCCGGGCCCGGCCCGCCCTTGGCGACCCGGCCGTAGCGGACGTCGTACGCCGCCGCGTCCGGTGCCGTCATCCGCAGCACGCCGGCCGCCTCGTCCTCCACCTCGGTGCGCTCCGCCGCGGTGAGCGGGACGAACGGTTCGACGGTCAACTGGGCGCGGTCGCCGCGGGTGTCGATGCTCCACAGCGCGCGGATGGTCCCGTCGACGAGGACGACGCGGTAGGCGATGTTGCGGTCCCAGGTGCGGCCCTGGTGTTCGGGCGCGAGGATGCGGGTGCGGTCGGCGTGCGAGAGCGCCACGTTGTCGAATTCCGGCAGGAAGCGGACCGGTGCATCGGCGTCCGGGTCCGGCAGTGGCACCTCGGGCAGGTCGAAGAGCTCGACGCCGTTCTCGTCGCGGAAGGTGCGCAGACGTGGCCGCAGCGGCTCGACCACCTCGCCCAGCCGGGTCAGACCGCACCAGGTCTGCATGTCCTTGACGGATGCCGGTCCGAATGCGGCCAGGTAGCGCAACAGGACGGAGGCCAGGGCCTGTTGGGGGTCCGCGTCGGCGGGCGCGGGCTCCGGTACCGGTCGGGGCGCGCCGGCCAGCCAGGTGTCGAGGGTGGTGTGCGCCGCCCGGCCGCCGCGCCCCCACAGACCCCGCGGGGTGACCTGGACCAGCGGCAGCTGTTGACGGGCGGCCGTGGCCAGCGACCGACCCTCGTGCCGCGGCCACTCCTCCTGGAGCCGCTCCCCCAACTCCTGGAACGTCAGCGGCCGCTCGTCGACGTGCGCACGGGCGACCGCGGCCAGCCGGTCCAGGTCGACGCCGGTCAGCCGCCGGGCGAAGTTGCTGCGCAGGGTGCGGTCGTGTACCGGCTTCAGGAGCGGACGCAGCAGCCGGGCGTCACGGGCGCTGACCAGGTGGAGGGTGGAGCGCATCACCGAGATCCGGACGGCCCGCCGGTCCGCGAGGAGGTCGGAGAGCCGCTGCGGCCGGAAGTCGGCCAGCCGGGCGGCGAGCGCGAGGTAGGGCGGGCGGGGCGCCTGGGCCTGGAGTCCGACCAGCCGCTCCACGGCGTCGAGGACGTCCCGGTCGCTGCGGTGGAGCAGGAGTTGGCGGGCGAGGGTGGCGCGGCCCAGGGCGCGGGCGGTGAGCACGGGGGTCGTGGGGCGCTGCGTCATACCGACAACGGTACGGGCCCTTGCGGACGATTTCTGTCCGCAAGGGCCCGGGTTCTGTCCGCGAGGGCCCGGCTCTGTCCGCGAGGGCCCGTGGCGCGCGCCGCCGTCACAGCCAGGCGTGGAACCTGCGCACGTACCAGGTCTTCACGCCCTGGGTGAGCAGGCAGTACGCGGCCAGGGTGGCCAGCAGCCAGGGGGAGTAGCTCACCGGCAGCGCCTGCATGCCCAGCACGCCGGCCACCGGCGAGAACGGCAGGTACAGTGCCCCCTCATCCTTTTGGCCAAGTTTTCGTTTTCACTGGGCACGGCCGCAGGGAAAAGGCGGAGGGCGCCGCCCGCGGCGACGCCCTCCGATGGCCTTCGGGTGATCGGAGACCTCCGGCCCGGCCCTCAGGCCACCGACCCGATCCGCCCCACCGGCCGGGTCGTGTCGTGATGGATGGGGGTGTGCGCGCCGGTCAGCGGGGTGCCGGTGCCGCCACGGCGGTTGGCGACGATCTCGGCGGCGATGGACAGGGCGGTCTCCTCGGGCGTGCGCGCACCGAGGTCGAGGCCGATCGGCGAGCGCAGCCGGTTGAGTTCGAGCTCGGTCAGGCCGACGTCGCGCAGCCGCTGCTGGCGGTCGAGGTGGGTGCGGCGCGACCCCATGGCGCCCACGTAGGCGACCGGGAGCCTGAGCGCCCGCTCCAGCAGGGGGACGTCGAACTTGGCGTCGTGGGTGAGGACGCAGAGCACCGCGCGCGAGTCGAGTTCCTGGGAGTCGAGGTAGCGGTGCGGCCAGTCGACGACGATCTCGTCGGCCTCCGGGAAGCGGGTCCGGGTGGCGAAGACCGGTCGCGCATCGCACACGGTGACGTGGTAGTTGAGGAACTTGCCGACCCGCACCAACGCGGACGCGAAGTCGATCGCGCCGAAGACGATCATCCGTGGGGCGGGGACGGAGGATTCGACGAGGAGGACGACCGGTTGGCCGCACCGCGAGCCGCTCCGCTGCGCTCCGCCTTCGCCCTCTGACGCGTCCTCGGATGCGAAGCCCGTGCCGATCTCGACCGTCGTGGTGCGGCCGGCGTCCAGCAGGGCGCGGGTCTCCTCGACCGCGGTGTGGTCCAGGGCCGGGTGCCCGCCGAGGGTGCCGGTGTGGCTGCCGTCGGGGCGGACCAGCAGGGCGCGGCCGAGGAGTTCGGCGGGGCCCTGGATCACCCGGGCGAGGGCCGCCGCCGCACCCGTGGCGGCGGCGGCCAGCCCGGCGGCGAGCGTGTCGGCAGTGCTGTCCACCAACTCCCCCATCGCTCCGCCGTTGTCTGCGGAGCGCGGGACGCTCGTCCGCACCGGTTGGACGAGGATGTCGATGATGCCGCCACAGGTCAGGCCGACGGCGAAGGCATCCTCGTCGCTGTACCCGAAGCGCTCCAGAACCGGCTGACCGGTCTGAAGCGCCTCCTGGCACAGTTCGTAGACCGCTCCCTCCACACATCCTCCGGAGACCGACCCGATCGCCGTACCGTCACTGTCGACCGCGAGGGCGGCTCCGGGCTGGCGGGGCGCGCTGCCGTTGGTGGCCACCACGGTGGCCACCGCGAACTCACGGCCCTGCTCGACCCACCGGTGCAGCTCTTCGGCGATGTCCAGCATGTCGGTCTCCTTACGGATTGCGGAAGGGTGGAAGGGGCGGGTCAGTGGTGCACGCCCAGCCAGTGCTCGATCGGGTTGAGCGAGAAGTAGGCCAGGAACACCAGGGAGAGCACCCACATCAGCCAGCCGGGCTCGCGCCACTTGCCCTGGACGGCCTTGATCGCCACGTGCGCGATGACGCCGGCCGCGATGCCCGCGGTGATGGAGTACGTGAACGGCATGAGGACCGTCGTCAGGAACACCGGGATGGAGGTCGCCGGGTCGTCCCAGTTGATGTGCTTGGCGTTGGTCAGCATCATCGAGCCGATCACCACCAGGGCGGCGGCCGCGACCTGGGTGGGGATCACCTGGGCCAGCGGGGTGAAGAACAGGCAGAGCGCGAAGCCGAGGCCGGTGACGACGCTGGCGAGGCCGGTGCGCGCACCGTCGCCGACGCCCGCGGTGGACTCGACGAACACGGTCTGGCCGGAGGCGCCGGTGAGGCCGCCGATGACACCGCCCGCACCGTCGATGGCCAGGGCCTTGTTCAGGCCCGGCATCTTGCCGTCCTTGTCGGCGAGGTTGGCCTGTTGGCCGATGCCGATGATGGTGCCCATGGCGTCGAAGAAGCCGGCGAGCACGAGGGTGAAGACGATGACGCCGATGGTGATGCCGCCGACGCCACCCAGTCCGCTGAAGGAGACATGGCCCAGCAGTCCGAAGTCGGGCTTGGAGACGATGGAGCCGGAGATCACCGGCGCGTTGCGGCCGCCCCAGTCCTTGACGGTCAGCCCGGCGACCTGGTGCACGATCGCGGAGAAGACCGTACCGCCGACGATGCCGATGAGGATCGCGCCGGGCACCTTGCGGACCTGGAGCAGGAAGATCAGCAGGACGGTGAAGGCGAAGCACAGGACGGGCCAGCCGGTGAGCATGTCGGCGGTGCCGAGCTGGATCGGCTTGGCGCCGGCGAGGCCGCCCGGGCCGGGCATCGAGGTGACGAAGCCCGCCTGGACGAGGCCGATGAGGCAGACGAACAGGCCGATGCCCATGGTGATCGCGTGCTTGAGCGGCAACGGTATCGCGTTCATGATCAGTTCGCGCATACCGGTGACGACCAACAGGACGATCACGGCGCCGTAGATGACGCACATCGCCCAGGCGTTGTCCCAGGTCATCTGCGGGGCGACCTGGAACGACATCACGGCCGAGACGCTGAGGCCGGCGGCCAGGGCGAGCGGGACGTTGCCCAGGAAGCCCATCGCGATCGTGGTGACGGCGGCGGCCAGCGCGGTCGCCGTGGTCACCTGATCTGCGCTGAGCGTGGCGCCGGTGATGTCCTTGGTCGTGGTCAGGATCACCGGGTTGAGGAGGACGATGTACGCCATCGCCATGAAGGTGGTGACGCCGCCACGCACCTCCCGGCCGACTGTCGTCCCTCTGTCGGAGATGTGGAAGTACCGGTCGAGCCAGGACCGGCCGGCTGGTTGACGCGTGCCGTCGCCCGCGTCTTCCGCCGTGGTTCTCGGCTCAGTGGACTGCTGGGTCATGGTGCCTAACTCCCAAGGTTCACAGGGGCACTCGCGAGGGGGGTGCGAGATTTGGGATGGATCTTCGGCTGCACGACCCGGGGGACGGCCCGAGACGAACGGGGTGCTGGCTGCGTGGGGGACAGCAGCGACTGCGTGGTGCGGGAAGGGACTCCGGGCGGTACGCGGAGGAGGACGGACAGGACACCCCTGACACGCACCGCCCGGAGACCGGGGTCCGGGGGATCGCCCCCGGACGGCTTCTAGGTACCGGTCAGGTGCTCAGGGCGGACCGGTGTCTTGTTGAGCTCCAGCCCGGTCGCGTTCCGGATCGCCGCGAGGACGGCCGGCGTGGACGACAGGGTCGGGGCCTCGCCGATGCCGCGCAGCCCGTAGGGGGCGTTGTCGTCGGCGAGTTCGAGCACATCGACCGGGATGGTCGGGGTGTCGAGGATGGTGGGGATGAGGTAGTCCGTGAAGGAGGGGTTGCGCACCTTCGCGGTCTTGGGGTCGACGATGATCTCCTCCATGACCGCCACGCCCAGGCCCTGGGTGGTACCACCCTGGATCTGGCCGACGACGGACAGCGGGTTGAGCGCCTTGCCGACGTCCTGGGCGACGGCCAGCTCGATCACCTTGACCAGGCCGAGCTCGGTGTCCACCTCCACCACCGCGCGGTGCGCGGCGAAGGAGTACTGGACGTGGCCGAAGCCCTGACCGGTCTTCAGGTCGAACGGCTCGGTGGGCCGGTGCCGGAACTCCAGCTCCAGGTCGACCGCCTCGCCTTCGAGGACGTCCGCGAGGTCGGCCAGCACCTCACCGCCGTCGGTGACGACCTTGCCGCCCTCCAGCAGCAGTTCGGCGGTGGCCCAGGCCGGGTGGTAGGTGCCGAACTTGCGACGACCGATCTCCAGGACCTTCTCCCGTACGGCCTCGCAGGTGTTCTTCACCGCGCCGCCGGTCATGTACGTCTGCCGGGAGGCGGAGGTGGAGCCCGCCGAGCCGACCTGGGTGTCGGCCGGCTGGATGGTGACCTGCTCGACGCCCAGCTCCGTACGGGCGATCTGGGCGTGGACGGTGACGCCGCCCTGGCCGACCTCCGCCATCGCGGTGTGCACGGTGGCGACGGCCTCGCCGCCGACGACCTCCATCCGCACCCGTGCGGTGGAGTAGTCGTCGAAGCCCTCGGAGAAGCCCACGTTCTTGATGCCGACGGCGTAGCCGATGCCGCGGACGACGCCCTCGCCGTGGGTGGTGTTGGACAGGCCGCCGGGCAGCGCCCGGACGTCGGCGCCCTCACCGGCCGCCAGCCATTGCTGCTCCGGCGGCAGCGGCATCGCCTTGATGCGGCGGAGCAGTTCGGCGACCGGGGCGGGCGAGTCGACCGGCTGGCCGGTGGGCATGATCGTGCCCTGCTCCATGGCGTTCAGCTGCCGGAACTCGACCGGGTCCATGCCCAGCTTCTTGGCGAGCTTGTCCATCTGCGCCTCGTAGGCGAAGCACGCCTGGACCGCACCGAAGCCGCGCATCGCACCGCAGGGCGGGTTGTTGGAGTAGAGCGCGATGGCCTCGATGTCGACGTCGTCGACGACGTACGGGCCGACCGAGAGGGACGAGGCGTTGCCGACGACGGCCGGGGAGGCGGAGGCGTAGGCGCCGCCGTCCAGCACGATGCGGCACTTCAGGTGGGTGAGCTTGCCGTCCTTGGTGGCGCCGTGCTCGTACCAGAGCTTCGCCGGGTGCCGGTGGACGTGTCCGAAGAAGGACTCGAACCGGTTGTAGACGATCTTGACGGGCTTGTTCGTGCGCAGCGCCAGCAGACAGGCGTGGATCTGCATCGACAGGTCCTCGCGACCGCCGAACGCGCCGCCGACGCCGGAGAGCGTCATCCGCACCTTCTCCTCGGGCAGGCCGAGGACGGGGGCGATCTGGCGGAGGTCGGAGTGCAGCCACTGGGTGGCGACGTACAGGTCGACGCCGCCGTCCTCGCCGGGTACCGCGAGACCGGACTCCGGGCCGAGGAAGGCCTGGTCCTGCATGCCGAAGACGTACTCGCCGGAGACGATGACGTCGGCCCGCTTGGCGGCCTCGTCGGCGTTGCCGCGGACGATCGGCTGGCGGTGGACGATGTTGGGGTGCGGCACATGGCCGATGTGGTGGTCGTCGCGGTTCTCGTGGACCAGGATCGCGCCCTCGGCGAGCGCGGAGGCCTCGTCGGTGATGACGGGGAGTTCCTTGTACTCGACCTTGATCTTCGCGGCGGCGCGGCGCGCGGTCTCCGGGTGGTCGGCGGCGACCAGCGCGACCGGCTCGCCGTGGTGGCGTACCTTGCCGTGCGCGAGGACCGGCGTGTCCTGGATCTCCAGGCCGTAGTTCTTCACGTCGGTGGGCAGGTCGTCGTAGGTCAGCACGGCGTAGACGCCGGACTGGGCGAGCGCCTCCGAGGTGTCGATGGAGACGATCTCGGCGTGCGCGACGGTGGACCGGAGCGTGAAGCCCCACAGCATGTCCTCGTGCCACATGTCCGAGGAGTACGCGAACTCGCCGGTCACCTTGAGGGTGCCGTCGGGGCGGAGCGTGGAGGCCCCGATCCCGGCGTCGGTCTTGCCGCCCTGGGTGAGGTTGGTGGGTGTGCGGGTGGCACCAGCCATGATCAGGCCCCCTGTCCGGCGGTGTGGTTCTCGCCGCGGGCCGCCGCCAGCCGCACCGCGTCGAGGATCTTCTCGTAGCCCGTGCAGCGGCACAGGTTGCCGGACAGCGCCTCACGGATGTCGGCGTCCGACGGGGAGCCGTTGCGCTCCAGCAGTTCGTCGGCGGCGACCAGCAGGCCCGGGGTGCAGAAGCCGCACTGCACGGCACCGGCGTCGATGAACGCCTGCTGGATCGGGGAGAGTTCGACCTGCTCGCCGGTCTGGCTGTCGGCCGAGGCCGGCTTGGCCTGCCACCGCTGGGCCTCGTCGACGCTCGTACCGCAGGTGCCGGAGGCGCACCCGGCGTGCTCGGCGCGCTGCTTGGCGTAGTCCGCCAGACCCTCGACGGTCACCACCTCGCGGCCCTCGACCTGGCCGGCGGCGACCAGGCAGGAACACACCGGCACACCGTCCAGGCGGACCGTGCAGGAACCGCACTCGCCCTGCTCACAGGCGTTCTTCGAACCCGGCAGGCCCATCCGCTCGCGGAGGACGTACAGCAGGCTCTCGCCTTCCCAGACATCGTCGGCCTCCTGCTGGCGGCCGTTGACGGTGAATGTCACGCGCACTGTGCGCTCCTCTCATTTCCGCGGTAGGACTCCCAGGTCCAGCCGAGGGTGCGGCGCGCCATGATGCCGACCGCGTGCCGGCGGTACTTGGCGCTGCCGCGCACATCGTCGATCGGGTTGCAGGCGCCGGAGGCGAGCTGCGCGAACTGCTTCGCCACGGACGGCGGGATGGGGTTGCCGGACTCCCAGAAGCCGCCCTCGTCCAGTGCCGCGGCGAGGAATTCCTCGGCCGCCTTGGCGCGTACCGGCGTCGGCGCGGCCGAGCCGATGCCGGTACGGACGGTGCGGGTCTCGGGGTGCAGCGCGATGCCGAACGCGCACACCGCGATCACCATCGCGTTGCGGGTGCCCACCTTGGAGAACTGCTGGGGGCCGTCGGCCTTGGGCAGGTGCACCGCACGGATCAGCTCGTCGGGCTGGAGCGCGTTGCGCTTGACCCCGAGGTAGAACTCGTCGATCGGGATCATCCGGACGCCGCGGACGGACTCGACCTCGACCTCACAGCCGGCGGCGAGCAGCGCCGGGTGCGCGTCGCCGGCCGGCGAGGCGGTGCCGAGGTTGCCGCCGACGCCGCCGCGGTTGCGGATCTGCGGGGAGGCGACCGTGTGCGACGCCAGGGCCAGGCCGGGGAGTTCGCCGCGCAGGTTCTCCATGATCTGGGTGTACGGAACGGAGGCGCCCAGGCGTACGGTCCTCTCCCCGACCTCCCACTCGCTCAGGTCGGCGATGCGGTTGAGGTCGAGCAGAAACTCGGGGCGGCGGTGGTCGAAGTTGATCTCGACCATCACGTCCGTGCCGCCCGCGATCGGCACAGCTGTGGGGTGCTCGGCCTTCGCGGCGAGCGCCTCCTCCCAGCTGGCGGGGCGAAGGAAGTCCATGGTTGGCCTCTTCTACGAGAATATCGGGACGTTCGCTACTCATGGTGAGGACGCGAGGACCTCGTCGCCATGGAGCCGTTCATGTCTTGTTAACGCGGTTGGCCTTAGTGAACGCTCAGGGGCCCCACCCGGTGCAGTCACCGAAAACATGAAGCGGTTGGCTGGCCAAGCCACCCGTCTTGTAGATTCGAACGAAAGACGAGGCTCTGAAACCTCGCGGCATTCCACCGGCAACACCAGACAGCAAAGAACGGCGGGCGAGGTCATGCGGCTCCGCGCACTCCTGGACACCCCATCACTGGGCCTACGGCTGCTCGGCGGCGAGGACGAGCTGGACCGCACTGTACGCGGCGTGATGACCACGGACCTGCGCGATCCCAGCCGCTACCTCTCCGGCGGCGAGCTGGTGCTGACCGGTCTGGCCTGGCGCCGCGAGCCGGAGGACTCCGAACGCTTCGTGCGCATCCTGGCCGGCGCCGGCGTCGCCGGGCTGGCGGCGGGCGAGGCCGAGCTGGGCGCCATCCCGGACGATCTCGTGCAGGCCTGCGCCCGGCACCGGCTGCCGCTGTTCTCGGTGGAGGAGGCGGTCTCCTTCGCCTCCATCACCGAGCACGTGGTGCGCCAGGTCTCCAGCGAGCGGGCCGGCGACCTGGCGGCCGTGGTGGACCGCCACCGCCGGCTGATGACGTCGGGCCCGGCGGGCGGCGGCCCGGAGGTGGTGCTGGACCTGCTGGGATCGGACCTGGACCTGCGGGCCTGGGTGCTCTCCCCCACGGGCCGGCAGATCGCCGGTTCGACGCTGGCCGACTCCGGCCCCGAGCTGTCCGGCGAGCTGTCCGCCCGGCTCGCCGGTGAGCATCTGGCGGCCGCCCGCTCCGGCCGCCGCGGCCCGCACCGGGTCACCCTCGGTGGCGCCACCTACTCGCTCTTCCCGATCCGCTACGAGGGCCGTGACCTGCGTCAGACGCTGCTCAGCGACTGGCTGCTGGCGGTCGAGGCGGACGCCGGCGACTGGCCCGAGGAGCGCCTCGACCTGCTGCACGGCGTCACCCAGCTGATCGCGGTGGAACGCGACCGTCGCGACGCCGCCCGCACGGTGCGCCGACGACTCGCCCAGGAGGTCCTGGAGCTCGTCCAGACCGGCGCGCCGCCCGCCGAGATCGCGGCCCGGCTGCGGGTGGCGGCCCCGGTCCTGCTGCCCGGTCTGGGCACCGCCCCGCACTGGCAGATCGTGGTGGCCCGGGTCGAGTGGGAGGGCGGCGACGTCCCCGGCGGCCCGGTGGCGCAGAGCCTGCTGGAGGAGATGCTGGTCGACCCGGGCACCTTCGGCCCGGAGCCGTCCGACCGGATCGCGGTGGCGCACACCGGCGACGAGGCGGTGGCTCTGGTGCCGCTGCCCGTCCCGGACGAGTCCGGCGATTCCTCGGCGGCCGGTCTGCACGCCGACGCGCTGCTCTCCGTCGTCCAGGAGCCGCTCGGCCGGGGTCTGGACGGCGACGGCCGGCTGACGGTCGGGGTGAGCGCCTCGGTGCACTCCGCGGAGGGCCTGCGCGGCGCCCTGGAGGAGGCCCGGCACGCCCGTCGGGTCGCCGCGGCCCGCCCGGGCCGGGTCTGCGCCGCCGGGCACGAGGAGCTGGCCTCCCACGTCCTGCTGCTGCCGTTCGTCCCCGACGACGTCCGCCGGGCCTTCACCGCCCGCCTGCTGGACCCGCTGCGGGACTACGACCGCCGGCACCGCGCCGAGCTGATCCCCACCCTGGAGGCGTTCCTGGACTGCGACGGCTCCTGGACCCGCTGCGCCACCCGGCTGCACCTGCACGTGAACACGCTCCGCTACCGGGTCGGCCGGATCGAGCAGCTGACCGGCCGCGACCTGTCCCGGCTGGAGGACAAGCTGGACTTCTTCCTGGCGCTGCGGATGAGCTGACCGCGGGGCGGGTCCGCGGTCCGCACACCACCCGCGCTCGCAGGTCCACGAAGATCGCAAAGACCCTTCCCTACGCCGTTCGGGGTAATCCGATCGGGCGGCACGGTGTCACCGGCGCACGCCGCGGCATCGTGCCCACTGCGCCGCAGTACGGCCGATCAGCGCCGTGCGAGCGGCTCGATGCGCCCTCCCGGCGATTGTGAAATCATTCACCCACCCCCTTGGCCCGGCAACGGAGTTCGTGCTGAGATTCGCCCCACGGCTTCCATTTCCAGCTCAATGGCGCGCTCGGGGAGGGCAATGTGGCGGATACCGCCATGTCAGGATCCGCGGATTCCGCGGAGCCGGTCAATGCTGTGGATCGGGTTTCGGTGGTGGTACCGGGACCGGCACCCGTACCGGAAGTACCGGCAGCCAGAGCGGTCGAGGGGGATGATCCCCTCGACCGCGCCGTTTGGCGGCTGCGTTCCCGCGGATGTTGGGACGACGCGGCCGCGCTCCTGGAACCACACGCCGCCCGGCACGCCCCGTTAGCGCTGCGCCGGGCCGCGCTCCTGGTGGAGCGCTGCATGTTCACGGCCACCGGCTGGGCCGAGGCCGAGGATGCGCTGCGCTCCGCCGAGGCGCTGGCCGGCGGCGACGACGAGCGCGGCGGAGCGGCCTGCGAACGCGGTCACCTCGCCTACGCCGCCACGGTCCTGGGCGTGCGGGACCGGGCCGACGAGGCCCGCTCGGCGCTGGGCCGGGCCGCCGCGCTGCTGGCCCCCACCGCGGCCGGCCGTCCGCTGCTGGACTTCCGCCGCGGGCTGATGGCGGAGCACATCGCCGACAGTCCGGACGCCGCCCGTGCCGCCTACCGCCGGGCGCACGCCGGCGCCACCGCGCAGGGCGACGCCCTGCTGCTCTCCTTCACCTGGCGGCATCTGGCCGGACTCGCCCTGCGGGACGGCGAGTTGACCGAGGCCCGGCACGGCTTCGCCGAGTCGCTGCGGATCCGCGAGGAGCTGGGCTTCCTGGTCGGCACCGCCCCGGCCCTGGCCGCGCTGGCGGACGCCGCTCCGGAGGCCGACGCGGACCGGTTGCGCGCCGAGGCGGCCCGACTCTTCCGCCTGATGGGCGGCGTCCCGACCTGGCTCGCCGACCACCTCTCCGCGGCCACGGCGGCTACGTAGCGCAACGACAAGGCTCCCGCGGGGACGGCCGGGCGACCGGGCCGACCGACGGGCGAACGGGCAGGACCGACGGCCAACCCTCCGCGCACGGCGGCTGGTTGGCCGTTCCCGTGCGCCGCCCTATGCCCCCGCCACCCGCTCACAGTCAACCCCCCGTCGTCAGCCATGCGGCCGCGAGCAGCGATTGGCCGGATCGTGACGGTCCCCGCGACGGATCGGCCGGGGCACGACGGTTGCCGCACGGGCCGGGCTTCGACGCGCCGAGCGAAGCGTGAGGTGGGACGATGAGCGAAGGCCCCAGGGGCAGCGGCGCCCCATGAGGCCTCATTGGCACCGAGAATGGCCGCAAGTCGCACTGTGACGCGGCAGTGGGGACTGGATGCTGGTCCAGGACCAGCTGGGCCCCCTCCCATTCACCGAGCCCTTGCAGGAGGCGCCGTGGCAGCAGGAGTGACGAAGACGACCGCTGGAACCGACTGGGGCAAGGCAGATTTCGAGGCGATATACAACTGCCCTGATCCCCGTCGGTACTTCACCACTTTGCAACCCCTGGACTACCAGATTCCGCACCACGGCCAGGCGGTGTTCCGCGCCGTGGTGGAGAGCCTGCAACGGCGCCGGGGCGACCACCCGCCGCTGAACGTCGTGGACCTGTGCTGCTCATACGGGGTCAATGCAGCACTGCTCAACCACCGGCTGTCCCTCTCCGACCTCTACCACCGCTACACGGGGTACCGTCCCGACACCCCCACGACCCGCCAACTCTCCGAGGCGGACCGCACGTTCTTCGCCACCCGGCGACGCGACCGAGCCGTCCGGGTGACCGGCCTGGACGCGGCGGAGCGCGCCGTCGGCTACGCCCGGGCGGTCGGCCTGCTCGACCACGGCTTCGCGGAGAACCTGGAGCTGGACGAGCCGAGCCCGGCCCTGCGGCGGGCGATGAAGGACACCGACCTGATCACGGTGACCGGCGGCGTCGGCTACATCACCGAGCGTACCTTCGGTCGGCTCTTCGCCTGCGTGGCGTCGCCACCCTGGGTAGCCGCGTTCGTACTGCGCGAGGTGTCCTACCGACCGGTCTCCGCGCTGCTGGCCCGGGCCGGCCTGGTGACGGAGAAGCTCACCAGCCGTACGTTCCGCCAGCGCCGGTTCGCGGACGGCGACGAGCGGCGGGCGGCCCTGGCCGCGCTGGCCGCACGCGGGCTGTCCATCGCCGGCAAGGAGGCCGACGGCTTCTACCACGCCGACCTCTACCTCTCCCGACCCGCCGCCGACATCGCGGCGCTCCCTCTGGTGGAGCTGCTGGCGGACACGCCCTGAGGCGTGCCCGGTCCGCCGGCCGGCGGACGCACCGTGAGCCGTCAGTGCGGGTGGCGTGCCGCCGAGACGTGCTCACGGGCGATCCGCTCGGCGACCGTGTGCTCCTGGGCGATCAGGGCGTCGAGCAGCGCGGTGTGCTCGGAGGCGTCCGCCAGCAGCTCGGCGGTGCGCAACCGGGAGCCGCCGGCCGCCGCCCACTGGGCACGGTGCAGCAGGTCGCAGGCCGTCTCGGTGAGCCGGCGGTTGCCGGTGAACGAGAGCAGCGCGTGGTGGAAGGCACGGTCCGCCTCGGCGTAGCCGACGCGGTCCCCGCCGGCGGCGGCCGCCACACCCGCGTCAGCGAGCGGACGCAGCTCCTGCCAGCGCTCCGGGGGCAGCGCCCGGGCCAACCGGACGATCGCGGGCACCTCCAGCATGGTGCGGACCTCGGCCAGTTCGGCGAGGTCGCGGGAGCTGTGCTCGGCGACCCGGAAGCCGCGGTTGGGCACGACCTCGACCGCGCCCTCGCCGGCGAGCTGCTGCATGGCCTCACGGACCGGCGTCGCGGAGACGCCGTAGCGCTCGGCGAGGGCGGGCGCGGAGTAGACCTCGCCGGGGAGCAGCTCCCCACCGACCAGCGCATGGCGCAGGGCGGCCAGCACCTGGCCGCGGACCGAGTGCCGCTGGGGCGCGACGGGGCCGGCCTGCGCGGGCAGCCAGACCCGTGCCCGCGGCTGCTGCTCCGCAGTGCCCTGCTCCATGACGGCTCCTCCTGACGTTCCCAGCACCATAGGCGGCCTCGGCCGCGGTGCAAATCCGGGAACCGGTCCCGACGGCCGGCGGTCCGCCGGGGACTGGCTCACGGCAGGCGCGGGTAAAGTCTTCGGATAAGGTAAGCCTTACCTGCTAACGATCGCGATTCGGTGGTCTTCCGCATGACGTCTGCCCCCGCCGCCCCGCTCGCCGCCACCCACCCCGTCACCGACGCCTACGCCCGGCTCTCCGAGGTGTTCCCCGGCCTGCGGGTGACCACCTGGGACGCGGCCCCGCCCGCCGGTGACGGCTGGGTGTGCGCTGCCGGGCTCGCGGCCGGCGGCGACTCCCTCGACGCCTTCCTCGCCTGGGACGACGCCCAGATCCAGCGGGACTACGGACAGCGCGCCCGGCCCGATGTGGTCGCCAGCTTCGCGCTGCACCGCTACGCCTGGCCCGCGTGCCTGCTGATCACCATCCCCTGGTTCCTGCACCGCCGGGTGCCGCGGCTGCCGGTGCAGGACGTCTCCTTCCAGCGCGAGCTGGGCCGGATGGCAGTGCGCGTCGGCTCGTTCGGGTGCCTCCCGGACGATCCCGCGGCCGAGCTGCCCGGGGCCCGGGTGGTACCGGACGAGGAGGCGCTGCGCGCCGAGGTGCGGGCGGCGGTGGCCGAGCACCTCCAGCCGGTGCTGGAAGGGTTCCGCACCCGGATGCGACGCGGGCCGCGGGCACTGTGGGGCATGGCTTCCGACGAGATCGTCGAGGGGCTCTGGTACCTGGGGCACCTGCTCGGCGAGGAGCCACGGGCGGTGGCCGAGCTGGAGCAACTGCTGCCCGGCGCCACCGCCCCGTACGTGGGCGGCGCCGGGTTCCGTACGCTGGCCGGCCCGGACGGCGCGGCGCTGCCGACCCGGGACCGGGCCAGCTGCTGCATGTTCTACACGCTGCGTCCCGAGGACACCTGCGTCACCTGCCCGCGCACCTGCGACGCGGATCGCATCAGGCGTCTCACCGCAACCACCTGACCCGCACACCACCCTTTCGGTCCATCAAATTCGAACTCAACTCCCCCTGTTCACAGGAGAGTTCGACGCCACACCCGCTATCTCCCGTTCCCTGCACCTCCTTGGCGTTCTCTTGCCCCGAAACCCCCTGTGGGAGGGCCGGATTCCGCCAGGATGACGCGCGCAATCGCGTACCCGAAGCAAGGGATCGAGGAAATGAGAACGACGGACATATCGCTGGATTGGCTGATCCCGGGCGCCCTGATGCTCGCCGGTGTGCTCGCTGCCGGGGTAGTGGTCCTGCGCGGCAAACGCACCGCCCTGGCCGGCGGTGACGACTCTTGGGAACGCAACGAGGAGCGTCGCCGACGCAAGGAGGCCGTCTTCGCCTCCGCCTCCTATCTGCTGCTGTTCTGCTGTGCCGCGGTCGCCGCCGCGCTGTCCTTCCACGGACTGGTCGGCTTCGGCGTCCAGAACCTCAGCCTCTCCGGGGGCTGGGAGTACCTGGTGCCGTTCGGCCTCGACGGCGCCGCGATGTTCTGCTCCGTACTCGCCGTACGGGAGGCCAGCCACGGCGACGCCGCGCTCGGCTCCCGCATGCTGGTGTGGACCTTCGCGGGCGCCGCCGCCTGGTTCAACTGGGTGCACGCGCCGCGCGGCCTGGACCACGAGGGCGCCCCGCAGTTCTTCGCCGGGATGTCCCTGTCCGCGGCGGTGCTCTTCGACCGGGCGCTCAAACAGACCCGCCGGGCGGCGCTGCGCGAACAGGGGCTGGTGCCCCGTCCGCTGCCGCAGATCCGGGTCGTGCGCTGGCTGCGCGCGCCCCGCGAGACCTTCGCGGCCTGGTCGTTGATGCTGCTGGAGGGCGTACGGTCGCTGGACGAGGCGGTCGAGGAGGTCCGCGAGGACCGGCGCCAGAAGGAGCTCAACCGGCTGCGCAGACGCGAGCAGGGCAAGATCGACCGGGCGCGCATCAAAGCCATCAACCGGCAGCACCGCTCCTGGAGCATCGGCCGGACCGGCGGCCGGCAACTCGCGGTCACGTCCGCAACGGCCGCCCCGTCCGAGGTGGCCGGCGCGGACTCTGCCATAGCCGGCGACCCGCCGCCCCCACCCACCATGGATATGCCCGTGCGCTCCCGCCCGGCCCTCAAGGCCGTGTCAGGCGCTGATGCCGATACAGCCACCGATACCGTCGAGGGCCCGCCCGGGCCCTGGCGGGCCGTGGACCTCACCGCCGAGGACGACACCCAGACGCTGCCCCGTCTGGACTCCCTTGAGGAGAAACTCGCCGAGATCGAACGGCAATTCGGTTGACCGGTGGCGGACCGGGCCGACCGACACCCCCGCACAGGGTCAGGCCGGTCCGCCACCCAGCTCGAACCAGACGCACTTGCCGAACCCCTCGGCGCGGATGCCCCAGGCGTCGGCCAGGGAACGCACCAGCATCAGCCCCCGTCCGGACGTCCCGTCCGTGGTCGCCGGCTGCACCTCCGGGTTCCCCGGCGCCCAGTCCCGCACCTCGACCCGCAGTCGGTCGCCGACCCGCGCCGTCACCACGGCCCCGCCGTCCGCATGGACCAGGGCGTTGGTGACCAGTTCGCTGGTGAGCAGCGTGGCGACCTCCGCCACATCGCCGCCGCCGGGCGCCGCCCAGCGGCTCAATAACTGCCGTAGCTCCCGGCGCACCTCGCCGACCGCGCGCAGATCCGCGTGCCGCACCCTCCGCTGCAACACCCTCGGCGCTCGTGCGGCGACTCCCCCACCGCGGCCCCCTTCGGTCGTCCCCTGTTGTCTGTCCCGCTCCTCGCGCCGCACAGGCTGACGCATACTCTCCCCCGCCCCCAACGAACATCGGCGCCCGGTCTCGAACAGCCTCACGGTCAGCATGCCCATCCGATCAGTCGCCATGCTTCGGGCCGCCCGGTCGTCGCACCGCACCCGCGCGCCGGGTGGGCCGGACCGGCCCCAACGGGTATGCCTGACCCGGGGCCGCCGTGGATCCGGGCCCCCAACAGGGCCTGGGACACCTGGCGGACGACGAGCGTGAGGAGCCGCTGTGCACGACGACCGACTGCTGGTGGAGGGGCGCCTGGAGCGGGCGCTGGAGCAGTTCATCCGGCCCGCGCAGTACCCGTCGCGGGTGCCGCTGCGGCTCGCGGTGTGGCACGCGCCGGGAAGTGGGGCCTCCCCTGGTCGAGCGGAGTCGAGAGCTTGGGGAACGGTGCCGGTGCCGGTGGGCGAGGCGTTGCGGGCGACGTACGAGCCGTTCGCGGCGGGCGGAGAGTGGGGCCCGCCGTGGTCGACGAGCTGGTTCCGGCTGACCGGCGAGGTGCCCGCCGACTGGGCCGGGCGGCGGGTGGAGGTGGTCATCGACCCCGGCTTCAGCGGCGACGGCCCCGGGTTCCAGGCCGAGGGCCTGGTGTACGACCACGACGGGGTTCCCCTCAAGG
Source organism: Streptomyces sp. NPDC048506 (assembly GCF_040651315.1). Lineage (NCBI taxonomy): Bacteria > Bacillati > Actinomycetota > Actinomycetes > Kitasatosporales > Streptomycetaceae > Streptomyces > Streptomyces sp. NPDC048506. Next base: position 28,975 of record NZ_JBEZIX010000014.1, read on the forward strand.
GCATCCACCCCCGCAACCGGCATGTCCCGGTCGGCGCGCCGGTCCACGGCGGCGAGCAGGTCCGGCTGCTGCTGGAGGCCGCCGCGAACCCGGCAGTACTGCGCGACTTCCGCCCCACCGACCTCGGCGACGTCCGCACCGCCCCGCACCGCCCGCTGTACCGCTTCGCCTCGGCGGACCTGGCCGTCCTCGACGAGACCGTCTGGCATCTCGTCCTCGACGTCGAGGTGCTGTCGGAGCTGATGCACGAGCTGCCCGCCGACCGGCCGCGCCGGCACGAGATCCTGCGCGCCCTGGAGGACATGCTGGACGCGCTCGACCTCCACGACGTCGGCGGCACCGCGGCCGCCGGGCGGGCCGCGCTGACGGAGGTGTTGAACCGTCCGGCCGCCGCCAGCGCCCACCGCGTCTCGGCCACCGGGCACGCCCACATCGACTCCGCCTGGCTGTGGCCGCTGCGCGAGACCGTGCGCAAGGCCTCCCGAACCTTCGCCAACGTAACCCAACTAGCCCGTGAATACCCGGAGTTGGTGTTCGCCTGTTCCCAGGCCCAGCAGTACGCCTGGGTCAAGGAGCACCAGCCGCACATCTGGGAGCGCATCAAGGAGGCCGTACGGGAGGGCACCTGGGCGCCGGTCGGCTCGATGTGGGTGGAGTCGGACGCCAATATGCCGGGCGGCGAGGCGCTGGCCCGACAACTCGCGCACGGCAAGCGGTTCTTCCTGGAGGAGCTGGGGGTGGAGACCGAGGAGGTCTGGCTACCGGACTCCTTCGGCTACACCGCCGCCTTCCCGCAACTGGCCCGACTGGCCGGCGCGAAGTGGTTCCTGACCCAGAAGCTGTCCTGGAACCAGAGCGACCGGATGCCGCACCACACCTTCTGGTGGGAGGGCATCGACGGCACCCGGGTCTTCACCCACTTCCCACCCGTCGACACCTACAACGCCCGCTTCCACGCCACCGAACTCGCCCACGCCGAACGGAACTTCGCCGAGAAGGGCCGCGCCACCCGCTCTCTGGTGCCCTTCGGCTGGGGCGACGGCGGTGGCGGCCCGACCCGCGAGATGCTGGAGCGGGCCCGCCGGCTGCGCTCCCTGGAGGGCTCACCGCGCGTCGAGATCGAACCGCCGGCCCGGTTCTTCGCGTCCGCCCACGCGGAGTACGGCGCGGCGGCACCGGTCTGGTCGGGCGAGCTCTACCTCCAGTACCACCGCGGTACGTACACCTCGCAGGCGAAGACCAAACAGGGCAATCGGCGCAGTGAACACCTGTTGCGCGAGGCCGAGTTGTGGGCCGCGACCGCGGCGGTACGGGCGGACCGGCGCGCCGCGTACGCCTACCCGTACGACGCGCTCGACCGGATCTGGAAGACCGTCCTGCTGCATCAGTTCCACGACATCCTGCCGGGCTCCTCGATCGCCTGGGTGCACCGCGAGGCGCGGGACGCCTACGCGGCGGTGGCGGCGGAGCTGACCGGGATCATCGAGGCGGCGATCGGAGCGCTGGGCGGGACCGGTGCGACCGGGGCGGGGTCGCCCGTGGTGTTCAACGCGTCGCCGTACGACCGGGACGAGATCGTCGAGCTGCCGTCCGGGGCGGCCGGCGAGGGCACGGGCGAGCGCACCGCCGTCGCGGTCCACGTGCCCGCGCTGGGCTCGGCGGCCGTCCACCCGGCCGGCGCCGGCTCCCCCACCCCGGCGCTCCCGCCGGTACGCGCGGCGACCGATCCCACCGGCACCGTCACCCTCGACAACGGGCTCCTCCGCGTACGGATCGACCGCGACGGACTGCTGACCTCCGTGTACGACCTGCACGCCGGACGGGAGGTCCTGGCACCGGGCGCGCGCGGCAACCTGTTGCAGCTGCACCCCGACCACCCGAACAAGTACGACGCCTGGGACCTCGACCGGCACTACCGCAACCGGCACACCGATCTGACCGACGCCGAGTCCGTCGAGCTCACCGCGTCCGGGCCGCTGGCCGCGGCGGTCCGGGTGACCAAGGCGTTCGGCGCCGGGTCCCGGATCGACCAGGTGCTGACCCTGCGCGCGGGCTCACGCCGGCTCGACATCCGCACCGACGTCGACTGGCACGAGTCGGAGAAGGTCCTCAAGGCCGCCTTCCCGCTGGACGTGCACGCCGAACGGTCCACCTCCGAGGTGCAGTTCGGGCATCTGCACCGGCCCACCCACACCAACACCAGCTGGGACGACGCGCGCTTCGAGATCTGCGCACACCGCTGGCTGCGGGTCGCCGAGCCCGGTTACGGCGTCGCGCTGGTCAACGACTCCACCTACGGCCATGACGTCACCCGCGCCCCGCACCCCGAGGGCCTGGGCACGACCGTACGGCTGACGCTGCTGCGTGCCCCGCACAGCCCCGACCCGGAGACCGACCAGGGCACCCACCGCTTCACCTACGCGCTGCTGCCCGGAGCCGGCGTCGGCACGGCCGTGGCCGAGGGACTGGCCCTCAACCTGCCCCTGCGGACCGCCACCGGAGCACCGCCGGTGGCGCCGTTGATCCGCGTCGACCACCCGGCCATCACCGTCGAGTCGGTCAAGCTCGCCGAGGACCGCAGCGGCGACGTGGTGGTGCGGCTGTACGAGTCCCGGGGCGGCCGGGCCACTGGCACGCTCTGTCCCGGCTTCCCCGTCGAACGGGTCACCGTGACCGATCTGTTGGAGCGCCCGCTGCACGACGAACAGGAGGGCCCGACCGCGGAGGTGACGCTCGCCCTGCGCCCGTTCCAGATCCTGACGCTCCGACTGCGTCCCCAGCGGCGGCCGGCCGCCAAGTGAGCTACACCCGGGGGATGTTGCGCAGATTGGACCTGGCCATCTGGAGCATCCGGCCGACGCCGCCGTCGAGCACCATCTTGCCGGCCGACAGCGCGAAGCCGGACACCATCTCCGCGCTGATCTTCGGCGGGATGGACAGCGCGTTGGGGTCGGTGACGACGTCGACCAGCGCCGGGCCCTTGTGCCGGAAGGCCTCCCGCAGGGCGCCGCGCAGCTGCTTGGGCTTCTCCACACGTACGCCGTGCGCCCCGGCCGCGCGGGCGATCGCCGCGAAGTCCGGGTTGCGGTTGGTCGTGCCGTACGACGGCAGGCCCGAGACCAGCATCTCCAACTCGACCATGCCCAGCGAGGAGTTGTTGAAGAGCACCACCTTCACCGGCAGGTCGTACTGGATCAGGGTGAGGAAGTCGCCCATCAGCATGGAGAACCCGCCGTCGCCGGACATCGAGACGACCTGGCGTCCGCGGTCGATGAACTGGGCGCCGATCGCCTGCGGCAACGCGTTGGCCATCGAGCCGTGGCTGAACGAACCGATCACCCGGCGTCGGCCGTTGGGGGTGAGGTAGCGGGCCGCCAGGCCGAGTGCTTCGAAGCGGCCGACGTGGGCGCCAAGTCCGCTCTTGTCGCAGCCCTTCAGGCGGGAGAAGAACGCGGAGTCGTAGAGGAGTCGGCCCTCGTTGTGATCGACCGCGTAGCAGTCAACTACAAGGCCGGTGTACTCGTCACCGTGCCTCACGGGCTCGCCCTGTACGTCGCCGGGGCCGTGGCGGACAAAATGTTCCGTCCATGCGACCGCGAGCCAGCCCGGAGAGCGGGAGCGGTCGTGACCGGGGGCGCGCACGATAGCGCGCGGCATCCGGTGGCCTAACTGGTGAGGCGCTGACGGCGCGAGTTGATGTCGGAGACATTGCCGCCAGTGACCGTCGGGGCTGCCGGCTTGCTTGTCGGGTCGTCGACCTTCAGCTTCAAGCGGTCACGGCCCTCCGGCGTGGCGCCGAACTTAGCCGCGCGGGGCCGCACTTCAGCGACGAGCGTCCATTGCCCCTTGGACCACATGGCGTGGCGCTCCTTTGGCGCCTTCGCCAGCGCTCCGACGTCGATGCCGTTCACACGCACGCGCGTTGGGATGAGCGGAGTTCCTGGCTCGTGATTGGCCTCCACGACCTCCACCACTGCGCCATCAGCCATCAGTCCTCCAGCGCAGGGTGAGTAGTGGAGGGCCGCTCTGTACGCACCCTGCTGCGGGCCGCTGCTACGGCACCTTCCTGCCCGCTCTTCCTGGCGTGGCACCAGCGGCACAGCAGCCGTAGGTTGTCGTCGCTGTGATCGTCGCCAGGGACGATGTGGTCCACGTCGGTGCCGAGCTGCGTGCAGCGCCCGCCTATCTCGTAGACCATGGTGCAGCGGTAGCCGTCACGGCACTTGACCCGCTTCACGATGGTCGCCCAGTTCGACAGAAGCCGGCCTCGTCGGGCACTTCCGTCCCAAGCTATTTCGACTCCGATCATGTCGGGCTTGTCGTAGTGTTCGCTCATTCGCGGACAGAGGGTCCGCTGGAAACTCAGGGGGACGCCATGCGCCCATCTATGCGCGCGTGTGCGGCGGTTACTGTCGCGCTAGGTATCATCGGGCCGATCGCCGGCTGTTCTTCACCTGAGGAGGCACCCAGCGATGCGCACACGTCCGCTCCCACGCCGAAGCAGGAGAAGCCCGCGAAGGCTCCGAAGGGCGATGTGAAGGCGCCCGTTATCGGCGTCGGAAAGTCCGGCACGTACACGACCGTCGACAGCTACTCGGGCGCCAAGACGACCATGTCCGTAACGCTCCACTCCGTGAAGTACGTGACGCCGGATGAAATCGGCGGGTCAACACCGAAGGGCCGCTTCGCCGTCCTCACCGTTGAAGTGAAGAACGTCGGTAGCAAAGACGGCGGCTTCCATCCATACGGCATGATGAAGTGGGAGGACGCATCCACGGCAGCCCAAGAGGCCTCCACCCTGGAGAACACCGGCACTCAGGACGTCGACACGACGTACCACCCGGGCCAGGCCGTCACAGGGGACGTCGTCCTGGACGTGCCGCGGAAAGGCGGGAAGGCCCTCTACCGCGACCAGTTGGGGCCGGAGTCCATTGTCTTCGCACTGCCGTCGAAGTAGCCACGCATGGAAATGCCCCAGTGCGGGATCCCTCCTCCATGTCGGGGCTAGCGCATGAAGTGCACGCAGCGGTAGGCGAGTTGAGCACCCGACATGGTAGCTTCAGCACACGCCTACACACAGGAGGATCCGTTGACTTCGTCGCTTATCGCGCGTCAACCGGCAACCGGCTGGTTGCGGGCTCCATAGCCCGTTGCGTGTAGCTGGGTGACCACTTCTCACAGGAGTGGTGTGTCCAAATCCAGCGAGCGAACAAGTCAACGGAGGTACCGTGTCGACCACTTCGACGCAGCAGAGGTGCAACCATCCGGCCCGGGACGTAGCGATCGTCACTCTCAGCTCTGCCGTGGTATCGCTCGCCGCCACCATTGTCGTGATGGCGTTCAGCGGTCCGCCCCTGGCCGTCTTCGGGGCGGGCGGCAGCACTTTTGTCGCCGCAATCGGCGCTGGGATGAACATCCTTAGCCACGTTCGGCGCAACGCTTAAGCAACCATCGGGGCGGCTCATTACGGGCCGCCCCGCTTTACAGGGGCCCGGGTACGCGCGCTCTGCCGTCGCCAAACCGATGACGGAGACGCCGGCGGTGTCTCAGGCAGCGTCGAGGTTTACCCGAACAGCGTCCCTTCTGTGCGAGCCTTTGCGATATTTGATGCCAACGGCGAGAAGTTCCACGCCATCAACCACGCGCACCGCCCAATGAAATTCGTACTGCAGTGGAGGGACGGCTCCGGAAGGGTCCACACCGCAGTGAACATGGTTCTGCATCACGGTGAACGCCGAGACTGGAACCTGTCGCTGCCTGAGGGTGTCCGGGTCGGTATCGCCACCGGTGACTCCATCATGGGGCACGCAGGCATGACCACTCTCCGCCCCTAAGGTAGGTTAACGACCTAGATAGTCGCCCCGTCAGCTCTGTGCAGACGGGGCCTCGTTACCCGAGTCGCTGTCATGCGTGATCACAGCCGGATTCAAACCGGCGCTACCGCAAGCGTGGCCACTTGCTCCGAAGAACGGAACTCGATCACTGCTGCATGCCTTCTTCGACCTCTGGGCTACACGATCCGTTGACGTCGACTGGTTGTACCAGCGCACAGGGTGCGGAGGTTTCCCGCCCGCAGACGGCCGCGTTTCACGCTCCCCCCGTCGCACGTCCCCTGGACGCACACGGGAAACCTATGAGCACCCGGGCCGCTCTACCGCGCTTCAACACAGGAGGAGAGGAGCGAGCTGACCATGCCCGGATTCCAGCGCGCTGCAGGATCCACGTCGCGCGGTGGGGTGGCCACCATCCGGCGGTGGTTTGCCGGCGTGAGTCCGGGGTGCTCCTTGTTCACCCATGCTGCGATGACGTGGTAGCTCTTCTGGTCCAGCACCAGACGAACCATGTCGTCGATGATGTCGGCCGTCTTTTCGTGACGGGCCAGCCACCACCCTTCATCTTCCTCCGGGTGTGGTGCGGGAACGCGTCCGAACGGCACCCTGCCGCCCTTCCAGCGCCCGACGGTGCGCAGATATGCGGAGGCACCCTGCGTGCGCTCCTGGATGGCTTGAACCTCCATCTGGGCAGCGAACGCCAGGATCATGAGGATCAGTTCCGACATGGGCGACGTCATATCCAGCTCCAGGCGCCCACCCCCGGGCCCCTCAGCGAAGATCAAGCGCTTTTTGTTCCCGCGCGCCCACCCAGCCAGCCATGCCATGTCTCGCATGGACCGTACGGCACGGTCCAAACGCCACCAGGCGATAGCGTCAAATTCGTCGGGCCGATCAAACCAAGGCCCCAGCTCTGGGCGGTCCTTGGGAGCGACCTTTGCCGCGCTCACGTCGAGGTCGTCCGATCATCCGGGCCAGCTTGTCGATCTCGTCGTCGCCGGGCCGTACGGAGGGGCGGTCGGTGACCAGGGCGTGCTCGAAGGCGCGTTCAGGGGCCTGCTCGGCCGCGATGTCCCCCGGCAGGGAGACGACCGAGACGCCGCTCCGGCCGATGGCGTGCTGGATCGCGGTTTGCAGCACCCGGGGCATCTGCTTGTTGGTGAGCTGCGCCTCGGCCCCGGCGGCGAAGGGCGCGACCTCCTCGTGCCGGACCTGGATCCAGTCGAGCGCGGAGTTCCGGCGGACGGCGTCCACCACCGGGTTCAGGCTGTCGCCGACGACCCCGTAGAGCCGGCGCACCCCCGCCCGCACCAGGATGTCCACGAACTGCTCGGCCACGGTCTGCTTCGCCATGTCGCTGTCGCTCCTTCGACGGGGGTGCGGGTCGGGGGCTCCCGATGGCTTCCCTCCCATGTACCCACGCACGGCGGGGGCCCGCCTCCGGGTGCCCCGCCCCGCGGCTGCGCGGCCGTTCGCTCCGTGCGGCGCGATGCCTCCCCCACGACTACGACTCCCACACCCCGACAGCGGTGCGGTCCTTCGCGTGGCCCGCGGCGCGGAGTTGGGCGGCGGCGAGGAAGGGGGCCAGGCCCGGGGGTTCGGAGGTGGACCACTGGGCGGCGAGGCGGGCGGCGAAGGCGGGCTCCTGGTGCAGCGGTTCGGCCAGACCGACGCTGCACAGCAGCAGGGCGTCACCCGGACGGGCGAATGCGGCGCGGAAGAGGAATGGCTCCGGACGCGCCGGCCGTTCCGCTGTGTAGGGGCCGTGGGGGAGCCCCGGAGCGGGGCGGGGCAGGCCGCCGTCGGAGGGGGGTGGATCGTGGACGTCGTGGTCCGTCGTGGCGGGTTCCAGGTCCTGCCAGGCGCCGTCACGCAGCCGGAACAGGCCGCCCGCGCCGACGCCGAAGAAGACCCGGGTGCGGCAATCGGGATCGGCGGGCAGCAGCAGGCAGCGCAGGGCCGCGGTGTAGTGCTCCGGCACGGTGCCCAGTTCCAGTGCCCGGCCGCGCAGCTTGCCGAAGCTGCGGTCGGTGAGCCGTTGCAGCCCCGATTTCAGGGCGCCGCGATGGTCCGTGCGGATGTCCTCGGCCAGTCGGGTGTAGTTCCGGCCGACCGCGCCGCCGATCCAGGTGCAGACGTCGCGGGCGGCGCGGTGGGTGCCCTCGGCGTCCGGCCGGCCGGTGGCGACGGCGACCAGGATCAGGGCCTGCCGGCCGGCGCCGAAGCGGGCGGTGAGCAGCGCGTCCCGCCGCACCTCTCCGCGGTAGCGGGCGGAGTCGCCGCGCTGGGAGGCGGCACGGAGGGTCAGCGCACCGTATCGGGCGCCGTCCAGCGCGGTGTCGGGCACCAGCTCGTCGAGCGCGGCGGGGTCGGCGGCGGGCAGTGTGCCCGGCTCGGGTTCGTAGGTGGGCGGGCGGTCGCCGATGAAGTCGGTGGTGAGGGGCGGCGGTGCGCTCCAGCCGGCGAGCCCCGGGCGCCCGCCGGGACCGGTGGCCCGGAGCGGGATCGGCGTCGAGGGCGCGGGCGGTGGCGGCACCCGCCGTACGGGCGCCTCCCAGGGCTTCCGCGCGGTCGGGGCCGGTGGGGCGGGAAGCTCTTGGACCGGCTCGTCCGGTGGCTCCGCCCACCCCGGCGCACCCACCGCGCGCAGCGCGGAGGCGACCCGGTCGTCGAGGGTGTCCGGCGCATCGGACGGACCGACGTCGCGAGGAACGGAGGAGGCGGCGTCGGCGCCCGCGGGTCCGGTGCCGGCCGGTCCGGTGCCGGCCGGTCCGGTGCCGTGGGTCGTGCCGCCGTCGCCAGTCGTGTGGCGGCCGCCGGTCGCGCTGTGGCCGTCGGTCATGCTGCCGTCGTCCGTCGCGCCGACGTCGTCCGTCGCGCCGACGTCGTCCGTCGCGCCGACGTCGTCCGTCGCGCCGACGTCGTCGGTCCCGCCGACGACGTAGGCCGAGCCACCGTCGCAGGCCAAGCCACCGTCGTAGGACGTGCCGGACGACCGGGTGTCTCCGGTGTCGCACCCCGTCCCGCCGTCCTCGCCGTACAACTGCCGCCACCAGTCGTCCTCGCGACCACGCCGCCGTGCCGCCCCCTGCTCGTTCATGGCGGGTATTGTTCCTGGCCCGCCGCCGCCGAAACAGGGCGCGAAAAGGCGTTCCGCCGGGCGACCGGCCCCCACGGGCGACCACCCGGCGGATTGCGGTGGTCAGCGCCTCCCCGCGCCCGGCAGCGCCCGTCGCAGGCACGGACCACGACATGGCCGACCGGGTCGCCGTGGGAGTCGGTCGCGTACGACATCGTGTGCGAAGTCACCTGCGAGCGCCGCCAGTTGCGGTCGCAGGCCGAGCAGGCGCCTCGGGAGGGCAGCGGCCGCGCCGCTGCCGGCGCCCGTGCCGATGCCGATGCCAGTGCCGATGCCGATGCCGATGCCAGTGCTGATGCCGGTGCCGGCGCCCACGCCAAAACCGGTGCCGATGCCAATGCCAATGCCAGTAGCGGTGCCCGTACCAGTACTGGCGTCAGTGCCGGCCTCGACGAATCCGGGGAGCCCGTGGCCCGCCACGGCGTCCGCCCCCTGCGTCCGGCACGCCCGCAGCGTGCTCCGCCGCTACGCTCCCGCCGCGCCGTCGGCAAGCGCATCCCGCCCGGGTCCGGCAGGCTTGGGCCATGAGAGAGCGCAGCGCACGAGCCGTCACGGGGCGTGCGCCCGCCGGGAGTGGGGCCGGCGGATGAATGCGTGGCAGCTGATCGCGGTCGGGCTGGTCATGCTGCTCGGCCTGATCGGCGTGCTGGTGCCGGGTATCCCCGGGCCGCTGATCGTGTGGGCCGGCGTGCTGTGGTGGACGGTGACCGAGAAGTCCGTCCTGGCCTGGGCGGTGCTGATCGGCGCCACCGCCGTCCTCCTGCTGAACCAGGCGCTGAAGTGGCTGCTGCCGACCCGTGACCTGCGTGCCGCGGGCGCGCCGTACCGCACCCTGTTCCTGGCGGGCGCGGCCGGTATCGCCGGCTTCTTCGTGGTCCCGGTCATCGGTGGCCCATTGGGCGCGATCGGCGGCCTCTACCTGCTGGAACGGACTCGGCTCGGCAGCCACGGCGACGCCTGGTCCTCGGTGCGCACGGTCATGCGCACCATCGGGCTGAGCGTGCTGATCGAGCTGATGGCCTGCCTGGTGGTCGTGGGCGCCTGGGCGGGTGCCGTGCTCGCGGGCTGAGGTATCCGCCCGCCCGGCGGCAGTTCACCCTCCGGCAGCAGCCCGGCCTGCCACAGATGGTGCAGCGCATACGCTCCCCAGGGACGCCAAGCGCAGGCCCCGCCGCCCGCTCCCGCTCCCGCTCCCGCTTCCGCTTCCGGACCCGTGCCGCCCGCCGCACCGGGTCCGCCGTCCCTCACGTCCGGGTCGCCCAGCGCCCGCATCCGGATGTACGCGGCCGCCCGCGGGCCGACGCCGGGAAGCGCGGCCAGGGCCCGTTCGGCCGCGTCCCGGTCCGCGCCCGCGTCCAGCAGGATCGTGCCGTCGGCGAGCGCGGTGCACAGCGTCCGCACCGGTTCGACGACCTCCCCGCCGGTAAGCTCCGCGGGCGCCGGGAAGCAGTGGGTGAGCCCGCCGTCCGGCGCGTCCAGCGGCTTCCCGTATGCCCGGACGAGCGCGGCGGCGCGCTCCGGCGGTCCGCCGAGGACGATGCGTACGGCCAACTCCTCGGGGTCCGCGGCGCCCGGCGCGCGCAGCCCCGGGCACCCTGCCACCAGCGGGCCGAGCAGCGGATCCCGGCCGAGGCACTCGGCCACGGCGTACGGGTCGGCGTCCAGGTCGAACAGTCGACGCATCCGCTGGACGGCCGTCGACAGGTCCCGCAGATCGGTCAGCCGCAGCCGGCACTCCAGCCAGCCACCGTCCGCACCGCGCGCGGCCGGGCACACCAGCCCGGCCGGCGGTCGGCGCCGCCCGCGCGGACCGCGGGGCTCGTCGACCTCGACGATCCCGCTGCCGTGGGTGAGCCGCAACGTCCGGCGATAGGTGCGCGCACCGCGCTCCCCGCGCATCTCCTCGACCCCCGGCACCGCCCGTACCTGTAGGAAGTCGAAGACCTCGGTCGCCGCGTACGGCCCCCGGTAGGCGAGCCGCAGCGGAATCCCACCGGGCGCGGCCCGCTCCCCGTCCCCGCCCTCGACGTCCGCCGTACCGCCCCGCCGCGCGGCCGCCGCCCGCAGCTCGCTCGGCGTGCCGGCGTAGATCTCCCGCATGGTGTCGTTGAACTGACGGATGCTGGCGAATCCGGCCGCGAACGCCAGGTCGGTGACCGGCAGCCGGGTGGTCTGGAGCAGCACCCGTGCGGTGTGCGCCCGTCGGGCCCGCGCCAGCGCCACCGGTCCGGCGCCGAGCTCGGCCATCAGCTGCCGCTGCACCTGGCGGGTGCTGTACCCCAGCCGTCGGGCCAGCCCGCCGACGCCCTCCCGGTCGACCACGCCGTCCCCGATGAGCCGGATGGCCCGGCCGACCAGGTCCGCCCGCAGGTTCCACTCCGCGGAACCGGGCACCGCGTCCGGCCGGCACCGACGACAGGCCCGGAAGCCCGCCGCCTGGGCCGCGGCGGCCGACGGGAAGAACCGCACGTTCACCCGCTTGGGAGTGACCGCGGGGCAGCTCGGCCGGCAGTAGATACCGGTCGTCACCACCGCGAAGAAGAACTCCCCGTCGAACCGCGCATCCCGGCCGGACACCGCCTGGTACCTGGTCTCGTCGTCCATCACACTCTTCAGTGTGCGCCCCGGGCAGCGCCCTCGCTGGCGGAAATCGGACATGGCGCTCGGCAGCCGCCGACCCCGGCGGAATCCACCCCGCACAGAAACCACACCGCGCAGAATCCAGCCCGGCAGGAACATCCGCCGGCGCGGGCTCCTCACACGGGCCCCGAAGCCGGCCACTGACGCGGGACCCGAAGCCGGCCACTGCCAGGGTGCCGGCCGCCGGCACTCGGCACCCAGCACCCGGCACCCGGCACCCGGGCTGAGGGACCGCCAGAACCGGTCTCCGCTCCTCCGCCGTGGACGGCCGGACGACTACCGGAAGCGGCCCCTCGTCCCTCGCCCCTCGCCCCTCACCTCACCGCCCGGTCCCCCGCTTCCGCTCCATCATGTGCCGGCCCAGTGCCTGCTTCTGCTTCCAGTCCCGTCGGATTTCGGCCCGCATCCGGGCGTCCGTCTTGGCGACGATCCGCTGGTTCTCACGGAGCAGCTTGCGGTAGCTCTCCAGCCGACGTACCGCCAACTCACCGCACTCCACGGCCTCTTGGACGGCACACCCCGGCTCCGTCTGATGCGCGCAGTCGTGGAAGCGGCACTCCTCGGCCAGCGTCTCGACATCGGAGAACGTCCGCGCCAACCCGCCCTCCGCGTCCCACATCCCGACGCCGCGCAGCCCCGGTGTATCGATCAGCACGCCACCGCCGGGCAGCGCGTGCAGATCCCGCGTCGTGGTGGTGTGCCGCCCCTTGCCGTCCCGGTCCCGGATGGCCTGCACCGTCTGCACGTTCGCCCCGACCAGCGCATTGGCCAGCGTGGACTTCCCCGCACCGGACTGCCCGAGCAGTACGGACGTCCCCCCGACGAGCACGGCGGAGAGCACATCGAGCCCCTCCCCCGTCGCCGAGCTGACCGCCAGCACCTGCACCCCGGGAGCCACGGACTCGGCATCCGCCACGAGGTGCGCCAGCCCGCTCGGGTCCCCGGCCAGATCCGCCTTGCTCAGCACCACCAGCGGCTGCGGCCCGCTCTCCGGAGTGAGTGCGGACCGGTGCACCGCTCCCGCACCCGTCGAGCTGGACATCGCCAGCGCCAGGAACCGCTCGATCCGCCCGAGGTCCAACTGGTCCGCGAGCGACACACAGATGACGATGTTGTCGATGTTGGTGGCCAGCACCTGGCCCTCGGAACGCTTGGACGAAGCCGACCGTACAAACGCCGTACGGCGCGGCAGCAACGCCCGTACAACGCCGTCGACATGGTCGCCCACCCGGCCGTTCTCGAAGTCGACGACGGCCCAGTCACCGGTGCACGGCACGCGCAGCGGATCGCTGGTCGCCACCAGCGCGGTGTCCGCCAGCACCGTTCGGATGCCGTCGCCGTCAGCCACGACGGCATCCACGCGCCCGCGGTCCACGCGGACGATACGGCCGGGCACGAACCCCTGCCCGGCGAACGGGGTGAAGCTCTCCGCGAACCCGTCGTCCCAGCCATAGGAGGCCAGCGGGTGCGCAGCGGAGAAGTTCGAGATGTTGAGGTCGAACAACGGGATGACCCTTCAAGAAGGAGCGGTCCCGGCAACGCGCACGCAGCGCGAGAAGAGGTGAACGGTCGAGTCAGCCGGAGACCACGGAGGTGGAATTGATGAACTTCTGGATGCGGGCAGCGCCCATCGCAATGACGGCCATCAGTACTCACCTCCCGGATTCCTCAACAGCCGACGACAACGGCCTCAACCCAGGCCGTCGTCCGTAACGGAGCCAACCGTATTCCGTCGCCGCGCAGCAACGCCAACCATTTTTTGCGCACAGCCGGGGCACGGCGGCCGGCAAGCCGAGCCGGAACCATTGGCGGCCCTTGTGCGCGGGCGCACCACCCCGGCGTCGAGCGTCGGGCCAACCGGCCTGACCCGTTCGCCGTTTTGAAGGTTTCGCCCCATGGTCCTGCCGATATCGCGGAGAAGTTTCGAGAAGTTTCAACCGAACGTTCAACGATACGGTTGAAGCCATGGCTACTGACATCAAGGACACCACCCATGCCGTGGAGGCCGCCGCCGTCATGGGGCTGCTCCAGGCCCGGCCGCGGCTGCTCGCCCTGGGCGAGCCCACCCACGGCGAGGACACTCTGCTCGACCTGCGTAACGAGCTCTTCCGACAGCTCGTCGAGCAGGAGGGCTACCGGACGATCGCGATCGAGAGCGACTGCCTCATGGGCCTGGTCGTGGACGAGTACGTCACCACGGGCACGGGCACCCTCGACGAGGTCATGGAGCACGGATTCAGCCACGGCTGGGGCACCTCCGCGGCCAACCGCGAGCTCGTGCGCTGGATGCGCGCCCACAACGACGACCGGCCCGCGTCCGAGCAGCTCCGCTTCGCCGGTTTCGACGGTCCACTGGAGATCACCGGCGCCGCGAGCCCCCGTCAGGCCCTCACCGCACTCCACGGCTACCTCTCGATCCGGGTGGAAGCGGACCTGCTCCCCTGCACCGCGGAGACACTCGACCGTCTGCTCGGCACCGACGACCGGTGGACCCATCCCGCCGCGATGATGGACCCGGCCCAATCCGTGGGGCAGTCGGCCGAGGCCAGGGAGCTGCGGCTGCTCGCCGACGATCTGGTGGCGATGCTCGATACGCAGACGCCGCACCTGATCACGGCGACCTCGCGGGAGGAATGGGACCGGGCACGCCTTTACGGGCGCACCGCCACCGGCCTGCTGCGCTACCACTTCTGGATGGCCGACACCTCACCGGCCCGCATGACGTGGCTGGTGAGCCTGCGGGACCGGATGATGGCCGACAACCTCCTCGCCCTCGCCGAACGGGGCCCGACACTGCTGTACGCCCACAACGGCCATCTCCAGCGGGACAAGAGCTCGATGCGGATGGGTGGCCGGCCGCTGGAGTGGTGGAGCGCCGGAGCGCTCGTCAGCGCCCATCTGGGCGAGGAGTACGCCTTCCTGGCCACGGCGCTCGGCACGATCCGGCACCAGGGAGTGGACACCCCGCCACCGGACACCCTTGAAGGACTCCTGTACGCGCTCCCGGAGGACCGCTACATCGTCGACGCCTCCCGGCTGGCCACCGCCCTCGACGACCCGCGACCCGTGCCCCGGGTATCCCCCTGGTTCGGCTACGCCCCGTTTGACCCGGCCCATCTGGCGGACAGCGACGGGATCGTGTTCGTCAAGGACGTCCCGCAGACCTAGTGCCGCTGCCGGAGCACTGGTGCCGCCCTCACCGGTCCGCCCGGTCGGGACGCCTCGGATGCACGGGAGGCGTCCCGACCGGCAACGGCGCATATACAGGCGGGGCAGGCCGGACGCCGACGTGGCCGCCCTCGCCCGAATCGCCGACGAACCGGGTCACACTCAAGATGTCCAGTCGATGGACTCGACCGCGGCGAAATTGCCTTGCGAAATCTCCAGGAGCAGGGCCACGACGTCGTCCCATGAAGCAGGCACTGCCTCACGGGGTGGCACGTCCGCGTCTTCGACGTTCTCCCACAGCACGCCCTTGTCCGGGTATACGGTCAGCGACCAGCCGGATTCGTGGTTCAGGGAGACATCTGAATGTTCGTCATCGGCGTTCTGAAGTTCCGACAGGATCCGACGCATATGTGATGCGTCGGGCTCGTCAATGGACTCTCCCATAGTGGTGTACATGAAATAGGTCACGGCTACCTACTCCTACGATTCGGGGCGCACCGTTCGGTATGGCCCACTCAGCGCATCCACCCGAGTTGCCGGGTTGCAGGACATCCCACCAGGGAGAGCCCGGGGAGTGCTGGTAGGTCGGCACCAGACGCATCACACCGTTACGGCCACCGGCGTTGGACGACGGCTCGCGCTGCCAGGCGTGCCCCACCGGCGTCCGCCTGCCTCCGGCCGAACTCACTCTTTGCGCGATTCCGGGTGAGAACTGATCCAAATGCCTGCCGAGTTCAGGATCGGCCCGTATCGCGGCGTCGAGAGCTTCATTGGCCCGGTTGAAGTGCACACTGCGGCTCCGCCCGTAGTCGGCTCTGTCCAGTTCCATTTCGAAGAGCGACGTATACCCGCGAGGATTGATCTGCCGCCCGGTCCGAGGGCATCTTCCGGGAGCGAGGCCGAGCGCGTCCATCCACAGGTGCGGGTTGTCGACATACGCGACTGGGCGCGTCGTAGCTGTGCGTGAAGGTGATGTCGCCGAGCCTGCGGACGAGTTCCTGGCCGAGGGCGTCGCGGGTGAAGGACAGGGCTGCTCACCGCGTCGGGGCGGGGGACCGTGCGCGTCCGCCATACCGGGCGACTCCCGCTCCCCTTTCGCCAGGGAGCCGTACCTCGACCATGTCGGCGTCTATGCTCCGCGCGTGATCAATGGTGGACATATCGTCATGTACAGCAGCGATGCGGAAGCCGACCGGACCTTCTTCAGGGACGTGCTGGGCTATCCGCACGTCGATGCGGGTGGCGGCTGGCTGATCTTCAAGCTGCCGCCGGCCGAACTCGCCCTGCACTCCACGGACGGCCCGACGGCACACCAGTTCTACTTCATGTGCGACGACGTCGAGGCAACCGTGCGGGACCTGACGGCGAAGGGCATCGCGTTCACGCAGCCGGTCACCGAGCTCAGCTGGGGACGGCTGACCAAGTTCCGGCTGCCGAGCGGCAGCGAGGTGGGCATGTACGAGCCCCGCCACCAGCGGGCCACCGACCTCTGAGACGCCCGGAATCCAGCGCGAACCGACCCTCTTCAGTCGCTCGCTGCCAGCCGGGAGGCATTCGGGCAGGTAGGCATTCGGGCAGGTAGGCATTCGGGTAGTTGCACCGTAGTGCCGTGGCGTATCGACCTCGATGCTGGAGCCGCCCTCACGGAACACCGGCAGTCGCCCGTCCCTGTGGGCATGCACGAGGACGTCCACGACAGGAGGCGAGCTTGCGCACGGTCAGTGTGGCGGTGCATGCGGCCGATCGGATCACCCGGCACGCTCTGGTGAGTTATGTGCGGCACAGGCCCCACATGATGCTGAGACCCACGGGCCCCGCCTGCTCGGCGGATGTCGTGGTGACCGCCGTGGAGCACGCGGACGACGCCGCGGTGGACGCGCTGCGCCAGCTGTCGGCCGCACCCGATCCCCGCTTCCTCGTCATCGTCGACGGCAACTGGTACGCCGACCTGCACCGGGCCCTCGACACAGGCGTCCGCGCCGTCCTCTTCCGCTCGGATTTCACCTGGGCGGGGTTCGGCGAGGCGATCCGGGCGGTGGGTGAGGGCCAGGGCGACCTGCCCGCCGCGCTTCAGGGCAGGTTGATGGACCAGGTCCGGCGCACCCACCGCGACGTCCTGGCCCCGCGCGGGCTGACCGCCTCGGGGCTGACCACCCGTGAGGTCGAGGTGCTGCGGCTCGTGGCGGAAGGTCATGACCTCAACTACGTTGCCCAGCAACTCCGTTACTCCGAGCGCACGGTCAAGAAGGTGCTCTACGGAATGACGAAGCGGTTCAACCTGCGCAACCGCGCACACGCGGTCTCCTACGCCATACGGTCGGGGCTGATCTGAGGGTCCGGGGCGAGGACGAGGGCGGGGCGGAGGCTCAGCCCCTGACCCTGGCCTCTGCTTCGGCCTCCGCTTGGGGTTGGGCTTGGGATTGGGCTTGGGCTCCAGCCTTGGCCCTGACCTTGGACTTGGCCCTGTCGCCGCCCTTCCGCCGCGCTTCCGCCGGGATCATGACGATCGCCGCCGTCAGTCCGATCAGCGCGGCGCTGACGTGGCCGATCGTGGTGAAGTCCGGGAGCCGGCCGTACCAGTCCGCCGCCGTGAGGGGATACACCACGGCGCCGACGACCCACCAGGGACGGGCGAGGCGCGGTAGCAACGGGGTGATGGCGGCGACGGCCGCGCTCGACGCGTAGCTCACGCCGTAGTCCAGCGCGTGCCGGATGGCCAGCGGATACGTCCCCACATGGGTCGCCTCCGCCACGATGACGGACGTGATGAGCGTCGCGCCCACGTGCCCCAACAGGACCACCGCGAGCGCGCGCCGGGTACCGATCCGGCGCTCCAGGAGCGCGAGGCAGACGGCGAGGCCGAGTCCGATGACGAGCAGGTAGTCCAGCCACGTGCCGTGGTCCACGACGAGCAGGCTGCCGAAGAGGCTGGTGAAGGGGCGGCGCGGGAGGTTGTCCAGGTTGGTGCTGATCTCGTGCAGTATTCGGCCGGCGGTCGCCTCCGGCAGGAGGCGCTTGACGACGACGGTGTCCACGGCCAGCACGACGAGGTAGGCGGCGGTGGCCGGGCTGTGGCGTGGGTATCGGGCGAAGGCCCGGAGGGAACGGCCGAGGACGCTTGCGCCGGGGGCGCCGTCGCTCTGGGAGGTATCGATCACGATGTGCGGAACTCCTGGGATTTCGTGGGGGGATGAGCCTGCCTCCGGGGCGGTACCTCCGCTGAGGCGGACCTCGCCGAGAAGGGGGTCACCGTCCTCACCGTCCCGCCACGCCATGCCCCCCTGCAACCCCCATGCCGGGTGATGGGCACGATAGGCACCCGAAGTGTGCACTGACGTCCCTCCCTGATCTCTCCCCCGATCTCTCGCGCGATCCCTCCCCCGCCCAGCCCCGCGGGCCGAACGCGCCGGACCGTCCGGGCCATGAGGCGCCGTCCGGGAGCCCGTCGCCATATGCAGAAAAATGATGAAACCCGAGCGGAGGCGTACGCTGATCGGGACGCCGTAGTGCACCGCGAGTGGGCGATGGAGGCGGCGCATGACCGACCCCTTCGGCTTCCTCAAGATCCCCCGTCGGCCCGTGCCGGCGCGCCCTGTCGCGGAACGGCTGAGCGACTGGAACGAGGTCTACGCGGGTCAGGCACTGCTGCCGCTGGTGTCCGAGCAGGCCGGGCGCTGCATGGACTGCGGCATCCCGTTCTGCCACAACGGCTGTCCGCTGGGGAACCTCATCCCGGAGTGGAACGCGTACGCGACCCGGGGCAACTGGCGGGCGGCGTCCGAGCGGCTGCACGCGACGAACAACTTCCCCGAGTTCACCGGACGGCTGTGCCCGGCACCGTGTGAGGACGCCTGTGTGCTGGCGCTCAACGCCGATCCGGTGACGATCAAGAACGTCGAGCAGACCATCGCCGACCAGAGCTGGGAACGCGGGTACACGTCGCCGCGTCCGCCGGACCGACACAGCGGGAAGTCCGTTGCCGTGGTCGGCTCCGGACCCGCGGGGCTGGCGGCGGCGCAGCAGCTCACCCGGATCGGCCACACCGTCGCCGTCTACGAGCGCGCCGACCGGATCGGCGGGCTGCTGCGCTACGGCATCCCCGCGTTCAAGTTGGAGAAGCAGCAGCTGGACCGACGGATCGAGCAGATGCGGGCGGAGGGCACCAAGTTCCGCACGGGTGTGGACATCGGCACCGATCTCGACGCCGGTGAACTCAGCAGGCGCCATGACGCGGTGATCGTCGCCGTCGGCGCCCTGGAGCAGCGGGAGCTCCCGGTCCCGGGCCGTGAACTGCGCGGCATCCACCAGGCGATGGACTACCTGACCCTGGCCAACCGGGTCGGGGAGGGCGACTACGAGGCGCCTCCGGTCACCGCCGAGGGCAAGCACGTGGTGATCGTCGGTGGCGGGGACACCGGGTCGGACTGTCTGGGCACCGCCCTGCGCCAGGGCGCGGCGTCCGTGCTGCAACTGGACATCAACCCGGAGCCGGGCGACGCCCGGTCGGAGGCCGAGCCCTGGCCCACGTATCCGAAGGTCTACCGGATCTCCCACGCCCATGAGGAGGCGCGCGGCCGGGCGGGCAGCGACCCGCGGCTGTTCGCGTCGGCCACCCTCCGCTTCGAGGGGGACACGGCCGGCGATGTGCGGGCGCTGCTCCTGGCGGAGGTGGAACCGACGGCGAGACGCCCGCGGCCCGGCACCGAGCGGGCGCTCCCGGCGGAGCTGGTGCTGATCGCCCTCGGCTTCTCCGGCCCGGAGCGGGACTCCGGGCTGATCCCGCAGCTCGGGCTCACCCTGGACGGCCGGGGGAACTTCGCCCGGGGCGCCGGCTTCGAGGCCGTCGTGGGAGAGCGGACCGACCGGGTGGGCGGCGCCGCGGCGGACGGGATCTTCATCGCCGGGGACGCGGGGCGCGGGCAGTCCCTGGTGGTGTGGGCCATCGCGGAGGGACGCTCCGTCGCGGCGGCCGCCGACCGCTATCTGACCGGCTCCACCGCACTGCCCGCGCCCATCGCGCCGACCGACCGGCCGCTGGCGGCGTGACGCCGCCGGCGTGCCGCTGCGGATCCGTCGCCGCGCGTGATCAGGGCGGCCCGGCCCGCCGGGCCGGCCGTGTTCCCGCTGCCGGCCCACTTCCCGCCCTCCGCGGCGAGGTGCGGAAGGGCTGGGGCGACGGACGGATCGGTGCGGCCGCGCCGGCCGGTGTGGTGGGGCCTACAGCGGCGGACCGAGGGACTGTTCGGCCCAGATGATCTTTCCCTCGGGGGTGTAGCGGGTGCCCCAGCGCTGGGTGAGCTGGGAGACCAGGAAGAGGCCCCGGCCGCCCTCGTCCTCGTCGGCGGCGTAGCGCAGGTGCGGGGAGGTGCTGCTGGTGTCGGAGACCTCACAGATCAGGGTGCGGTCGTACAGCAGGCGGACCTGGATCGGGCCGGTGGCGTAACGGATGGCGTTGGTGATCAGCTCGCTGAGGACGAGTTCGGTGGTGAAGACCATCTCCTCCAGGTCCCAGCGCGCCAGCTGCCGGGAGAGGTCCGCCCGCGCGTCGGCCACGGCCGCCGGGTCGGAGGGCACCTCCCACGCCGCGATGCGGTCGGGCGGCAGGAGACGGGTGCGGGCGACGAGCAGGGCGATGTCGTCGCGCTGACGGTCCGGGAGGAGGGCGCCGAGGACGGCGTCGCAGGTCTCGTGCGGCGTCCGGCCGGGTTGTGCCAGCGCGGTGGCGAGGATGCGCAGCCCGGTTTCGATGTCCCGGTTGCGGTCCTCGACCAGACCGTCGGTGTACAGGACGATGCTGCTGCCCTCCGGCAGCTGGACGTCCACCGCTCCGAAGGGCAGGCCGCCGAGGCCGAGCGGCGGTCCGGCGGGGAGTTCGGGGAACTGCACGGTGCCGTCGGGGCGGACCAGCGCCGGGAGGAGGTGGCCGGCGCGGGAGAGGCTGCACACCCCGCCGGCGGGGTCGTAGATCGCGTACAGGCAGGTGGCGCCCGCGAGCACGGCCTCCTCGTTCACCGCGCCCGCCTCCTGGTCGATGCGGTTGACCAACTCGTCGAGGTAGCTGAGGAGTTCGTCGGGCGGCAGGTCGAGGGTGGAGAAGTTCTGCACCGCGGTGCGCAGCCGGCCCATGGTGGCCGCGGCGTGCAGACCGTGGCCCACCACGTCGCCGATGACCAGGGCGACCCGGGAGCCGGTCAGCGGGATGACGTCGAACCAGTCGCCGCCCACACCGGTCTGCGCGGGCAGATAGCGGTGGGCGATGTCGAGGGCGCTCTGTTCGGGCAGGCCGCGCGGGAGCAGGCTGTGCTGGAGGGTGACCGCCATGGCGTGCTCACGGGTGAAGCGGCGGGCGTTGTCGATGCACACGGCCGCCCGCGCGGCCATCTCCTCGGCCAGCGAGACGTCCCCGTCCTCGAAGCGCGGCCTCTCCTGGGAGCGCCAGAAGTTGGCGACCCCGAGCAGGACGCCGCGCGCCTGGAGGGGAACGGTGACGAGGGACCGACACCCGTGTTCCTCGACCAGTTGGAAGCGCTCGGGGTCCTGGGCGCGCCAGTCGTCGTCCGCCCCCAGGTCGCTGACGAGCACGGACTGTCCGGTGACGAAGCCCTTGGCCATCGGGGTGGGTGCGGGGTAGGTGTGCAGCTCGCCGACCCCGTAGAGGGGGTGGTCGTCGCGGATGCCGGCGAGAGCCACCCGGCGCAGCTCCGGCGCCTCGCGGTACGAGCCCGCCGGGGGCTCCTCGCCGATCAGGACGGGCTCGGCGAGGTCGACGGTGATGTAGTCGGCGAACCAGACCAGGGCGACCTGGGTCAGCTCCTCGGCGGTGCGCTGCACGTCGAGGGTGGTGCCGATGCCCATGGTGGCGTCGTAGAGCAGTCGCAGCCGACTCTGGGCGGCTTCGGCCTTTCCGGCGAGGGCGAGCAGTTCGGTGGAGTCACGCAGGGTGGCCACGCTGCCGGGCGGGCCGCCCCGGCGGTCCGTGGGCCGGTTGTTCACCGCCAGCAACCGGTCCCCGACCGGCAGCACCTCGTCGGTGGCCACCCGACCGGATACCAGCAGGTCGGCCATCCGCGGAGGGAGTCCGAGGTCGGTGACGCGGCGCCCCTCGGCGTTCGGTACCAGGCCGAGGAGCCGGTGGGCCTCGTCGTTCGCCAGCACGACCCGCCCGTCCGCGTCGGCGATGAGCACGCCTTCGCGCACGGCGTGCAACACCGCGTCATGGTGCTCGTACATGCGGGTCATCTCGGCCGGGCCGAGCCCGTGGGTCTGCCGCCGCAGCCGTCGGCTGGCCAGGGCGGTGCCGGCGGTGGCCAGGGCGAGCGCCGCGGCGCCGGCGCTGAGGACGAGCGGCAGTTGGCGGTCGATGGCGCTGCTCACGCGGTGGACCTTCAGGCCGGACGACACCATGCCCACGACCTTGCCCCGGGCGTCCTTGACCGGGACGACGGCCTGGACCTCGTTGCCGAGCGGGCCGTGGACGCTCTCGATGGTGACGTGTCCGGCGAGCGAGGGCTTGATGGTGCCGACGAAGTGCTTGCCGATCTCGCCGGGCTTGGGGTGCGTGTAGCGGATGCCGTCGCGGTTCATGACGACGATGAAGTCGACGCCGCCCTGCTTGCGCGCGGCCTCGGTCAGCGGCTGGAGCACCTTGCTGGGGTCGTGGCCGCGCATCACGTCCACCAGGCCGGGGCTGTGGGCGAAGGCCTCGGCCGCGGCGAGCGAGCGGTCCCGCGCTCCCTGGAACCGGTCGCTCCGGGACTGGACGAGCAGGGTGGTCACCGCGGCCACGACGAGCAGCACCACGATCAGGATCTGGAGGACGAACATCTGCCCGGCGACGCTGCGGCCGCCCGCCACCGAGCGCAGGCGCCGCGCCGAGGGCTTCGACGAGCCGTCGCTCCGCTCACGCCGGTTGCTGCGGCCCGGGCGCCGACCGGTGAACCAGCGCCCCGAAGGTGGCCACGGAAAGCGGCCGAGAATTCGGGCCATACTCCATATGTACCCTGCACCCCATCCGTACCGATACGCACCACGCCGGGTTATCACATGACCGTACGGCGGAGCCCCGGCCCAGGGAGGTGCAGGTGGCGACCGTGCGGGCGGTCGGACCGGGCGACCGGGAAGCACGTCCTGGCATATGCCAGGTACACGCACATCGTCCCGGCCGAGCTGATCCCTCGTCACTTCACCTGTCGGACGTGACCATCGGGGCCACCGCGCCCCCGCGGGTGGACCGCCCCGCCGTGGCGCACGACGCCGACACTGCCGATCACCCCGCGGCCGAGCACAATGCTAAATATGGGGCATGACGGAAAATTTCCGGCGGGAGGGTGACGAACCGCTGGGTTCGTCACCCTCCTCCCGGCGACGCCTCCGCCCGCTGCCGACCGTCCACAGCGTCGCGGGCCGGGTGTTCGTGTTGCAGCCGGCCCTCGTGCTGCTGCTGGTGGTCGCCGCCGTGCTGGCCCTCGCCTTCCAGGCGCGCGGTGCGACGCTCCAGGAGGCCCCTCAGCGCTCGATCGTCGGCGCGGAGACCTTCGCCCACGCCCCGGGCAAGCACGTCGTCGCCGAGCAGCAGGTGATCGACCAGCTGCCGCTGCTGCTCGGATCGGCCGCCGCGGCGCTCCTGCTGGTCACCGGCGGTACGGTGCTGATCAACCGCCGGCTGCGGCGCCAGACGCACGGGCCGGACCCGGCCGAGATGCGGCAGATGTACGACCACCACGACGCGGTGCTGCACGCCGTGCGGGAGGGCGTCCTGATCGTCGGCAGCGACGGGCGGCTGCTGCTGGCCAACGAGGAGGCGCGGCGGCTCCTCCGGCTCCCCCCGGAGGTGGAGCGGCGTCCGCTCACCGAGCTGGGCCTGGAGCCGCGGCTGAGCGCGCTGCTGACGTCCGGGCGGGAGGCGACCGACGAGGTCCATCTGGCCGGTGACCGGCTGCTCGCGGTGAACGTCCGGCCCACCGCCCCCTACGGCGGACCGGCCGGGTGCGTGGTGACGTTGCGGGACACCACCGAGCTGCGGGCGCTGAGCGGCCGGGCGGACGTGGCCCAGGAGCGGCTGAGCCTGATCTACGACGCGGGGCTGCGGATCGGCACCACCCTGGACGTGGCGCGCACCTGCCAGGAGCTGGCCGACGTCGCGGTGCCCCGGTTCGTCGACGTGGTCACCGTCGAACTGCTGGAGCCGGTGCTGCGGGGCGCGGAGCCCGATGCGCCGGTCGACACCGATCTCCAGCGGATGGCGGTCGAGGGCGTCCCGCCGGCGTCGGCGATCTACCAGGTCGGCGAGGTGGTCCGGTTCGTGCCCGGCACCCCGATGGCCGCCGCCCTGGCGAGCGGCCGGCCGGTCCTGGTCCCGGACCTGCGCGGCGCGGACGCGTGGCGGCGGCAGGACCTGGAGGGCACCCAGCGGGTGCTGGACGCCCGTATCCGCTCGCTGATCGCCGTGCCGCTTCAGGCCCGGGGCGTGGTGCTGGGGCTGGCGAACTACTGGCGGTCCGACGACTCCGACGACTTCGAGGACGACGACCTCTCCTTCGCCGAGGAGCTCACCGCACGGGCCGCGGTCTCCATCGACAACGCTCGCCGCTACACCCGCGAGCACACCACCGCCGTCACCCTCCAGCGCAGCCTGCTCCCGCAGACGCTGCCCGAGCAGTCCGCCCTGGAGGTGGCGCACCGTTACCTGCCGGCACACGCCGGGGTCGGCGGCGACTGGTTCGACGTCATCCCGCTGCCCGGTGCCCGGGTGGCGCTGGTCGTCGGTGACGTCGTCGGGCACGGTCTGCACGCCGCCGCCACCATGGGCCGGCTGCGCACCGCGGTGCACAACTTCTCCGCCCTCGACCTGCCGCCCGACGAACTCCTCAGCCACCTGGACGAGCTGGTCAGCCACATCGACACCGACGAGGCGCGGGCGGCCGGCGCGGGCGCACCGGACGGCGGCGAGGGCGGCGCAGGCGGCGACCAGGGGGTCTGGCCCGGCATCGGCAGCGACAACGGCGAGGTGCGCCCGGACGCCGGGCGTACCGGCATCACCGGCGCAACCTGCCTGTACGCCATCTACGACCCGGTCGAGGGCCGGGCCACGCTGGCCCTGGCGGGCCACCCGGGGCCGGCCGTGCTCGGCCCCGACGGGAGCGTCGTCTTCCCCGAGGTGCCGGTGTCCCCGCCGCTGGGGCTGGGCGGCAGCGTGCCGGTGGAGACCGCGGAGCTCACGCTCGGCGAGGGTTCGCGGCTGGTGCTGTACACGGACGGGCTGATCGAGGACCGCGGCCGCGACATCGACACCGGACTCGCGCTGCTGCGCACCGCGCTGGCCTCCGGGGCGGACCGCGCTCCCGAGGAGATCTGCACGGCGGTCCTCGACGCCATGCTGCCCGAGCATCCCAGCGACGACATCGCGCTGCTGGTGGCCCGTACCCGGCTGCTGGACCCGTCCCGGGTCGCCGAGTGGGAGGTGGCCTCCGACCCGGCGGCCGTCGCCCCCGTACGGTCCGCCTGTCTGCGCACCCTGGAGTCCTGGGGGCTGGAGGCGATCGCCTTCACCACCGAGCTGATCCTCAGCGAGCTGATCACCAACGCCATCCGTTACGGGGCGCAGCCCATCAGGGTCCGGCTGCTCTACGACCACGCCCTGATCTGCGAGGTCTCCGACGGCACCAGCGCCGCCCCGCACCTGCGCCGGGCCGCCACCACCGACGAGGGCGGCCGTGGCCTGTTCCTCGTCGCCCAGTTCGCCCAGCGCTGGGGTACCCGTTACGCGCCGGGCGGCAAGGTCATCTGGACCGAGCAGTCCCTCGACGACGGCCGACCGGAGCCCGGTCCGGAAGCGGTCGATGATGCCCTCGACCAGTGGGACGACGCGCCCACCCTGTGACCCACCACCGGGTGGCGGCGGGCGCCGGCGGCCGGATGCGCCCCTGGCGCGGCCTGGTTACGCTCGGGCGGGGGGCCGAGGACCCGATCATGGAGGCTCCGATGGTGCTGCGGCTCGAAGCGCGCGATGTGGCCCCCCGGCTGGCCACCGGTGCGTTCATCCTGAACGCCGGTCTGACGATGCTGCGGGCGGACCCGGCGACCGCCGAGGGCGTGCACGGGACGGCCAGTGCGGCGTACCCGTTCCTGCGGGCGATCCCCGCCGAGCGGTTCACCCGGCTGCTGGCCTGCTCGGAGATCGCGGTCGGTGGCGCGCTGCTGGCACCGTTCGTGCCGCCCCGGCTGGCCGGGCTGGCGCTGACCGGCTTCTCGGGCGGGCTGGTCGGCCTGTACCTGCGGCTCCCCGGAATGCGGGAGTCCGGCAGCCTGCGCCCGACCCCGGACGGGATTCCGCTGGCCAAGGACAGCTGGATGCTGGGCATCGGGCTGGGCCTGCTGGCCGCGCCGTGCAGCCGCCGGCGGGCGGCGGCCTCCCGCCTCCGGCGCGTCGGCGGCCATCGGCACGGCCGGTGCCGGTGTCGGTGCCATTGAGGGTCGTCCCGTAGTCCCTGGCGGGCGCGGGACGGCCGGAGGTCAGCGCGGCGGGTCGGGCGGGGCGGAGTGCCGGCGGACGGCCCGTAGGGCGGCGGCGCAGCCCGCGCCCACCAGTCCGGCGAGCAGCAGCACCAGCAGACCCGTCCGGTCCGGCTGCCGGAAGGCCAGGTCGGAGCGCTGGTTGAGCACGAAGCCGTCGTAGAACAGCCAGGACACCAGGGCCACGGCGGGCACCAGCAGCGGTCTGGCCAGCGCGGCCACCAGCACGGTCAGCAGGGTGAGGACGCCGAGGGCGACGGCCGTGTGGGGCCGCCCGCCGGTCAACAGCAGGGCGGTCACCACCAGCGCCGCGGCGACGGCGCCGAGCGGCAGGGCGAGCTCGCCGGCGAGGGTGCGACGGCGCGGCACCCGACGGGCGGGGCGCAAGCGGGGCGGCGCCACCACGCGCGGGGCGCGGGGAACGCGCGGGCGGTGGAACGGGGTCGGGGGGTGAAGGGTGGCCATGGAGAACACCTCCTGCCGTGGACCCTGTCGTCAGGATGGGGGGCCGGCGGCGGGTCGGGCCAGGCGCCACACGGTCTCTTAACGCGCTCCATACGGGGTGCCGGCTCATGCTGACGCCGCCCTGACGCAGGGGCACTTGCGGCGCCGATGTCGTCGGCGGCGGGGTGGGGCGCGGCAGTGGGCCACCGGTGATGCATACTCGCTCCTCATTGCTCGAACCGACGACCGACGAACGACAGGACGATCCCGCATGACCACCCCCACCCAGGCGGAACAACCAGCGCCTCCGGCGCCCGCCCCCGCCATCCAACGGTGGCGCGGCTGGCTGCTGGACGGGCTGAGCAGCCAGACCGCCCGACACCCCGGGCCGCACGGCACCCCGCCGGCGGAGCACCAGGGCCACTCCTGGTGGCGCGTCATGTGCCTCACGGGCGTCGACTACTTCTCCACCCTGGGCTACCAGCCGGGCATCGCCGCACTGGCGGCCGGACTGCTCTCGCCGTTCGCCACCCTCGTGCTGATCGCCCTGACGCTGCTCGGTGCGCTGCCGGTCTACCGCAGGGTCGCCAAGGAGAGCCCGAACGGCGAGGGCTCGATCGCCATGCTGGAGCGGCTGTTGCCCTGGTGGGCCGGGAAGCTGCTGGTCCTGGTGCTGCTGGGGTTCGCCGCCACGGACTTCGTGATCACCATGACGCTGTCGGCCGCCGACGCCTCGGCGCACGTGGTGGAGAACCCGTTCGCCCCGGCGGCGCTGCACGGCGCGAACCTGTGGATCACCCTGGTGCTGCTGGCGGCCCTGGGCGCGGTCTTCCTCAAGGGCTTCCGCGAGGCGATCGGCATCGCCGTCGGGCTGGTCGGCATCTACCTGGTGCTCAACGTCGTCGTCCTGGCCACCTCGGCCTGGCAGGTGCTCACGCACCCCGTCGTGGTCGGTGACTGGTGGCACGCGATGACCGCCGGGCACTCCTCGCCGCTGGCGATCGTCGGAGTGGCGCTGCTGGTCTTCCCGAAGCTGGCGCTGGGCATGTCCGGCTTCGAGACCGGTGTCGCGGTGATGCCGCAGATCCAGGGCGGCGCCACGGACACCGATGCGAAGCCGGTCGGCCGGATCCGCGGCACCCGCCGGCTGCTGACCACCGCAGCGCTGATCATGAGCGTCTTCCTGCTGCTGTCGAGCCTGGCCACCACCCTGCTGATCCCGCAGAAGGAGTTCGAGACCGGCGGCTCGGCCAACGGCCGGGCGCTGGCCTACCTGGCGCACGAGCATCTGGGCGAGGCGTTCGGGACCGTCTACGACATCTCCACCATCGCCATCCTCTGGTTCGCCGGCGCGTCGGCGATGGCCGGGCTGCTCAACCTCGTCCCGCGCTATCTGCCGCGCTACGGCATGGCCCCGGAGTGGACCCGGGCGGTGCGTCCGCTGGTGCTGATCTTCCTGGCCATCGCCTTCGGCATCACCTTCTTCTTCAACGCCAGCGTCGACGACCAGAGCGGGGCGTACGCGACCGGCGTGCTGGTGCTGATGCTCTCGGCGTCCTTCGCCTCCGCGGTCGCCGCCCGCCACCGCCGTCACCGCGCGGCCACCATCGGCTTCGGCGCCATCACCCTGGTCTTCGGCTACACCCTGGTCACCAACGTCATCGAGCGGCCGGACGGCCTGAAGATCGCGTTGCTGTTCATCCTCGGCATGCTGCTCACCTCGTTCGCCTCCCGCATCCACCGCGCCTTCGAACTCCGCGCCGTACAGGTCGACTTCGACGAGACCGCGGCCCGGCTGATCGACACCGCGATGGCGGCCGGGCCGCTACGGGTGATCGCCAACGAGCCCGACGAGCAGAACGAGGAGCAGTACCGGGAGAAGGAGTACAGCCAGCGCGAGCAGACCCACATCCCCGACGGCCGCCCGGTGCTCTTCCTGGAGGTGACGGTCACCGACTCGTCGGACTTCACCGCCAACCTGCACGTCCGGGGCGAGGAGCGGTACGGGGCGCAGATCCTGCGGGTGGAGGGCGCCGGCGTGGCCAACACCATCGCCGCCGTGCTGATGCAGCTGCGCGAGCACACCGGTCAGGTCCCGCACGCGTACTTCAACTGGACCGAGGGCCATCCGTTCAGCCACCTGCTGCGCTTCCTGGTCTTCGGCGACGGTGAGGTCGCTCCGGTCGCCCGGGAGGTGCTGCGCCGCGCGGAGCCCGACCCGGCCCGGCGCCCGCGGGTCCACGTGGGCTGACCGCGCCCCCGCGCAGACGCGAGAACCTCGACGGCTGGGCCACCCGATGTGTCGGGTGGCCCAGCCGTTGTGCGTGCGGGAGCGCCGTGACCGGCCGACGCGCCCGAGGTGCCGGGTAGGTCAGGTCCGTCGGCCCAGTGCCTTGGCCCGGGCGTGCGACCAGCCGGTGAGCAGCACACCGACGACCACCAACAGCACATGGGCGGCCAGGGTGGCCGCGAAGCCGGTACCGAGCCAGCCGAGCAGTCCGATGTTGCCGTGGTCGAAGAGCAGCCGGACCGCTCCCTGGGCGAAGACGACCATGGTGGCCGCGCCGATGATCTGTAGGACGTCGTACTTCATCGGTCCTCGAAGTCCTCTCGAAAGAGTTCTGTTGTCCCCCATCAGGACGTTACGAACGTATCATTGGGAAAGTCGCCAAAGGCGCTGCAATTACTGCGGAATTCGATTTACGTCACACAATTTCAGGTGCCCTGGAGGGGAATTGTGCGTGAGGAAAAGAGGCGGGTGACCGGCCCTGCGTGCCGGATGTGCCGCACGTCCGTCACCCCCGCGGGACGCGGCCGGCCGGCGCTCTACTGCTCGCGCAGCTGCCAGGCCAAGGCCTACCGGCGGCGCAAGCAGGCGCCTGCCACGACGGCCGGGCGGCCGGCGGCGAGCGCGGCGCAGGCCCGCCGGCGACGGCAGATCGCCGAGGCGCTCTGGCGGATCGCCGCCGAGCAGGGGCTGCACGCGGCGAGCCTGCGGGAGGTGGCGGCCGAGGCCGGGGTGTCGCTGCGGGCGGTCCAGTACCACTTCGAGACCAAGCACCAGCTGCTGGTCGCCGCGCTGCACATGCTCCACGCCGAGAACGAGCGGATCGCCCGCTCCCGCATCGCCCCCGACCCGGCGGACCCCCGCGCTCTGCTGCGTGCGGTGCTGGCGGAGTTCCTGCCCGTCGACGCCCAACGCACCACCGCTCTGCGGGTGTTCGCGGCCTACTACGCCCGCAGCCTGACCGACCCCGCGCTCGCCGCGGTCTTCCTCGCCGCCGAGCAGCCCCTGGAGCGGCTGGTGGCGGAGCTGATCGGGGTGGCACAGGCGGCCGGACAGACCGCGCCGGGCCTCGACGCCTGGCGCGAGGCCGATCTGCTGGTCTCGGGGGCGGTGGGGCTGGGCAGCGATGTGTTGCACGAACGCCGCACGCTCGAGGACGTATGGCGCACCCTGGACTACCACCTGGACAGGATTTTCGCCGGGGACCCGGCGCGCACGGCGCGGGTCCCCGGCGAAACGGACGGCGGCGGCGGTCGGCGGGCGGCGGGCTCCGGATAGAACTCGCGCGGCCGGCCGGAGCCGTCCTTGAGACGGCCGAGCATGCTGGCCGGGTATTCGAGGAGCCAGTAGCTGACCGCCGCCACCGGCACCGCCACGAGGAACTCGATCAGCAGCGCGAGCGGGAAGCCCGACTGGCCGGTGGGGAGCAGCCCCGCGTGGTGCAGCTGGAGCATCACCGGCTCGTGCCAGATGAACAGGCTGTAGCTGACCAGTCCGACGGCGGTCAGCCAACGGGCCGTCAACATGCGTTGCCAGACGGTGTGTTGACGTACATGGAGGGTGCTGAAGAGCAGCACCACCCACAGGGCCGATGCGATCGGGTGGTAGAAGTTGAATCCTCCCCCTCCTGAGGGAGGGGGATTCCTAGCTCACTTTGCCTGGCACCTAGCAGGTGGCAGGGCTTACAGGATCAGCACTAGCCGGGTTGAGACCAGCCCGGACGAGCATCACGCGGGCGGAGTTCTTGTCTCTGGGCGAGACGGCTCCGCACGCGGTGCACGTGTACGTTCTCTCGGACAGGGGGAGTGCGTGCTTGGCTCTCGCTCCGCAGTGTGCGCAGTCCATGGTGGTGTGCGCGGGGTGCACGAGGCGCACGTCGCGCCCGTGCTTACGGCCCATCTCGACCAAGGCTCGCTTCACGGCGCCGATGGCGGCGTCGGCCGCTTTGCGGGCCATGGTGGTCTTCGCAAGGAACTTCGGCCGGAAGTCCTCCACCGCCAGGGCGTCATGGTCACGGACCACGGTATTGGCCCACTTGCGGCCGGTGTCCTGTCGCTGCCTGGCGATCTTCTTTGACACCTTCGCCGCCGCCTTGCGGGCCTTGCGGTACCCGGCGGTGTCGGGCCGGTTCTTCGGCGTACGGCGCCGGGCCATCATCCGCTGATAACGAGCAAGCTTGTGTGCAGCCGTCTTACCGTGCCCGGCATGCGGCAGGTCATGGGCATCGGACGTGGTCGTCGCAATCTCCTTCACGCCCCAATCGATACCTATCACGCGGCCAGTGGCCGGCAGCGGCTCTGTCTGGGCGGTCACGACGAACGAGGCGTACCAGTGGCCGATGCTGTCCCGGTACACCCGCACCGACGACGGAGCAGACGGCAGGTCACGGGACCACACCACCCTCAGCACGATCCCGCCCGCCAGGCACAGACGCCCGTCCTTGAGGCGGAAACCACGCTGGGTGTAGTTCAGCGACGGCGCCGCCTCACGCTTCCGCTTGATCCGGGGCATCCCGGCCCGCTGCCGCATCGGCAACTTCGCCTTGATGTCCTTCAACGCCTTGGCCCGGGACTTCGCGAAGTCCCGGATGATCTGCTGCTGAGGAACACTCGAACCCTCACGCAGCCACGCCATCGACCACCGGGCCTCGGTCAGCATCTTGTCGAGCTGCGCCGGACCGCACGTCGTCTTCTCGCCGGTGGCCTTGTTGTGCCGGTGGACCTTGCGGGACATCGCCACGCACTCGTTCCACGTCCACCGGCAGCGCGCCCACTCGGCATCGAGCCGGGCAAGCGCACTGGACGACACCCGAAGACGGAAGGCGTACCGGGCATGAGCCGACTCGGCAGACATCCCAACACCCCTTCGTTCCTTACCAGTTGACTGAACATATCAGAGAAAGCACAGGCCAGAGCATGTATCGAAGGGAACCCCGCTGCTTCGCGACTCCGGACCGAGGACCCATTCCTCCCCGGCCTGAAGGCCGCGGCTCCTGGTAGAGATCCGGTGAAGGTGGCGTTCTCCGGCCCGGATTCCAGGGACAGCGTGAACAGGCCGGCCAGGGCGAGGGCGGCGAGCGGCGGCGCGGTGCGCGGACCGAGCCGCCCCCGGCCCCCGAGCGCGGCCGTCGCCACGGCCGGCCCCATCCCGGCCGCGAACCCCCCGAAGCGGGCCGGCGGACCGAAGTACACCACCCAGTCGGTGCGCGGCACCTGCAACGCGTAGTGTGCGACCGCGAACAGCAGCACACAGCCCGCGGCGCACACCGCCACCCGGGTGCGGCGCTGCCACAGTGGCCGGCAGGCGCGGACCGCCAGCGGCCCGAGCACCACCAACACGAGGTACAACAGCACCTCCAGCGAGAGCGACCAGACCCTCCTTCAGATGGGCCTGAAGTGGCTGTAGAAGACGGTCGACACCAGGAAGTACGACCAGAACCACCTTCGGCGCGACCGGAGTTCAGGAACCGCCAGCCGCCAGGCGAAGAGCGCCTGCACGGGTCCGGCCACCAGGGTGAAGGCCATGGCCAGTACGCAGACGGGCACCGCCCGGTCGAGGTGCTGTAGACCACCGGCCTTCCAGGCCGCGTACATGAGGATGGGCAGGATCTGAAGGGTCAGCCACGGCTGCACCTCCCGCCAGCCCAACAGGACGAACAGGCCCAGCTTCTGACGGGCCGTGAAGGCCGGTGACCGCAGCCCCCGCCAGAGGTGTTTGAGCGAGACCTGGAGCCAGCCCTGCGCCCAGCGGGAGCGCTGGTTCCACAGCGCCTTGAGCGTGGTGGGCGCCAACTCGCGGGAAATCAGGGTGCGGTCGACGGCGAACGGGGCGCCTCGGCCAGCGCGCGCAGGGTGGAGTCGATGTCCTCGGTGAGCATCGAGCTGTGCATACGGGTACGGGCGAGCAGGTCGATGCGCCAGAAGCCGTTCAAGCCGCCGAAGACCCCGAAGCCGGAGAGCCGGGTGCGGCCCGGGTGGCTGACCGCGTAGATCGCCTCGAACTCCACCGCCACCAACTCGGCGAACCGGGAGCTCTCGCCGTTCCCTATGGCGTAGTGGCCCTGGACCACGTCATGGCCGTTGGACAGCCAGTACCAGGCGTCCTCGAAGGCGGAGCGGGCGGGATGGTGGTCGGCGTCGAAGATCCCGACGAACTCGCCGCGGACGCGGTCACCGCGGCGTTGATGTTCTGCGCCTTGGAGGTGGAGCCGGCGACCGGCAGCAGCACCAACCGCGGGTCGCGGGCGGCGATCTCGCGGAGGGTGTCCTCGACCGGCCGCAGGTCCCGGTGCCGGAGCGCCCTTCGTACGGCGTCCCGGGCCTGGTCGGTGGCTCGGGTGCGGTCGGCGCAGCCGGTCAGCGGCAACCAGCCGATCGCCGGGGTGAGGCGGACGTTCTCGTCCGCGACGACGAACCGGGTGCCGGCCACGGTCGCTGCGACCTTCAAGGAGACATACGAAAGCGGGTCCGGTCGCCGCGTAACGCTCTCATTACAGACAACCCTCCGAGCGGTCACTACCACCCGGTAAGCACCGACCCATCGGCTATACCCAGTAAGCGAGTTGATGACTGAAATGGGACAGATGGTGTGCATCCCGCGCACTTCCCGCTCGCGCCGCCGCCCTCGCCCTCCGCGCCGCCAACTCGAAGGGCGAACTGGAGGTTCGTACCTATGGACGATCTGTTAATCTGCCCGCCCCTGGATGTTCCTCCATCTCCCCGCCCCCAAAGCACCCCTCCATCGCCGGGTGCAGCGAGGTGTCCCGTACGTGTACAGCACTCCGTTCTCCCCCGCCGAGGCCAGATCCGCGCGGGCCCGGGTGGGCCTGAGTACGGCTCAGGTCGCCCAGTCCATGACGGCCTGCGGTGCGCCGGTCCGCCCGGAGCTCATCGAGGCCTGGGAGTACGGCTCGCAGGCACCGACCGAGCACCAGTTGTTCGTGCTGGCCGACGTGCTGTGGTGCGCGCCGACCGTGCTGATGGGCGTGGAGCCGCGGACGCTCGGCGAGCACCGGATGTCCCGCCAGATGAGCGTGGAGCGCCTGGCCCAGCTGATCGGGATGGACCCGGCGGCCTACTACGCGGCGGAGACGGCACAGCAGTGGAACGGTGACTACCGCCAGACCAAGGCGCTGGTCGAGGCGCTGGGGCTGTCGCTGCGGAAGCTCATCGGGGTGATGGGGCGGGACGAGGAGCTGGCCGGGCACCTGCGAGCGGCGATCGAAGGGCGTTGGAAGGCGCACGTCGGACCGGTCGTCGAGATCACCACGCTGAACAAGACCCGGGTGAGCGACGCGTTGCGCACGATGCACGCCGAGTTCGCGGAGTTCTCCGAGCGCTACATGGGGCATCTGGTGGCGCGCAACGACGACGCCCGGCTCAAGGAGGTCGCCGCCGAGCGCTCGGCGTTCCTGCGCCGGCTGGTCGACCACTTCTGGGAGCTGATCGGCGATGCGGGCGAGGCACCGCCGTTCAACACCGTGCCCACGCACTGACACGCCGCGCCGACGGACGGGACGGGCCGCACCGCGGACCCCACCGCGGGGGTCCGCGTCGCCCGTCGGCCGCCTGACCGGTTCAGCGGTTGGGGGCTCCCCAGTGCGGGCCCTGCGGGTGCCGCGGCCCCTGCGGATGCTGCGGGAACTGCGGGTCGTACGGGTCCGCCGGGGCGTAGGCGCCCATCGGGTCGTGCGCACCGGCCGGTCCGGGCAGATCCGCCCCGGGGTGCCCGTCGGCCGGTTCCTCGGCGCCCTCGATCTCGTCCCAGTCGATCTCCACCGCCTTGCCGCGGGCGGTGACGTGGAAGAGCAGGTTCAGCACGATCGCGGTCAGACCCCCCAGCGTGATACCGCTGTTGAGGACCGCCCGGACCCCCTCCGGCATCCGCTCGAAGAACGGCGCGACCGCGCTGGGCAGCATCGCGGCGCCCAGGCTGACGGCCAGGATCAGCGCATTGCGCTCCTCGCGCAGGTCCACCTTGCCCAGGATCTGGATGCCGACCGTGGCGACCATGCCGAACATCGAGATCGCCGCACCTCCGAGCACCGGGTGCGGAATCGCGGCGACCAGGCTGCCCGCCTTCGGCAGCAGCCCCAGCACGATCATGAAGCCGCCGGCCGCGACCACCACGAACCGGCTCATCACCTTGGACATCCGCACCAGGCCGATGTTTTCGGCGAAGGCCACGTAGGGGAAGGAGTTGAAGACTCCGCCGAGAACGGTGGCGACACCGTCGGCGCGCAGGGCCCGGGCGACGGTGTCGTTGTCGACCCGCTTGTCGGTGATCTCCCCGATGGCGTAGACGTCACCGGTGGTCTCCACCATCGTGATCAGCATGACGACGACCATCGCGATGATGGGGAACAGCTCGAACTTCGGCATTCCGTAGTGGAAGGGCGTGCTGACGCCGAACCAGTCCGCCTTCTGCACCGCGCTGAAGTCCACGTCGCCGAGGAACCAGGCGACCGTGGTGCCGGCGACGAGGCCCAGCAGTACGGCCAGGCTGCTCAGGTACGGCTTACCGATCCGGACCACGGCCAGGATGAACAGCAGGGTGCCCAGGGCGTATCCGAGGTTCTTGAGGTCGCCGTATTCCGGGTGGCCGATCAGCTGCGCACCGCCGGCGGCGTCTTGGAGCGCCTGCGGAATGAGGGTCAGACCGATGATGGTGAGGATGGTGCCGATGACGATCGGCGGGAAGTACTTCACCAACTTGCTGAAGAACGGGGCGAACAGGAAGGTGGCTATGCCCGCGGTGATCACCGCGCCGTAGACCACGAGCAGCCCGGCGGTGCCGCCGCCCGCGCCCTGCCCGATGGCGATCATCGGCGAGACCGCGGTGAAGGTGACGCCCTGGACCAGCGGCATCTTGGCGCCGATCTTCCAGACGCCGAGAGCCTGGATGATCGAGGCGATACCGCAGGTGAACAGGTCCGCATTGATCAGGTAGACGAGCTGCTCGTGGGAGAGCTCCAGGGCGTTTCCGAGCAGGATCGGAACGATGACCGCGGCCGCGTAGAAGGCGAGGACGTGCTGGAATCCGTACAGGGTGAGTTTCCCGACCGGGAGCACCTCATCGACGGGGTGCGCCTGCTGGCGGGAGAACTGCTGGGGGTCTTGTCGGGAGACTCGTGCCATCTCTGCCTTGCCTTCACGAGGTAGGTGAATAAGAAGGGACCGACGCCGTCGCACCCTGGAGGGGCGGACGGGCCGGCTGGGTCCTACAAAGCCGACGTTGAGCGGTGTTGCCGACACCACGTAGCCCTGCGCTGCACATTGCGTCCTGGTTCGACAGGACTTCCTTCGATCAGCGCGGCAAAGTCCAGAATTTGCATGGAATTTGCAGGTGCGGCTAATCGGCGCGCTCACCCTAGTTGACCTGCGACCTTCCGCGCGAGTAACCGCCCGTGTTCGCTCGCATAAAGGGGGATGATGCCCCGAAATGCCGTTTTGAGTAGGGGCTTTGTGGTGCCTGACGGGGCGGCGAGAACAGGCGGGGCGGAGCCCGGAGCCGTAAAATTCTGATATGGCTGAGCGGCCGAATGCGCCCACCGCGCCTGAACTGGTCGTCGAGTCCGACGGCGGCACTCAGGTGATGGAGCCTGGCCGCATCTATCACGTGGGGCGGGACCCCGCGAGCGAAGTCGTCCTGAGTGATGCCAGGGTTTCCTGGCATCACGCGGTCCTGCGGGCCGAGGCCGGCCACTGGCTGGTGGAGGACGAGGGCAGCACGAACGGCACCTTCACCGACGGCCGACGGATCACCGAGTCCGGCGTCGGGCCGGGCAGCGTGATCCGGTTCGGCAACCCCGCCGACGGGCCGTGCGCGGTGCTCTCCACGGTGCCGCGGCCGACCCGGATCGGGCGGCCCTCCGCCGTCTCGCACCCCGACGGCACCCACACCTTCCGCCGCCCCAGCGCGGTGCGGCCGATCCCGGCCGCCCGGACCACCCGGATCGGCCGAGCGCCCGACAACGACCTGGTCGTCGACGACCTCTCGGTCTCCCGCCGGCACGCCGAGCTGCGCGCCGGACCCGAGGGCTTCGAGATCGTCGACCTGGAGAGTCACAATGGCACCTACCTCAACGGCCAGCCGGTCGACCGGGCGCCCATGATCCCCGGCGACATCGTCGGCATCGGCCACTCCGCGTTCGCCCTGGTCGGCGACGAGCTCCAGGAGTTCGTCGACACGGGTGAGGTGTCGCTGGACGTACAGGGCCTGGCCGTACGGGTCAACGGCGGCAGCCGGACGCTGCTGGACCAGGTGTCGTTCCCGGTGGGCGAGAGGTCGCTGCTGGCCGTGGTCGGTCCGAGCGGCGCGGGCAAGTCCACGCTGCTCAACGCGCTGACCGGGCTGCGCCCCGCGGACGACGGCACGGTGCTCTATGACGGCCGTGACCTCTACCGCGACTACGCGGAGCTGCGCCAGCGTATCGGGCTGGTGCCGCAGGACGACATCCTGCACCTCCAACTGACCGTGCGCCGGGCCCTCACCTACGCGGCCCAGCTGCGCTTCCCCGGCGACACCGCGAAGGCCGAACGGCAGGCGCGGGTCGACGAGGTGATCCATGAACTGGGCCTCGACCAGCGGGTGGACCAGCCCATCCACAGCCTCTCCGGCGGCCAGCGCAAGCGGGTCAGCGTGGCCCTGGAGCTGCTGACGAAGCCCTCGCTGCTCTTCCTCGACGAGCCGACCTCCGGGCTGGACCCCGGTATGGACCGGTCCGTGATGCACATGCTGCGCGGTCTGGCGGACGACGGCCGTACCGTCATCGTCGTCACCCACAGCGTGCTGAGCCTGGACGTCTGTGACCGGCTGTTGGTCCTGGCGCCGGGCGGGACGATCGCCTACTACGGGCCGCCGGAGGAGGCGCTGCCGTACTTCGGGTACGCGCAGTGGCCGGAGGCGTTCGAGGCTTTCGAGAACGACAGGGGCCGGGACTGGGCGGGCCAGTACCGCGCCTCGCCGCTGCACCGGCGCTACATCGCCATGGACTCCCACCAGCCACCGCGCGCCCCGGAACCGCCGAAGGGCCCGGTGGAGGCGCACACGGCACAGAGCTGGGGCGGGCAGTTGGGCACCCTGGTCCGGCGGTACGCGGCGGCGCTGAGCTCCGACCGCACCTTCCTGATCATCATGGTCGCGCTGCCGTTCGTGATGGGCGCGATGGCGCACGCGCTGGCCGGCTCCAGCCTGACACCGGACTCGGCGCTCAACGGGCTGCTGATCCTGTGCGTCGGCGCCGTGCTGACCGGCGCCGCCAATGCGGTGCGCGAGCTGGTGAAGGAGCGGACGATCTACCAGCGGGAACGGGCCGTCGGCCTGTCCCGCACGGCGTATCTGATGTCGAAGGTGCTGGTCCTGGGCGTGATCACGGTCGTGCAGGCGGTGGTGCTGACGATGGTGGGGCTGGGCGGCGTCAAACTGAACGCACCAGGCGGCAAGGGGGTGTTGATGCCGCCACTGATCGAAATCACCCTCGCTGTCGCGCTGTTGGCGTTCACCGCCATGATGCTGGGCCTGGTGGTCTCCGCGCTGGTGCGCAAGGAGGAGGTCACCATGCCGCTGCTGGTCCTGCTCGCGATCATCCAGGTGGTGTTCTGCGGTGCACTGCTCCCCCTGCACGGCGTGCCGGGGCTGGAGCAGCTGGCGTGGCTGGTGCCGTCCCGGTGGGCACTCGGTGCCATGGCGGGCACCATCGACCTGCACCGGCTCGTACCGCAGGGCCTCACCTCGGACCCGCTGTTCCACCACACGCCGGGCACCTGGCTGCTCAACATGGGCATGATGGTCGTGCTCTCTCTGGTCTCGGGGTTCGTGGTGACCAGGCTGCTGCGGCGGCACGAGCCGGAGATCATGCGCGAGTAGTACCGAGGAGCCGCCTGTGACCTCCCCAGACTTCCTTCCCAGCCATGTCGTCCCGCCGGAGGGTATGGCGACGTGGTCGGCACCGGACGCGACCCGGCCGAGCACCCCGCTCGATCCGCTGCTGCCCGTCCAGGTCATCGACCGCCGTGGCGACTGGGCGCTGGCGCTGTGCTCCAACGGCTGGTCCGCCTGGGTCGACGGCCGACTGCTGCTGTCCGTACCGCACGACCCGCCGGCCGCCGGGCAGCCCGCCGCCCGGACCGCGGACCCCCGGCCGTTGCTGGGCGACGTGGAGGGCGCACTGGGCCGGTACCGGCGGCTGGTCGAGGAGTTGGCCGGCGGGCAGCTCGACGGCGAGTCGTTCGCCGAGCAGACCCGCGGCACCCGGCTGGGCGTGGTCGTGGACGGCGACGCGCTCTGGCTCTACGACGCGCGGCACGAGCGGTGGTGCTACTGCGACGGGGGGTCGTTGCAGACCTACGCGGTGGCCTCCGGACCGTCGTCCCGGGGCTCCGGAGAGGAGTCACCGCCGGCGTCCGGGGCGGGCGAGCAGCACGGAGCACCGCCCGAGGCGTCCGCGGGGTCCTGGCCGGACGCCCCGCCGCGGGCGCCGCAGTTCGCACCGGGCCCGCCGGCCCCGCCGGGTGAGGCCCGGTGAACGGCGAGCCGCCCGGCCGCAGCCGGGAGCGGTCCACCGCGCCCGACTCCTCCGGGCTGCGCGGGCGCCGGATCGCCACGTACCTGTTGCAGGACGAGATCGGCCGCGGCGGGATGGCGGTGGTCTACCGGGCCCAGGACACGGAGCTCGGTCGCACCGTGGCGGTGAAGCTGCTGGCCCCCGAGTTCGCCCGCGACGACACCTTCCGCCGGCGCTTCACCCATGAGTCACGGGTGGCGGCGGCGATCGACCATCCGAACATCGTGCCGGTCTTCGCGGCCGGTGAGGCCGAGGGCCTGCTGTACATCGCGATGCGCTACGTGCCGGGGCAGGACCTGGCGGCGCTGCTCGAACGGGACGGGCGGCTGCCCCTGGAGACCGCCTGCCGGATCGCCCTCCAGGTGGCCTCCGCGCTGGACGCCGCCCACGCCCACGAGCTGGTGCACCGGGACGTCAAACCGGGCAACATCCTGATCGACGAGGGCACCGACAGCGACCGCCCCGAGCACGTGTACCTGACCGACTTCGGACTGACGAAGCGGTCCCTGTCGCTGACCGGCTTCACCAGGACCGGCCAGTTCGTCGGCACGCTGGACTACGTGGCCCCTGAGCAGATCTCCAGCCGGCCGGTGGACGGCCGGTGCGACGTCTACAGCCTGGGCTGTGTGGTGTTCGAGATGCTCACCGGGGCGCCGCCGTTCCGGCGCGACGACGAGTTGGCGCTGCTGTGGGCGCACCAGTACGACCCTCCGCCGGCGCTCACCGAACTGCGCCCCGATCTGCCGCCGACCGTCGACGAGGTGATGGCCCGGTCCCTGGCGAAGGGGCCCGAGCAGCGCTACGAGACCTGCCGGGGCTTCGTGGAGGCGCTCCGGACGGCCGGCCGCGCCCCGATGCCCGAGCCGTCGGACGCTGTCGCGCCGGGCCACTCGATGACCCAGGTGGATCCCCGCCCGGCCTCGGATGGTCGGCGCAGCGCGGCTCCCCCGCCGCCACCGCGCTGGGCGACCCCGATGTTCCCCGGCCGTCCCGCATAGCCGTCACCGGGTGCGGCCGCGGTCAGGGCGCGGACACCTGGCCCGGATGCCGGACGCCGCGCGCGAGCAGGCTGCCGAGGAAGCCGGTGACCAGCCCCCAGACGATGCCCACGCCCACCAGGCGGAGCAGTTGCGGCTCCAGGGTGACCTCGCCGCCCAGGTTGCCCCCGAGGTCGCCGACGCCGATCAGGGAGAGCCCGTAGTGGGCGGTGATCCGGGTGAGCAGCCCGACCACGAGCAGGGTGAGACCGAGCGCCAGGGCCATCTCGACGGCGTGCCGCCAGGCCGGCAACCGGGCCGGGGAACGGACCGCGGCGGCGAACGCGGCGATCAGCAGCACCACGGCCGCCACCGCCACCAGCAACCAGACCCGGCCGTCGTGCCGGGCGATCGCGCCGAGGTCCAGCGTCCGCTGCCCGTGGGCGCGCAGCACCTGGTCCAGGACGTGCGGCAGGGGCAGGCCGATCGCCTTGTCGACATGCCCGACCCAGCCGCCGCCGGTGCCGATGCCCAGCGCCATCCAGGCCAGGTTCGGCAGCCCGAGGAGCAGCACGGCGAGGGTGTCGGCGGGGCGGCCCCGGGTGAAGAGTTCGACGACGCCGACGACCAGCCCGATCGCCACGTAGGTCAGCAGCGTCACCAGCATCGCGAAGGCGGGCGGCCGGAACGAGTCCTGGAAGTGCAGCAGCGGGGAGGAGAGCGGTGCCCGGCGCGAGACCAGGAAGGTCAGTACGAGCAGGGCCAGCACCCACAGCAACCCGAAGCCGAGTGTCGCACCGACGTCGGCGCGGAAGCCGACGGTGGGTGTGCTGCCCAGCTCCGCACCGATCTGGTCGGCGAGTTCGTTGCCCACCGAGATCCGGAAGTCGTGCCGGGCGGCGAGCGCCACGAGCAGCAGGAGCACCAGCCAGCAGGCCGCCGTGCGGGCGACCCGGCCGAGCAGCTCGGAGGTGCCGGCCACCGCGCGGTGGCGCAGCGGCAGCAGGAAGACCGCGGCGGTCACCAGGGCACCGGCCAGGGTGACCGACAGCGGTACCGCGTCGAGGCCGGCGTTCGCCTGTCCGATGATGCCGGCCTCACCGGACAGGCCGACCGAGCCGCCGGCGGCGATCACCACGGTGGCCGCGACCACCGAGGGGAACGCCCCACCGGGCAGGTCCGCGGCGCCCGCCGCCCACAGCCCCAGCGCGGCGACCACGATCATGGTGACGACGCCCGCCAGGGCCGTACCCAGCGCCTGGGCCCAGGCCCGTACGGCGGGCGGGAGGCCCGGGGCACGCACCGGTCCCGGAGGGCCGGTGGACGCGGTGCCTGGCATCTGGCTGTCTCCTCGCGCGGCGGGACCTGGGCGTCATCGGAACGGGCGGCGCGGGCACGCGGGTCGGTGCATGCGCGCGGGCACGCACCACCGTAAGCACGCGGTGTACCGCCCCGCTTGCGGACGGTGCTGATACCGGGCACACAATGTCTTAGACATCAATAAATGCGGGCAAAATTCGCATCGCCGGATGGCCCATACACGCCGGAAGAGGGACCCGTGACAGCTCCACCGCCGCCGGACAGCCACCCCACCGGGCCGCCCACCGGCCCGCTCGCCGGTCCTCCCTCCGGCGCCCCGTCCGGCGGCCCCTCACGCGAGCCGACGCAGGTGGACACCGGACCGCGGCGACGGACGAAGCCCACCCACCAGGGACCGCCCGGCCCGCCCAGCGGCCCCGGTGACGGGGGCGGCGGCGGAGGCGGAGGCGGAGGCGGCGAGGGGGGCGGCGGGCCCTGGTGGCGGTCGGTGCCCCGGATCGCGATCATCGCGGCCGCGGTGGTGGTGGCCGTGGTCCTCACCCTCGTCCTCACCCGGCCGGGCGGCTCGGGTTCGACCGAGTTGTTCGCCGAGCCGGCCGGGTCGACCGGCCAGAACCCGGTCACCGACTCCTCGGCGAACGACTCCACCGCGGCCCCGTCCGCCACGCCCAAGCGCCCCTCCCGCGGCAGCAACAGCACGTTCTCGGGCGCGACGGCCGGCCTGTACGGCGGCACCCAGAACAGCGCGAGCTGCGACGTCGAGAAGCAGATCCGCTTCCTTCAGCGCAACCCGGCGAAGAACGCGGCGTTCGCCGGCGTGCTGGGCATGAAGCCGGGCGAGGTGCCGGCCTATCTGCGGTCGCTGACGTCCGTACAGCTGGCGTACGACACCCGGATCACCAACCACGGCTACAAGGACGGCAAGGCCTACGCGTTCCAGTCGGTGCTTCAGGCCGGCAGCGCGGTGATGGTGGACTCGTGGGGAGTGCCGAGGGTGCGCTGCAAGTGCGGCAACCCCCTGACGAAGCCACAGATGCTCAAGCAGTGGCAGCAGCGCGGCCAGACGTGGCACGGATACCAGCCCTCCAACGCGGTCGTCGTGGAGCCCGCCAAGGCCCCGGTCAAGGAGTTCGTGCTGCGGAACCCCAAGACCGGTGCGTGGTTCAAGCGGCCCAAGGGCGACACCGGCCCGACCCACGACCAGCCGACGGCCCCACCGGCCGACACCCCCAGCGGCCCCCCGTCGTCCCAGCCCCCGCCCTACGGATCGACGCCACCGGGCGAGACCCCCACCGGGCCCTCCGGCACCTCGCCCTCCGGGCCGGGCACGTCCGAGACGGCCGGCACCACCGGCTCCGGGACCCCGCCGGAGACCACCGGGGGCACCAGCACCACCGGTGGGCCGACCGAGACCACCGGGGGCACCACTCCCGGCGGCGAGTCCAGCACCGGCGGCGGCACCTCGACGGGCGGCTCGACCGGCGGCGGGACCACGACGGGCGGCGAGTCCGCCGCCACCGGCGGAACCTCGACCGGCGGTGGCACGACGACCGGCGGCGGGACATCGGCCCCCGGCTACTGACGCGGGGACCGGAGGCCGGGAGACGGCGCGAGGAAACCGGCGGAAGGACCGGAACCTCGCGCTCCACCGGCGTCGATATCGAACTGTGTCCTGAATATCCGGTGCATCGGACAACCATCGCAGCGAACATCCCCTCTCCCTGTGCGGCGGGGGCATTGGCGACCTTTGACGGTTACGCCCTCACTGGGCCCGACCCCGCCACTGCCAGCCGTTCTGCTTTGGAGGGACTCCCGTGCACGCCGCACTCCGACGCCACCCCGCCCGGTTCATACCCGCCCTGATAGCGGCCGCCGGACTGATGACCGCGTGCGACGGCGGCACCGACGCGGCGAAGGAGGACGCGCCGGCGGCGAAGGTGACCGTCACCCCGTCCGCGGGCAGCAAGTCCGTCAAGCTCGGCTCGGAGATATCCGTACGGGCCTCCGGCGGCAAGCTCACCGCGGTCGAGGTCAAGGACGACAAGGGCGCCAAGGTCGCCGGGCGGCTGGCCGGCGGCGGCGCCTCATGGACCTCTGACGGCAAGGTCCGGCCGCAGACCACCTACACCGTGAAGACCACCGCGAAGTCGACGCAGGGCAAGGAGTCCTCCGCCACCTCGACGTTCACCACGGAGCAGGCCGACAAGGTCAACAAGCTCACCAACACCCCGGGCGGCGGCCAGACCGTCGGCACCGGCATGCCGATATCGATCCTCTTCGACCACCCGATAGCCAAGGACCGGCG
This sequence comes from Streptomyces sp. NPDC048506, assembly GCF_040651315.1. Lineage (NCBI taxonomy): Bacteria > Bacillati > Actinomycetota > Actinomycetes > Kitasatosporales > Streptomycetaceae > Streptomyces > Streptomyces sp. NPDC048506. Next base: position 73,161 of record NZ_JBEZIX010000014.1, read on the forward strand.
CGCCGAGATCGAGAAGGCACTGAAGGTCACCTCCCAGCCGAAGGTCGAGGGCTCCTGGGGCTGGGTCAAGGACTGGTCCGGCAAGGACCGGATCGACTGGCGGCCCAAGGACTACTGGCCGGCCGGCACCAAGGTCTCGGTGAACGGCGCGCTGGGCGGTATCAACTCCGGGACGGCCGGCGGCTGGTTCGCCCGGGACTACACCTTCGGCTTCACCGTCGGCGCCGACCGCAAGGCCGTCATCGACGTCCCCTCGCACACCCTGACCATGTACGAGAACGGCAAGAACGTCGGCAGCATCACCGGCTCCGCGGGCTCCCCGCAGGACCCGACCCGCGGTGGGGTGCACACCGTGCGCAGCAAGAACGCGGCGGAGACGATGGACTCCGCCACCATCGGCCACGGCGACGAGTGGATGCTGGACTCGCAGTGGGTCACCCACCTCACCGCCTCCGGGACCTTCCTGCACTCCGCCCCGTGGAACAAGTCGCTCGGCGTGGTCAACAACAGCCACGGCTGCTTCGGCATGACCACCTCGGACGCCAAGAAGGTCTACGACTTCCTGACGATCGGCTCCACGGTCGAGGTGAAGGGCACCACCAACCCCAACAAGACCGACGTCGGCAACGGCCTGGAGGTCTGGCAGGAGACCTGGCAGCAGTGGCAGCAGCGCAGCGCCCTGAAGTAGGCCCCCGACCGGGGAGTTGAGCGCACGCCGCCGCCCGGCATCCGGGCGGCGGCGTTCGACGCTCCGGCTCCCGGCGGGCTGCGCCGGGTCAGCGGACCTCGTGCACCGTGCGGCGGTAGGTGGAGCGCTTGTCCTCGATGTCGGCCCAGCGGTCGCCGTAGACGTTCTCGGTGATGCCGGGCTGCCGCAGGAAGTCGTGCGGGAAGCCCAGCGGCACCGCGCTCGCCGCGTCCAGCCGTGCCAGCGCCGCCCCGTCCAGCTCGACGTCGAGGCCGGCGAGGTTGTCGGCGAGCTGGCTCTCCTTGGTGGCGCCGATGATCGGGATGACGTTGCCGGGCCGGCTGCGCAGCCACGCCAGCGCCACCTGCGCGGGGCTCCAGCCGCCCTGCTCGGCGATCTCCAGTACCGCGGTGAGGGTCTCGTCCTCGTTGTGGTCCCCTGTGTGGCTGCCGGTGACGTCCAGCCGGCCGGTCTCGCCGCGGCGGTACTTGCCGGTGAGCTTGCCGGCCGCCAGCGGCGCCCACGCCAGTACGGCCAGGTCGAAGGCGCGGGCCTGCGGCAGCAACTCCCGCTCCGGTGTCCGCTCCAGCAGGTTGTAGCGCAGCTGCGAGCCGGCGAACGCGCTCCAGCCGCGCAGCTCGGCGAGGGTGTTGGCCTGCGCGATCTCCCAGGCCGGCCAGTCGGAGACGCCCAGGTGGAGCACCTTGCCCGAGCGCACCAGGTCGTCGAGCGCCCGCATCAGCTCGTCGACCGGGGTGAAGTTGTCCCGGGCGTGCACCCACAGCACGTCGAGGTGGTCGGTGCGCAGCCGGTCCAGGCTCGCCTCCACCGACCGGACCAGGTTCTTGCGGTGGTTGCCCGCCGCGTTCACATCGCCCTTACGGGTCGCGCAGGTGTACTTGCTGGCCAGCACGAAGCTGTCCCGGCGGCCTTCGAGCAGCTCCCCGAGCAACTGCTCGGCGGCGCCGTCGGTGTAGTTGTTGGCGGTGTCGAGGAAGTTGCCGCCGGCGTCGGCGTAGGCGTCCAGGATCCGGCTGCTGGTGTGCTTGGCCGCGCCCCATCCCCACTCCTCGCCGAAGGTCATGGTCCCCAGGCTCAGCTCGCTGACCCGCAGGCCGGTCTTGCCGAACAGTGTGTAGCGCACGGTGTTCCCTTCGCTCGGTAGGTGATCACCACGCTAGGAGTTGAAGCGCTCTCCAACGCGAGGCGTGCCCGGCGCGGGTGACCGGATCACCGGGGAGGGCCTACAGGGGTCGGGAGGGCATCGCCTAGGCTGGCCCTTGCGTCTGGTTCGCCCTGCCCGCCAGGCAGGTGCGTCGTAAGAGGGAACCCGGTGGAAATCCGGGACTGCCCCGCAGCGGTGAGTGGGAACGACCGCCGTCACACGCACTGGGCCCGTCCGGGCCTGGGAAGCGACGGCCAGTAGGTATCCGCCCTTGGCGGACGTGCCCGCGAGTCCGAAGACCTGCCAGTGCCCCCGCACGACCGGTGTGCGGGGTGATCTCGGTGACCTTCGAGGGCGGGTCGGCGGACACACCAGGCGGCACGGGCGGCGGCAGCGCACCCGCGACCCGCCCGGTGGGCCACCCCTTCGCGCCCTCCCCCGTCCCGGGGTCCACAGAGGCACGCTCGCGAAGGAGAGTTCCGTGACCAGCACGTCCACAGCCGCGGCAGTACGGGCCACCGTGCACGGCTACCCCCGGCAGGGGCAGCACCGCGAACTGAAGAAGGCCATCGAGGGGTACTGGAAGGGCCGCGTCGACGCGGACGCCCTGAGGGCCACCGCCGCCGGGCTGCGCCGCACGGCCTGGCAGCAGCTCACCGCGGCCGGTATCGACGAGGTGCCGACCGGCGACTTCTCGTACTACGACCACGTCCTGGACACCAGCGTGATGGTCGGCGCGATCCCGGCCCGGCACCGTGCCGCGGTGGCCGCCGATCCCCTGGACGGCTACTTCGCCATGGCCCGCGGCACCCAGGACCTGGCGCCGCTGGAGATGACCAAGTGGTTCGACACCAACTACCACTATCTCGTACCGGAGTTGGGGCCGGAGGCGGTCTTCGTCGCGGACTCCGCCAAGCAGGTCGGCGAACTGACCGAGGCCCTCGCACTCGGCCTCGCCGCCCGCCCGGTCCTGGTCGGGCCGGTCAGCTACCTGCTGCTGGCCAAGCCCGCGCCCGGTGTCGCCGCCGGGTTCGAACCGCTGACGCTGCTCGACCGGCTGCTGCCCGTCTACGCCGAGGTGCTCGCCGACCTCCGGGCGGCCGGCGCCGAGTGGGTGCAGCTCGACGAGCCCGCTCTCGTCCAGGACCGCAACCCCGCCGAACTGGCCGCCGCCGCCCGCGCCTACCACCACCTGGGCACCCTCACCGACCGCCCGAAGCTGCTGGTCGCCTCGTACTTCGACCGGCTGGGCGAGGCGCTGCCGGTACTGGCCAAGGCGCCCGTCGACGGCCTGGCGCTGGACTTCACCGAATCCGCGGCGGCCAACCTGGACGATCTGGCGGCGGTCGGCGGGCTCCCCGGCAAGCGCCTGGTCGCCGGCGTGGTCAACGGCCGCAACGTCTGGCTCAACGACTTCGAGAAGTCCCTGACCACCTTGGGCACCCTGCTCGGCCTCGCCGACCGGGTCGACGTCGCGTCCTCCTGCTCGCTGCTGCACGTCCCGCTCGACGCCACCGCCGAGCGGGAGATCGACCCGCAGATCGCCCGCTGGCTGGCCTTCGCCCGTCAGAAGACCACGGAGATCGTCACCCTGGCCCGCGGCCTGCTCCGGGGCACCGACACCATCGCGGCCGAACTGGCCGCCAATCGCGCCGCGCTGGCCTCCCGGGCCGGCTCGGCACTCACCCACGACCCGGCGGTGCGCGCCCGCGCCGCGGCCGTCACCGAGGCCGACGGTCGCCGGACCCTGCCGTACGCCGAGCGGGCCGCCGCCCAACGCGCCCGGCTGGGACTGCCGTTGCTGCCGACCACCACCATCGGCTCGTTCCCGCAGACCGCCGAGCTGCGCACCGCCCGCGCCGAGCTGCGGGCCGGCCGGATCGACACCGCCGGGTACGAGGAGCGGATCGCGGCCGAGATCCGCGAGGTGCTCACCTTCCAGGAGAAGGCCGGCCTGGACGTGCTGGTGCACGGCGAGCCGGAACGCAACGACATGGTCCAGTACTTCGCCGAACAGCTCACCGGCTACCTGGCCACCCAGCACGGCTGGGTCCAGTCGTACGGCACCCGTTACGTCCGGCCGCCGGTCCTCGCCGGGGACGTCGCCCGCCCCGGGCCGATGACGGTGCGTTGGACGGCCTACGCCCAGTCGCTCACCGACCGGCCGGTCAAGGGCATGCTGACCGGTCCGGTCACCATGCTGGCCTGGTCCTTCGTCCGCGACGACCAGCCGCTCGGCGACACCGCCCGCCAGGTGGCGCTGGCCCTGCGCGACGAGGTCGACGACCTCGAAGCGGCGGGCAGTTCGGTCATCCAGGTGGACGAGCCGGCGCTGCGCGAGACGCTGCCGCTGCGCGCCGCCGACCGCGCGGGGTACCTCGCCTGGGCCACCGAGGCCTTCCGCCTCACCACCGGCGGCGTCCGCCCGGACACCCAGATCCACACCCACATGTGCTACGCGGAGTTCGGCGACATCGTCCGGGCCATCGACGACCTGGACGCCGATGTGATCAGCCTGGAGGCGGCCCGCTCCCATATGCAGGTCGCCGACGAGCTGGCCGCGGCCGACTACCCCCGCGAGGTGGGGCCCGGCGTCTACGACATCCACTCCCCGCGGGTACCGAGCGCCGCGGAGGCAACGGGCCTGTTGCGCAAGGGACTTGAGGCGATCCCCGCCGAGCGCCTGTGGGTCAACCCGGACTGCGGGCTGAAGACCCGTGGCTGGCCCGAGGTCCGCGCGGCGCTGGAGAACCTGGTCGCGGCGGCGCGGGAGGTCCGCGCCGGCCTGCCGGACGCGGCCTCCTGACGCCACGGGGCGCCCGCCGGATCGGCGGGCGCCCCGTTCCCCGCGGTGCGGGGGAGCGCGCGAACCTCGTCGCCGGCGGTCAGCCGGTGATGAGTGCCGGGTCGCTCACGCCCGCCTGGCCGTTCTCGACGTGGCCGGCGAACCGGCGCAGGAAGGTCTTGTCGGTGTCGGAGGTGACCGACAGGTCGTACCAGCGCTTGCTGGCCCGCAGGTCGACCGTGTGCTCCACGGTGGCGCCCGCCTTCACCTTGAAGGTCTCCGCGGCGCCGCCGTACGCGTTCGTCACGGTGAGGTTGGCGGCGGCGCTGCCCGCGTTCTTCAGGGTCAGCTTGATGTTGCCGCTGGCCTTGTCGTGGCGGGCGGTCACCTCGGGGCCGGCGGTCTTGCCGGGGCCCTTGAAGACGCGCAGGAAGCCGTTCGGACCGAACACCGACAGGTCGTGGGCGCCCTTGGAGTACGCCGAGTTCCAGGTGTCGGAGATCTTCTTGCCGGCCTCGGTGGTGTAGGTCCAGGGGCCGTCGGTGCGGTTGCCGGAGCGGACGTGGAAGCAGACGCCCGCCGCGTCGCCGCCGCTGAAGGTGAGGGTGAACGTGCCGGCCGCCGGGTCCGCGGAGCCGTCGACCAGCGGCGCGTACGGCAGCGGGCGCGTGCGGCGGGAGCCGGACTCCTGCTTGGGCAGGGCCGGGTTGGCGGGGGCGTGCGGGACGTAGTCGGGGTGGCGCTCGTGGTCCGGCGGCTGGTAGCCGGCGGTGTCCGGCAGGGCCGCCGGGCCGGTGTCCTTGCCGCCGAAGTCGAAGGCGGCGGTGAGGTCGCCCGAGACGGTGCGCCGCCACGGCGAGATGTTCGGCTCCTTGACCCCGTGGCGCTTCTCCATGAACTGGATGATCGACGTGTGGTCGAGGACCTCGGAGCACACGTACCCGCCGGTGCTCCACGGCGAGACCACGATCATCGGCACGCGCATGCCCATGCCGTAGTGGCCGGCGGCGTAGCTGGCGTTGCCGGGGAAGTAGTCCAGGCTCGTGTCGACGGTCGACTTGCCCTGGTCGGCGGAGGACGGGACGTACGGCGGCACGATGTGGTCGAAGTAACCGTCGTTCTCGTCGTAGGTGATGAACAGGGCGGTCTTGCTCCACACCTCGGGGTTGGACGTCAGCGCGTCCAGCACCTGCGATATGTACCAGGCGCCGTAGTTCACCGGCCAGTTGGGGTGCTCGCTGAACGCCTCGGGCGCGGCGATCCAGGAGACCTGCGGGAGCTTGCCGGCCTTCACATCGGCCTTGAGCACGTCGAAGTAGCCGTCGCCGGCCTTGGCATTGGTGCCGGTGCGGGCCTTGTCGTAGAGCGGGTCGCCGGGCTTGGCGTTGCGGTACTGGTTGAAGAAGAGCAGGGAGTTGTCGCCGTAGTTGCCCCGGTAGGCGTCGTCGATCCAGCCCCACTGGCCGTTCGCGTCCAGGCCGTCGCCGATGTCCTGGTAGACCTTCCAGGACACCCCGGCCTGCTCCAGGCGCTCGGCGTACGTGGTCCAGTCGTACCCCGCCTCCTGGTTGCCGAGGACCGGACCGCCGCCCTTGCCGTCGTTGCCGACGTGCCCGGACAGCATGTAGTAGCGGTTGGGGTCGGTCGCCCCGATGAACGAACAGTGGTAGTCGTCGCAGATGGTGAACGCATCGGCGAGGGCGTAGTGGAACGGGATGTCCTTGCGGGTCAGATACGCCATGGTGCGCTCCGACTTGGCCGGCACCCACTGGTCGTACTTGCCGTTGTTGAACGCCTTGTGGCCGCCCGCCCAGTCGTGGTCGAGGCCGGCGATGAACTGCATGCCGAGGTCCTCGGCGTCCGGGTGGAAGGGCAGCACCTCCTTGCCGCCGTCGGGCTGGTTCCACACCGGCTTGCCGTTCGGCAGCGTCACCGGGCGCGGGTCGCCGAAGCCGCGGACGCCCTTCATCGTGCCGAAGTAGTGATCGAAGGAACGGTTCTCCTGCATGAGGACGACGATGTGCTCCACGTCCTTGATGGAGCCGGTGCGCCGCTTGGCGGGGATGGCCGCGGCACGGGCGATGCTGCTCGACAGGGCGGAGACGCCCGCGGTGGCGCCGGCGATCTGGAGGAAACGCCGCCGATTGAGTTCAGGCATGAGTCTGTGAACCTCTTCGGGTGTGGGGAAGTTCGCGGTGTTGGGGACGGTGCTGTGCAGTTGTGCTGGGAGCTGTGGGGACACAGCAGTCAGCAGAGTGTTCCAAGAGGAACGAGTGTCTGGGAAGTGGGGGTGTCCCAGGTGTGACAGTTCGCCGTACGCGCGGCGAACTCCCCGGCCAGGAGTGGCCGCCCCGCCCCGCCGGGGCAGGGCGGGGCGGCCACCCATTTTCCTCAGCCCGGCACCGCGGCCAGCCCACCGGCCCGGGTCAGCCGCCCCGTCCGGTGCAGCCCGTACAGGGCCGCGCTGCACGCCAGGCCGAGGGCCGGCAGGGCGAGCCAGGGCAGGGCGGGCAGACCGGCGGCCCGGGAGGCGTCCAGTGCGCCACCGGTCAACAGGTTGCCGAGCGTGATGCCGACCCCGCAGATGGTGTTGTAGAGCCCGTAGTGCGTGGCGACCAGGCGGTCACCGGAGAGCCGGACGATGGTGTCCATCTCGAACGGGTAGGTGATCATCGTGCCGACGGCCAGCAGCAGCGCGCACAGCGCGGGCGGGACGGCCGCCAGCGCCCAGCGCCCGGGACCGCCGGCCGGAACCGGCAGCGCACTGGCCACCAGCAGCGGCAGGAACGCCAGGCCCATCGTGAACAGGCCCCAGGCGAGCGCCCGTCCGGCCGGCATCCGGGCCTTGCACCAGCGGGTCACCCGGGTCTGCCCCAGGATCGTGCTCAGCCCGGACACCGCGAACAGCGCCGCCACCGCGGCCGTGCCGAACCGTCCCTCGCCGCCCAGTCGCCGCACCTCCAACGGCAGCGCCAGATAGACCTGGAAGGACAGCACGTAGGAGCCGATCATGGCGCCGGAGAACAGCAGGAACGGCCGGTTGGCCAGCACCCCGCGCCACTGGGACAGCACACCGGTCCGCCGGCCGGCACCGTCCGCCCGCGGGGCCCCGTCCTCCCAGGCCGGCAGCGCACGGATCTGCACGACGCTCAGCAGCGCGAAGATGCCCGCCGAGACCAGGCAGGTGACCCGGAAGTCCACTCCGGTCAGCACCATGCCCACCAGCGGGCCGAGCAGGATCCCCGCCTGGTAGAAGACGTTGAACAGCGCGAACGCCTCCAGCCTGCGCTCTCCCGCCGCGGCCGCCAGGTACGCCCGGACCGCCGGGTTGAACAGCGCCCCGGCCAGGCCTGTCGCCGCGGACGCCGCCAGCAGCGCGGGCAGCGAGTCCACCAGTGCCAGCGTGCCGAAGCCGGCCGTACGCAGCACACAGCCGGCCACGATCAGCGGCTTGTAACCGAACCGGTCGGCCAGCGTGCCGCCGACCAGGAACATCCCCTGCTGGCTGAAGTTGCGCACGCCCAGCACCAGGCCGACCAGCCAGCCGGCCAGGCCCAGGGTGCCCGACAGATGGGCGGCCAGATACGGCATCAGCATGTAGAAGCCCAGGTTGATGGTGAACTGATTGACCATCAACAACTGGACGCTGCGCTCGTAGGAGCGCACCTGTGTGAGGACGCCTTTCACCGGGCCGCCTCCTGCGGGCGGCCGGTGGTGGCCCGGACCGCATCGCCGGGACGCCCGGAACCGGTCACCGCGGCCGCCCCCGGCAGGCTCAGCGGATCGACGACGTCCGTGCACCGGGTCCAGGCGGTGACCTCCCGCTCTCCCAGGCGTTCCAGCGTCTGCGGCTCGTCCGCCGGCGGGGCGTCGAGCAGGCCGTGTGCGGCGCAGTACTCGTCGTCGTACACCGTGCCCAGATAGCGCTGCGGTCCGTCGGGGAAGACGGCCACGATGCGGGTGCCGGCCGGCTCGGTGCGGCTGAGCCAGCCGGCCACCAGCGCGACCGCGCCGACGCTCCAGCCGCCGGTCGCGTAGTGCGAGGATGCCAACTGGCGGCAGGTCCACACCGCTTCGCCCGGTGCGACCCAGTGCACCTCGCTGAACTGGTCGTAGGCGACGTTGCGCGGATAGATGCTGGAGCCCAGTCCGCGCATCAGCCGGGGGCGGGCGGGCTGCCCGAAGATGGTCGAGCCGATGGTGTCGACACCGACCAGCCGCAGGTCCGGGTAGAGCTGGCGCAGCACCCGGGACACGCCGGCGGAGTGCCCGCCGGTGCCGACGCTGCACACCAGGACGTCGATGTGGCCCAACTGGGAGGCGAGTTCGAGCGCCAGCGGCAGGTAGGCGGTGGTGTTGTCGGGGTTGTTGTACTGGTCCGGGCACCACGAACCGGGGTGTGCGGCGAGCAACTGGGTCACCCGGTCGCGGCGGGCCTGTTGCCAGCCACCGGTCGGATGCGGCTCGTCCACCAGCTCGACCTGTGCGCCGTAGGCGGCCAGCAGCCGGGTCATCGAGGGCTCCAGGCCGGGGTCGGTGACCAGGCTGACCGGGTGGCCGTGGACCATGCCGGCGAGCGCCAGGCCGAGGCCGAGGGTGCCGCTGGTGGATTCGATGATCCGCGCACCGGGCCGCAACGCGCCGCGGGCGCGGGCCCGTTCCACCATGTGCAGGCCGGGCCGGTCCTTGATGCCGCCCGGGTTGCGGCCTTCGAGCTTCGCCCAGAAGCCGCGTCCGGGCGGGGTGAGCGGCTCGGAGACGTGCAGTACCGGGGTGTTGCCGACCAGGCCGGGGATCCCGGCGGCCGGAGTTCCGGGGGTAGGGGCAGGAACGGGGGCAGGGGTGGGAACGACGGGAACAGCGTGCATGACTCGCTCTCGTTCTGTGGGGGGCTGGAAAGGGACGCTCGTCTCGGCCCGGCCGGGTGGCCGGGCGCGGCCGGGCGCTCCTATATCCGGCACCGACACAGCGCGGCGAGAGTGGATCGGCCGGTGCGCGCCGGGCGTCGGCGCACACCGCCGCGGCATACGGCGGACCGCCGCCGGACCGGCGTACCGAGCACGGCCGCCGCGAGCAGCCCGGACCCGGCGCCCTGCGGATCCGCGGTCGGGCGGCCCTGCGGCAGATGGCCGGACGCCCCCTGGTCACATGCGGTGCCGTGGTGCTCCTCGACCCGTTCCTCGGGCGCGACGGTCGCCGGAACGGGCCGGCCCGACGACGCACCGGCAGGGGCACCCGACGGCGCGGACGACACGACGGCGGACGACCCCGCCGGATGGGGGTGCCCGGCGACACCGCCGTGGCACGGGAAGAGGGCCACCAGCAGGCCGACGACGAGCAGGAGGAAGGGGAGCAGTGGCGCCGGACGGGGCGCCGGGTGGAGCGGAACGTGGGACGGAGTGCGGGCAGGCACGGGTCGGTCCTCCGGCAAAAGGCCGCCGCATCGCCGTGGCAGCGCAACGAACGCGCGGGCGGCGGGAGCGAACAGCAGGAGAGAGCAGCAGGTGCGATCCGGAATTGGCCGGAATCTAGACCTGCTGGACGACCGAGCCGGGGCCGCCGACCGGCGGCGGAAGAGCGGCGGCCGCAGGCATCGGCGGCGCGTGCCGGCCCTGCGTCGGCGTACGCCAGGAGGAGCCCGTCAAGGGCCGGGCGCAGGGCGGCGGGACGGCGGCACCCTGTTGGGGATGGCCCGACACGCAGAGCTCGTGGGAGTGCTCACCCGAGTGCCCCGGGTGGCCCGGGTGATCGGCGTGTTCCGCAGGGATGCCGGCGTCGGGCGCACGCCGGACGCCGGGGTCCGCGGCGGCGGCCGTGCCGGAGTCCGCGGCGGCGGCCGTGTCGGGGTCCGCCACTGCGGACGCGACCGCGGCCGGCACGGCACCGAGCAGAGGGCCCTCGGCGCTCTCCGCCCGCGCTCCGTGCGCCACCAGCACACTGATCAGCACCACGGTGAGCCACAGCACACGGAACGGAACCGCTGAACCGCGGTCCCGCACCCTGCCGTTGGTCGACCGAGCCGATGCCATGCCTGGATCGTAACCGCGGCGGGTGGCCACCGCCGGTACCGGGGCACCCGCCAGGCGTATATCAGCCGGTTGGCGAGGGGCGGGCGGGGCTGCCGTCACCGCGCCGGATCACGGAGGGTGCGTCAGACGAGGGACACCGCCGGCGAGTCCGCCGGGCTCGTCCCGGCGGCCACCTCGGGCGCGGGCTCGACCAGCGGCTCGACCGGCACGGCCGGCGGCAGCGTCGGCTGCCCCTTGGCGTCGGGCACGCTGCGCAGCGGGGCGCGGGCCGTCAGCGGGGTCTTGCGGGTCGCCTCGACGCGCCGGGTGAACCAGATGACCTTGCCGTCCGGCGTACCGCAGGTGCCCCAACTGTCGCTCAGCGCGGCCACTCTGGAGAGCCCGCCGCCGGCAGCACTCACCAGCTTCGGCAGCCGCGGGCCCTGGTCGGCGACGGAGGCCGTGAGGTGCCGCCCGGACCAGCGGAGTTCGACCACACAGCGGGCTTCGGGGCCGATGTGGCGATGGACGTTGGTCAGAAGCTCCGCCACTCCCCGGCATACGGGCTCGATATGGAGCTCGAGGTTCCAGTGCCGCAGGTGCGCGGCGAGGATCCGCCGGATCCGCGGTACCCGCTCCGCCGTGGCATGCAGTTCGACCGTGTAATGCCGGTCGGTGGGACGTGTCATGTCGTGGCTCCTCACCGCGAGGCTCACGCCCTTCACCTCGTTGGACCAACGAACCCCGAACACGAAGAGTGAGCGTCTATCACCTATGGGTCATGTGACATGGTGACCCCGAGGCGCACCCCCCGCAACTGATCATGGGCCACCGGAGTCCCCCGGAGCCCGCCGCGCTCACCTGCCCACGCCGCCGCGCAGATGCGGGAGGGCCCCGGCCGGCGCCAACGGAAGGTCCCGCGCCCTTACTCCGGCGGCGTGACGCACGGCGTTCACGATGACGGGTCCCGTGGGCCCGGCCCGGACGGGCAGGCCAGGCCCGGACGGGCGGGACACCCGACCCCGGGGAGAGGAGCAGTGCGGGCCGTCGCACGACGCCACGGCGAGGGGGAGGCCCCGCTAGCGAGACTCCAGCCGCAGCTCGACCTCCTTCTCCTGGTCGCCCGCGGCCATGCCCAGAACGTGCACGGCGAACGCCGACTCAAGGCCCTTGCACAGCTGGTCGACAGCCCAGTAGCCACCCTGGAGGCTGACCACGACGGGGGCGGTCAGCCGCCGGGGCTCGGCGGTGGCCTTGAGCTCGCTCACGTCGAAGGTCGTGGTCCACACCGTCGCCCCTGGCCCCGCCATCTCCTCGGGCACATCGTCGGCGGCCCGGTCGGAGCTGAACGAGGTGCGCAGCGCACTGAAGACGGCGTGCGCGTCCTGCGTCGCACAGCTCTCCAGCTCCACCACCACCTCGGCCGATACGTGTTCCGCATGTGACGCCTGTTTCGCGCTGTTCACTGTGGGGCCTTCCTCTGTGGACCTTCCTCCGGGTGCCGAACGCTTCCAGGCTCGCCCGGCGGCCGGGTGTGTGCGACCCGAGGCTCGAACGAGTGGTTTGAACGGGCGCAAGGTTGCGGCGCGACATGACAAGGTTACGCTCGGTAGTTGGAGCGAGCGCTCCGTAATCACCGTCGAATTATTCAGGAGCCCACGTTGACCAGCGCGACCATCGACCAGAAGGTCACCGGCTACAGCGTCCGCCATGCACTGTGCATGGCGCGCGCCTCCGAGCTCGCCTACAAGGACGAGAAGACCATCGAATCCACCGCCCGCACCTGGGGATTCGACCGCGTACGCCATCACCACACCACGTTCCAGCCACCGTTCCCGCTGGAGGACACCCAGGCGTACACCCTCGGCGGCGACGGCATGATCATCACCGCTTTCCGGGGGACGGAGCCGACGAACCTGCGCGACTGGCTGTCGGACGCCACCACCCCGCCCTGGCCCGGCCCCAGCGGCAAGGGTTTCATCCACTACGGATTCGGCGAGGCACTGGAATCCGTCTGGCCGCAGGTCCGCGCCGCCATCGACGAGTTCCGCGACAACGACCAGACCGTGTGGTTCACCGGCCACAGTCTCGGCGGTGCGCTGGCCATGCTGGCCGGTGCCCGGCTGCACTTCGAAGAGCCCTATGTGACGGCCAGCGGCGTCTACACCTTCGGCCAGCCGCGCACCTGCGACCGACTGCTGACGAAGGAGTTCAACTCCGCCTTCGCCGACCGTATGTACCGCTTCGTCAACAACAACGACATCGTTCCCCAACTTCCCCCGGAGCCGCCCTTCCAGCATGTCTCCGCGCTGCGCTACATCGACTCCAAGGGCGCCATCCACAACACCATGCCGGTGATCAGCGGCCTGCTCGACCACGCCAAGGGGTTCACCGCCGATGCGCTGGCGCCGGCCTCCGACGGCATCCGCGACCACTTCATGCACGCCTACATCGAGGCCTTGGAGAAGAACCAGAAGTGACCGTGGGCGGAGCGGGCCGGCCGCGACAGCACGGCAGCCGGCCCGCTCCGGTCCGGATCCTCCTCGGGCACCCGAGTCAACTCCTCGGCGCCGAGCGGATCGCGGTAGAAGGCCTCCAGCCGGCCGGCGTTGATTCATCAGTCGGGGTGGGACGCGGCGACGGCGAAGGTGACATCGGCGGCGCGGGCGATGACCTCGACCTCGTCGCCCAGCGCCCACTCGGCGGCGCGGGAGGACATCGCGGCCGGGACGGCCTCGCTGATGCCGGGGGCCGCGGGGATGTCGTAGGTGGCGTGGGCGTCGTGCGGCAGGACCACGCGGAAGCCGCGGGCCAGCGCGGTACGGGCGGTGGCCGCGACGCACATCTCGGAGAGCACCCCGCAGAGGGCCAGCGCCTCGACGTCGGCATCGGCGAGCAGAGCCGCCAGCGGGGTGCCCTCGAAGCCGTCGTCCTCCGCCTTGCGGACCACGACCTCGCGGGGTCCGGGCTCGACGGGCAGATGGAGCGCCCAGCCGGGGGTGTGCGGCTCGTCGACGGTTCCGGGCTCACCGTCGTTCTGGAGGTGGACGATCAGGGCGCCGGCGACGCGGGCCCGGGCGAGCAGGTCGCGGCTCCGGTCGATCACCCGCGCGGCGTCCGGCACCGCTTCGCGACCGGTGACGAAGGCCGTCTGGAGGTCGACGAGGAGGAGCGCCTCGACGGGTGCGGGCCCCCGGCCCTCGGCGGCGGCACCGGTGCCGGTCTCGGTAGTCACGTCGGTCACGGCCGTCGTCCCGACCACGGCGGTCGCGTCGGTCACGGCCGTCGTCTCGGTCACGGCCGTCGCCCCTGTCACGGCCGTCGTCTCGGTCGCAGGCGTCGTGGCAGTCACGGTCGTCGTGGTGGTCGTCGTGGTCACGGTGTCCATGGTGCGGGCGCGGTCGGGCGTTGATCGCCGAGAGGTGGCGGATTCCGGCCAAGGGAGCTTCGGGCGAGGCCGTACGGGAGCGCCGCAGGAAGGCCGTACCGGCGTGCCGCGGGCACGGGTCCCGACACGCGCCGCTGAGCCGTCCGGACCCATACGGTTGCCATGGGCATCGATCTGACCGGATCATCGGATACCAAATGCACACGAACAGACGCATGGGATGACCTCAGGGAAGACGCGAGGAGAGCCACCGTGGGACCAACCACCGTCAACGGCCACTGCGCACCGGGTTTCGCCGGCGTACAGGAGGCGTTCGAGCGGAACTTCCACGAGCACGGCGACGTCGGCGCGGCCGTCACGGTCACCCTGGACGGCGAGGTGGTCGTCGACCTGTGGGGCGGCCACGCGGACGCGGCACGGACCCGCGCCTGGGAGCGCGACACCCTCGTCAACGTCTACTCGACGTCCAAGGGCATGACCGCGCTGTGCGCCCATCTACTGGTGGACCGGGGCGAGTTGGACCTCGATGCGCCGGTCGCCCGCTACTGGCCGGAGTTCGCCCAGGCCGGCAAGGAGGGCTTACCGGTGCGCTGGCTGCTCAGCCACCGCGCCGGCCTGATCGCACCCCGTGAGCCGCTGCCCGTCGACTACGCCTACGACTGGGACCGGGTGTGCGCCACCCTGGCGGCCACCGAGCCGTGGTGGGAACCGGGCACCGCGCAGGGCTACCACGCGGTGACCTTCGGCTACCTCATCGGCGAGGTCGTGCGCCGGATCACCGGGCAGTCCCTGGGGGCGTTCCTGCGCAGCGAGATCACCGGGCCGCTGGGCGCACGGGTGTTCATCGGCACCCCCGTCGAGGAGCACGCCTCCTGCGCCGACATGGTCGGGCAGCTGGACGAGGCCCGGATCAGCGAGCAGTTCCCGGGCGCGCCGATGCCCCCGTTCCGGTCGCTGGCCGACCATCCGATGGCGATCGTGATGCTGGCGCTGACGTCCATCCCCACCGGCGACGTGAACAGCGCCGCCTACCGCTCGGCCGAGATCCCGGCGGGCAATGCGCACGCCTCCGCGCACGGCCTGGCGACGGTCTACGGGGCGCTGGTGACCGGCAAGCTCGTCGGCCCGGGCACGCTGGAGGCGATGCGCCGGTCACAGAGCCGGCCCGGCGAACGGGACCTGACCATCGACGCGCTCATCCCGGCGGGCCACGAACACCGCTGGGGCCTGGGCTACATGCTCAACCACCAGGGCCTGGTGGGCCCCAACCCGCGGGCCTTCGGGCACGGCGGCGCCGGCGGCTCGTACGCCTTCGCGGACCCGGAGAACCGGCTGTCGTACGCGTACGCCATGAACAAGTACGGCGGTGGCACCTCCGGCGAAGACCCGCGCAACGGCGGCCTGGTCACCGCGGTGTACCGGTCGTTGGCGCAGAGCGCGGGCTGACCGCGCCGGCCGCGGCCACCCTGCCGGGTCCCGCTACGGGGCGGCCGACTCCGGCGGGGGTGCCGGTCTCGGCGCGACCGGCGGCTCACCCGCGGCGTCGGTGAGCGCTCGGAGCGAGCGGAGCAGCCCGGCGCGCTCCTCGACCGGCAGCTGGGCCACGATCGCGGAGATCTCCGCGTGCCGGTGGGCGAGCACCCGCTCGACGAGGTTCCGGCCCTCGTCCGTCAGGCTGAGCACGACCTCCCGGCGGTTCCCGGGGTTGGCCTGCCGGGCGACGCTGCCGGCCGCCTCCAGCCGGTCCACCATCCGCATCGCGGTGGACGGATTGACGCCGAGCGCGCCGGCCAGGGCGGCGAGCTTGACCGGGCCCTGACCCTCCAGCACCACCAGGGCGCGCAGCTGGGGCAGGGTGAGCGAGGGTGCCGTCCGGGCGAGCGCGCGGGCCGAGATGCCGACCAGCAGCCGGGAGGCGGTCAGCACCGCGGCGATGACCTCCTCGACGTCGTGGTCGAGATCCTCGCCGGCAGTGGCCGCGCCGGCCGGCCGCGGTGCGCGCGCGTCATGCCCCATGGCTGCCTTTATACCCGGTACCGGCATCGTGCCTGGTGGCGGCCGTGATCGGCGGCTGCCGGCGGCCGGGAAATCCACTCCGGCGAATGCCGTTGCAGGGCGCAATAATGGGAGGTGCGGCATGCATCCGGCCCCGGAGCGAGCACGACGGGACCGGGGAGAGGGCGTGGTGACCATGGAACGGGACAGCGAGACGGTTCACGAGGCGTATGCGTTCGTCTGTCTGCACTGCGGACACGGCTGGGAAGAGGAGTACGAGATCCGGCACACCACGGATCTCGCCGGCCACCGTCGGGCCGACTACTTCGCCCGCGGCGTTCGGGTCTCCTCCCCGCTGACCCGCAGCGGCTGCCCGTCCTGCTACCTCGGACCGATCCGGATCCTGCGCCCCGGCCGGGTGAACACGGCCCGGACGTACCACACCCACACCCTGAACCTTCCCTGATGCCTCGTCACCATCCGGTGTAGAGAAGGTGGTTGAGCAGGAGAGCCAGTGTCGCCTGGGCGATGAGCCAGTGCCGGCGCCGGGACGCGGGCAGCAGGGCGCAGGCCGCCGGGAGCCAGCAGGCGAAGGGGAGCCAGATCCGCTCGGTCTCCGCCTTGCTCATTCCGGAGAGGTCGGCGGCCAACACGGCGAGCAGCACGGCCGACAGCAGGACGGCGAGCCGCACGGAGGGGCTGCGCAGGGGTTCCGCGGAGGGACGCAGCCGGCGCAGCGCGCCGGGGGCCACGGCGAGGGTGCGGCGCAGGCCGGCGACCGTGGCCAGGCCGGTGATCAGGACGGCGCAGGCGAGGTTGCCCCAGACCCAGTAGGCGTACGGGCGGACCGCCGCGGCGCCCTGGTAGTAGCGCTCGACCAGCAGCCGGTACCCCTCCCACCAGGAGAAACCGGCGAGGGTGAAGGCCGCCGCGACGGCCAGCACACCCACCACGACCAGGGGCAGCGGTCGCACGGACCGCGCCAGCCACAGCACCGCCGCCGCGATCAACGCGATGAGCGTGAGCCCGTAGGAGAGGTAGCAGGTCAGGCCGAGGAGGAGCCCGGAGGCCAGCGCGGCGGCCGCGCCGCGGGCTCCCAGCGGTCGTCCGGGGGTGGTACTGCGGGTGGCCGCGAGGGCCAGCAGCGCCAGCGACCAGGCGGCGACGCCGGCGAAGTAGCCGTCCGCGGAGGTGCCGACCCAGACCGCGGCCGGGACCAGCACCAGGAAGGGGGCGGCCCGGCGGGCGGTGTGCTCGTCGACGAGGGCGCGCAGCGCGATCAGGACCGCGGCCACCGCGGAGGTGCCGACGGTGATGCACCACGCGCCGGCCCAGGCGCCGCCGCCCAGGCCGATGCGGTCCAGGCCGACGAAGGTGAGCACGGCGGCCGGCGGGTGCCCGGCGACATGGGCGGGCCAGTGGTCCGGTCCGTTGTTGAGGATGTGGTGGGTGAAGCCGCGTAGCGCCGGCCCCAGTTCGTCGAAGCGGTGGATGACGGTCAGGTACTCGTACTCGGTGGTGAGGCGGCGGGCGACGCCGGTCTGCCAGCCGTCGATCAGGGCCAGCGACCACGTCCAGGCCATGGCCGCCGCCCAGGAGGCGGGGACCAGGGCGCGCCAGGGCAGTCGGGCCGCGAGCGGCGGTCCGTAGGCGATCACCAGGACGGCGACCGCGAGTGCGGCGGGGGTGCCGGGCCCCAGGTGCGGGAACCACGAGGCGTACAGCGGTGGCCAGTTGACGTGCAGGCTGCCGTTGGCGCGCTCGATGACGGTGCCGACGACGGCGGCGAGCACGACGAGGAGGGCGCCGGCCGCGGCGGCCAGCAGATCGGCGCGGCGCGCGGCGCGTCCGTCGCCGGTCGCCACGGGGCGTGGTGCACAGGTCGCTCGGGAGGTCGGTCGCGGGGTCACACCGGCACGTTAGGCCGAGTGCGGCGCGGGCGGTGCCGCCGATCCGCTGACGTCAGAGTTTCGTCATGGGTCGTAGCCCCTCGGCGCACCGGCCACGGCATACCGTCGCGGCATGGGTGCAGACCACCTCACTCCCCCGCCTCCCCCACCTCCTCCGCCCGCTTCCTCCTCTTCCTCCTCTTCGTCCTCTCCTCCGCCTTCGGGCCCGCCGGCTTCGCCGTTCGATCCGTCGTTCTGGCGCAGTTCGCTGCGCGGCCCCCGGCTGACCGCGGTGCTCGGCGTCGTCCTGCTGGCCGGGATCACCCTGCTGTTCGTCACCGGCCTGCTGTCGTACGCCGCCTACAACCCGAACCTGGCCGGTGGCGTCAACGACAAGACGCCCGGCAAGGGACTGCTCGGCTTCTACCTCTTCAGCTGGCCGACCGACCCGCACTGGCTCTACCGGCTCACCCAGGGGCTGCACGTCACCGTCGGCATCGCGCTGGTGCCGGTGCTGCTGGCGAAGCTGTGGTCGGTGATCCCGAAGCTGTTCACGATGCCGCCGGCCCGGTCGGCCGGGCATGCGCTGGAGCGGCTCTCGCTGCTGCTGCTGGTCGGCGGGGCGCTCTTCGAGTTCGTCACCGGCATCCTCAACATCCAGCTGGAGTACGTCTTCCCGGGGTCGTTCTATCCGCTGCACTTCTACGGCGCATGGGTGTTCATGGGCGCGTTCGGCGCCCATGTGGCACTGCGGATCCCACGGACCCTGCGGGCGCTGCGGGAGCGCACCGACCCCGCACCGGACGCCGACGACACCGAGCTGGTGGCCGCCCGCCCGGCCCCGCCGACCGTGTCCCGGCGGGGTGCGCTGGCCCTGGTCGGCGCCGGATCGCTGCTGCTGCTCGCGACCAGCGCCGGACAGAGCATCGGCGGGTGGTGGCGGCGTACCGCGCTGCTGGCGCCGCACGGTGCCCGCGATCCGGGCAGCGGGCCGAACGGCTTCCAGATCAACAAGACGGCCGCGGCGGTCGGGATCCGGACCCAGGACACCGGCGCCGACTGGCGGTTGACGATCGAGGGCGGCGGGCGGCGGGTGCGGCTCGACCGGGCCGCGCTGCTGCGACTGCCGCAGCACACCGCGGCGCTGCCGATCGCCTGTGTGGAGGGCTGGTCGACCGACGACCAGCAGTGGAGCGGGGTGCGGCTGCGGGACCTCGCCGCGCTGGTGGGGCTCGGCGCGCAGCCGCCGGACCTGCTGGTGGAGTCGCTCCAGCTGCACGGGGCGTTCCGCCGGGCCGCGCTGCGCGCCAATCAGGTCAGCGATCCGCGGTCGCTGCTCGCGCTGCGGGTGGGCGGTGCGGACCTGTCCGTCGATCACGGCTACCCGGCGCGGATCATCGTTCCGGCGGCGCCGGGGGTGCTCAACACCAAGTGGGTGTCGCGACTGACGTTCGGGGAGTGGTGAGGGTGCGTACGGGATGGCGCGAGCGGGCCGGCCGGGCCCGCCGGATGATGGTCCGTCACCATTGGTACGGAGAGGGCCCGTTACACCTTCTGCTGATGCTCGCCTCGTTCGCGCTCGCCGGCTATGCGGGGGTGCGGCTGCTGGCCGGTGGGCAGTGGCCGCTGGTGGTCGTCTGGTTCGTCGGGGCGGCGCTGCTGCACGATCTGGTGCTGCTTCCGCTGTACACGCTCGCCGACCGCGCGGTGGCCCGGTACACGGCCGGGACCGCCCACCACCGGGCCTGGACCCCGTACGTCCGGGTGCCGGCCGCGCTCTCCGGGTTGCTGCTGCTGGTGTGGTTCCCGCTGATCGCCGGCTCGGCGGGGAGCGGGGCCGCGGCGCACTACGAGGGCGCCACCGGGCTGCCGGGCGGGGTGTTCCTGAGCCGCTGGCTGCTGGTCACGGCCGGGCTGTTCGCGGTCTCCGCGCTGTGGCTGCTGTGCCGCGCGGTTCAGCCGCGAGGGGCCGGGAGGGATGGCGTGGGGCGCCGGCGCAGGGAGACGAAGCAGCGCTCCGCGCCGCCCGGCGACTGATCCACCGGGCCGGCGACGGTCCACTGTTCGGCGGGGCTGAAGCCGGTCGCGGCCGCGTACCGCAGCAGGGCGGGGGTGCCGACCCGGGCCCAGGGGAAGAGGTCGTCCGGTCGGGGGTGGCCCCCGTGGCGGAGCGGCGCGCCGGGGTGGCCGGAGAGCTGCCGGCCGGCCCGGCGTCCGGTGTCGAGCCGGACCTGGCACCGTTCGTCGATGTCCGTCGGGTCCGTCTCCACGATCAGCAGACCGGCCCGGTCGATCAGTTCGGCCGTCCGCACGAGCAGGGCGTGCGGGTCGCCGCCGATGCCGATGTTGCCGTCGAGGAGCAGTGCGGTGCCCCAACTGCCTTCGTTCGGAAGGGAGTCGAAGACCGAGCGGGGCAGCGCGGCGCCGCCGGCCGCCGTGGTGCGGGCGACCGCGGCGGGGCTGATGTCGATGCCGAGCGCCCGGCGGCCCTGTGCGGCGAGCGCGGCGACCAGCCGCCCGGGGCCGCAGCCGATGTCGAGGACGGTGCCCTCGCAGCGGCCCAGTGCGGAGCGGTCGGCGGCGTCCGCGCCGGCGCACCAGCGCTCGACCTCCAGCGGCAGCAGCCAGCCGTCGGTGCGGCGCAGGAACAGCGGGCCGCGACCGCGGCGGAGGGCCTCCGCGTAGGGGTCGGCGCCCCAGGTGGCGGTGGTCGTGGGCGGCACGGTGGAGCTCAAGGGGTCGGCGCCCCAGGTGGCGGTGGTCGTGGGCGGCACGGTGGAGCTCATCGGCCGGCGACCGGCCGCAGTCGGGCGAGGGTGGCAGCGAACCGTCCGCCGGGCGCGGCGGCCGCGACCCGTTCGGCGTCGTCCGCGGTGTCGACGTCGCGCAACGGCGGGAGGTCGCGCACCCGGAGGCCGGCGGCGGTGAGTCGGGCACGTTGGGCGGCGCCGGTGCGGGCGGTGGACATGGGGACGCCGCGCAGCAACCGGGCGTCGGGAACGGCCAGGCCGAGCGCCCAGAAGCCGCCGTCCTCGGCCGCGCCGAACCAGGCGTCGCAGTCGTCCCAGGCCCCGGGGGCCAGTGCCGGGGCGAGGAGTCGCGGGGTGACCTGAGGGGTGTCCATGCCGATCAGCAGCGTCGGTCCGGCGCTGTCCGCGAAGGCGGCGGCCAGCCGCTCGTCGAGACCGCCGGCGCACTGCGGCCGGACGTCGAAACCGGCCGGCAGCCAGCTCCCCGGCCGGCCGTCCAGCACCACGACCCGCCGCCGGGCGGGCATGGCGCGCACCGCCTGGAGGGTGTCGTGCAGCGCGGCCTCGGCCAACTGCGCCGCCTCGTCGGGGGTGTAGGGCGGGGTGAGGCGGGTCTTGACCCGGCCGGGCAGCGGCTCCTTGGCGATGACCAGCACCGCCGTCGGCCCGGGTGACCGGGGGTCCACCGCGTGTCGGGTGCGCGTCGGTCGCCGTGGGGCCGCGCCCGGCGCGGGCTGCGCCGGACGCACCAAACGCGCCGCGGGCTGGTCGGTCATCGGGTCGTCTCCTGCGTAGATGTCGTCTCCTGCACAGAGGTCGTCTCCTGCACAGAGGTCGTCTCCCGCGTAGGGCTCGTCTCCTGCGTACGGGGCGCGAGCGGCGGCTGGTTGAGGACGGTGCGCATGTCGCGGACCGCCTGCCAGGTGCCGCGCCAGGTGCCGGTGACCTTCGAGCGGCCGGTGCGGGGCCGGTAGGGCACCTCGCGTTCCGCGACGCGCCAGCCGGCGTCCGCGGCCCGGACGACCATCTCCAGGGGGTAGCCGCTGCGGCGGTCGGTGAGTCCGAGTCCGAGCAGCGCGGAGCGCCGGGCGGCGCGCAGCGGTCCCAGGTCGTGCAGCCGCAGTCCGGTGCGCCGGCGCAGCATCCGGGCCAGCGCGAGGTTGCCGAGGCGGGCGTGCGGCGGCCAGGCGCCGCGTTCCTGGGGGCGCCGGCGGCCGAGCACCAGATCGCTCTCGCCGTCGCGGACCGCGCGGACGAACGGGGCGAGCAGCGCCGGGTCGAGGGAGGCGTCGCAGTCGCAGAAGCAGACGATGTCCGCCTCGGCGGCGAGCAGTCCGGCGTGGCAGGCGGCACCGAAGCCGCGGCGCGATTCGTGGACGACGGTGGCGCCGAGGTCGCGGGCGATGCGGGCCGAGCCGTCGGTGGAGCCGTTGTCCACGACGATCGCCCGCCAGCCGTCCGGGATGCGCGCCAGCACCCAGGGCAGCGCGGCGGCCTCGTCCAGACACGGCAGCACGACGTCCACCGGAGCGGGGCCGGCGGCACCGGGCGGAGCGGCCGATCCGCCGACCCGAACGGCCGCGCCGGCCGGGCCTCCCGGGCCTGCCGGGCCTGCCGGGCCTGCCGGGGCCCGCATCCCCTCCCGTGCGAACTCCGCCATTCCCGCCGCGAATCCGGTCTCCGCCCGCCAGCCGAGGTCCTCCGCGATCCGCCGCGACGAGGCTGTGATGTGCCGGACGTCGCCCAGCCGGTACTCCCCCGTCACCACCGGCGCCGGCCCGCCGTACGCGTCGGCCAGGGCGTGCGCCATCTCGCCGACGGTGTGCGGCTCCCCGCTGCCCGTGTTGTACGCGGTCAGGGTGCCGGCCATGCGGTCCGGCAGGGACTCGAGGGCCACCGCGTTGGCCGCCGCGACGTCCCGGACGTGGATGAAGTCCCGCCGCTGGCCCCCGTCCTCGTAGACGGTCGGCGCCTCGCCGCGGGCCAGCGCCGAGCGGAAGAACGAGGCCACTCCGGCGTACGGGGTGTCGCGCGGCATGCCGGGCCCGTAGACGTTGTGGTAGCGCAGCGCGACGGCCCGGCCGCCGGTCGCCCGTGCCCAGGAGGCGGCCAGGTGTTCCTGGGCGAGCTTGGTGGCCGCGTACACATTGCGCGGGTCGGTGGGCGCGTCCTCGTCGACCAGTCCCGGCCGCAGCTCCGCACCGCACCGCGGGCAGCGCGGCTCGAAGCGCCCGGCGTCCAGCTCGGCGACGGCCCGCGGACCGGGCCGCACCGCACCGTGGTCGGGGCAGGTGTAGTGCCCCTCCCCGTAGACCACCATCGACCCCGCTAGCACCAGGTGACGCACCCCCGCCGCGGCCATCGCGGCCAACAGGACGGCCGTGCCCAGGTCGTTGCAGCCGATGTAGTCGGGCGCGTCCGCGAAGTCCTTGCCGAGGCCGACCATGGCAGCCTGATGGCAGACCGCGTCGACGCCCCGAAGCGCCGCGTCGACGGCCGACCGGTCCCGGACGTCCGCGACGATGCGCTGCTCCCCGGGGACGGGCGGCGGTGGGACGGGGTGCGCCGAGGGCAGCAGTGCGTCCAGCACCACGGGCTCGTGGCCGCGCGCGAGGAGCGCCGCGACGACCTGCGAACCGATGAATCCGGCACCGCCGGTGACCAATACACGCATGCCGGTCACGCTAGGCGCGGCAGCGCGTTTCGGCGCGCGCCACGACCGGCGCGTCATGGGTCCGTAAGATCCGGCGGCTCTGTGACCGCTTGATCACCGTGGCCACTGCGATTCGGTAACAGGCGCCGCCGAGGTATTTCGATACGGCATATGTTGCATATGCTCAGGTCAGGGGCTGGGGAGCCATTTTCGGACACTCCGACGGCCGACGGCTCCCGCTCACTGAAACATTCCCGATCGCTTCACTGACACCGTCGGAGAACACCTTGGCCGTGGAGAACGGGGAGCGGTACACCGACTCCCGTGTGCTGTCCGTGCTCCCCTACACGGTCATGGCCGTGGTCAGCGTCGTCGACCTCACCGCGGGGCCCGGCGTGGGCTTCCTGCCGCTGGTGTCCCTCGGGCCCGCGTTCGCGGGGCTGGTCGGCGGCTGGCGGCGTACCGCGCTGGTCGGGCTGACGGCGTTCGTCCTCTGCCTCGGTCTGGGGCTCTACAACGGCCTGTTCGAGAGCCGGCGCGGGCTGACCGCACTGCTGTCGGTGGCCGGAGTGACCGCGGCCGGTGTGGTCGCCGCGGTGATGCGGCAGCGCCGGGAGGCGGAGCTGGCCAGCGTCCGCTCGATCGCCGAGGTCGCCCAGCGCGTCCTGCTACGCCCGGTGCCGCGCAGCGCGGGCCCGCTGCGGATCGGCGTCTCGTACACCTCGGCGGTGGCCGAGGCCCGGATCGGCGGCGATCTGTACGAGGTGGTGACCTCGCCCGCCGGGGTGCGGATCATCGTCGGCGACGTCCAGGGCAAGGGGCTGGAGGCCGTGGAGAGCGCGGCGGTGGTGCTGGGCGCCTTCCGGGAGGCCGCGCACGACGAACCCGACCTGCCGGCCGTCGGCCTGCGCGTCGAACGGGCCCTGAACCGCCATCTGTCCGGCGAACGCTTCGTCACCGCGGTGCTCGCCGAGATCGGCGACGGACCCGACGCCACCCTCCTCAACTACGGCCATCCGTCGCCCCTGGTCGTCCGTCCCGACGGCGACGTCGCCTTCGCCGCGCCCCCCGACCGCGCCCTGCCGCTCGGCCTCACCCTCCACGGCTCGGACACCCCGGTCCCCTACCGGGTGCCGTTCACCCCCGGCGACCAACTCCTCTTCTACACCGACGGGGTCACCGAGGCGCGCGACGCGGCGGGCCGCTTCTACCCCCTCGACGAGCGCGCCGCCCTCCTGAAGGACCCCGATCCGGAGACCGCGCTCCGCTCGGTCCGCGAGGACGTGGTCGAGCACGCCGAGGGGCCGCTGAACGACGACGCCGCGATGCTGCTGGTCCGCTACCGGGGCGACCACTGAAGCGGACCCACTTCAGCGGCAGCCCGGTGCAGTTCTCCGCGCGTCCGGCCGCGACGTGCGGGGCGGCGGCGATCTCCGGTCAGGCGAAGGCGAGGAACACCGTCTCCTCGTGGCCGTGTGCGTGGACGCACACGGCCACGTACGGTGCGCGTCCGGGCGTCCGGCGGGTGCGGTGGCGGGCAGGGTGTGCAGGACGTAGCGGCCGTCGGCGTCGGTCGGGACGCGGCCGAAGCCGGTGAAGTCCACGCCGTTGCGGCCGATGACGGTGCCGGTGGCCGGGTCGCGGCGCAGCGACCCGGGGGCACCGGTGAGGCTCCCGTCCGGGCCGGCCTGCCAGAACTCCAACAGTGCGTCGGGCACCGGTGCGCCGGCTCCGTCCCGTACGCGGCCGTGCACGGTGATCGTGTCGGGGTGGCCGGCCGGCGCGATCCGCTCGCCGCCGGGGAACGGCAGGGCGATGCCGTAGAACGGGCCGATGGTCTGGGAGGGCGTCGGGGCGAGCGGTGCGGGCGCTGCGCTTGGCTTGGCTTCCCACGTTTTCGTCTGCGGCGCCGTGCTGGTTGCTCGCCGTTTGGCCTGGCGGCCGGCCGGTTGTTGGCTGTCCCGCCGTTGCGTCTGCGGCGGGCGGTGCCCGCTGCGCGGGGCTGTTCGCTGCGGGTGTGGGAGGGAAGAAGGCCGGTGGGGGCACGCACGAGTGGTCCCCTGCCGGCAGTCGACAGACGATGCCAGCCCCCACTGGCCTCTCACCACCCACTCACCGCACCCGACAACACCCCGCCCGCCGCAGGCGCAACGGCGAGAAGAAGCGCGGCGCCGCAGACAAAAACGTGGGAAGCCAAGCCAAGCGCAGCTACGCGTCTCGCTCCGCCCGCGCCGCCGCCGTCGCGACCGACGGCCAGACCCGGTCGAGGGAGGCGTTCATCGCGGCGCCGACCAGTACGGCGAACGCGGAGATCCCGATCCACAGCAGGACGGCGACCGGGGCGGCCAACGAGCCGTAGATGGTGGGGCCCTCGACCGTCGCGGTGAGGTAGAGCCGCAGCAGGAAGCTGCCGAGCACCCAGATGCCGAGGGCGACCACCGCGCCCGGGATGTCCTCCGGCCACGGCGAACGGACCGGTACCGACAGGTGGTAGAGGGTGGTGAGGAAGGCGACCGACAGCAGCAGCACGACCGGCCAGTACAGCGCCCGGATGATGTGCTCGCTGGCCGGCAGCAGGCTCACCACGGTGTCCGGTCCGGCCACCATCAGCGGCAGCGCGACGGCGCCGACGACCAGCGCGGCGAGGTACAGCACGAACGACAGCAGCCGGGTCTTGACGATGCCCCGGCGCCCGTCGAGGCCGTACATGATGGTGATGGTGTCGACGAAGACGTTCAGCGCCCGGGAGCCGGACCACAGGGCGATGGCGAAGCCGAGGGAGATGACGTCGGGGCGGCGGCCGGTGAAGACGTCGTTCAGCAGCGGGCGGGCGATCTGGTCGACGCCCTTGTCGGAGAGCACGGTGCCGGCGGCGGCGAGGATGTGCCGGCGGACGCCGGCGATGGTGTCGTGCCCGATCCACGCCTGGGTGTAGCCGAGCACCCCGAGGAGTCCGAGGATCAGCGGCGGCAGCGACAGCAGGCACCAGAACGCCGCCTCGGCGGCCAGTCCGGTGACCCGGTAGGTCATGCAGGAGTGGACGATGTCCTTGAGCAGCAGCCAGGCCAGCCGGCGCTTGGAGACATTGCGGTAGAGGGCGCGAGCCCTGGTCAGGCGGCCCGCCCGCTCGGTTGGTTCGTTTGCCGGCTTCACCTCCTTACCGTATCTGCCATGGCAGCCACCACTCATACCGTCATGAACCAGCCCCCGCCGCTGGTCGGCTACGACGTCTTCGCGAGCGACGCGGCCCTCACCGAGGGCGTCACCCGGTACGTCGCCGAGTCCCGCCTCGACGAGGTACGGCAGGAGCTGGGCCTGTTGGGACGGGCGGCCGGTTCGGCGCACGCGCAGCAGTGGGGCGAACAGGCCAACGCCCACCCGCCGGTGCTGCGCAGCCATGACCGCTACGGCCACCGCATCGACGAGGTGGAGTTCCACCCGGCCTGGCACCGGCTGCTCGGCCACGCCGTCTCGGCGGGCCTGACCGACGCCTGGTCCCGGCCGGACGGCCACCTCCGCCGGACCGCCGGCTTCCTGGTATGGACCCAGGCCGAGGCCGGGCACGGCTGTCCGCTGTCGATGACCCATGCGGCGGTGCCCGCACTGCGCGCCGAGCCGGAGCTGGCCGCCGTGTGGGAGCCGCTGCTGACCTCGCGGATCTACGACCGGGAACTGCGGCCGGCGGCGGAGAAGGGCGGCGCCCTGGCGGGCATGGCCATGACGGAGAAGCAGGGCGGCAGTGACGTCCGCGCCAACACGACCCGTGCCGAGCCGCTGGCCGCACCCGGCGAGTATGCGCTGACCGGGCACAAGTGGTTCTGTTCGGCGCCGATGTCGGACGCCTTCCTGGTGCTGGCCCAGGCTCCGGGAGGGCTCACCTGCTTCCTGCTGCCGAGGGTGCTGCCGGACGGCAGCCGCAACGCGTTCCGGATCGAACGGCTCAAGGACAAGCTCGGCAACCGCTCGAACGCCTCCGCGGAGGTCGAGTTCGACGGGCGGACCTGGGTGCGCCGGGTCGGCGAGGAGGGGCGCGGGGTGGCGACGATCATCGAGATGGTCGCGGCGACCCGGCTGGACTGCGTCACCGCCTCGGCCGCGGTGATGCGGCAGGCGGTGGCACAGGCGCTGCACCACACCGCGTACCGGGAGGCGTTCGGCGGCCGGCTGGTCGACAAGCCGCTGATGCGCAATGTGCTGGCCGATCTGGCGCTGGAGTCGGAGGCGGCGACCACGGTGGCGCTGCGGCTGGCGGCGGCGTACGACGGCGGCACCGAGCAGGACCGGCACTTCCTGCGGCTGGCGGTGCCGGCGGCCAAGTACTGGGTGACCAAGCGGTGCACGCCGGTGGTGGCCGAGGCGTTGGAGTGCCTGGGCGGCAACGGCTACGTCGAGGAGTCGGGGCTGCCACGGCTGCTGCGCGAGGCGCCGCTCAACTCGATCTGGGAGGGTGCCGGAAACGTCCAGGCGCTGGACGTGCTGCGGGCCCTGCGGCGCGAGCCGGAGGCGCTGAACGCCTTCCTGACCGAGATCGGTACCGCACGCGGCGCGGACCACCGGCTGGACCGGGCGATCAAGGGGATGCTCACCGAACTCGCCGACCTGGAGGGCATCGAGGCCCGGGCCCGCCGCCTGGTGGAGCGGATGGCGCTGGTGCTCCAGGGCGCACTGCTGGTGCGCCACGCCCCGCCCGCGGTGGCGGACGCGTTCTGCGCCTCCCGACTGGGCGGCGACGCCGGGGCGGCATTCGGGACGCTGCCGCACACCCTGGACCTGGCGGCGGTGGTGGCGCGGGCGCGCCCGGTGGTCGACGACTGACGGACCATCGACGGCTCCGGGGCCCCTCGACGTCCGTGGGGCGCCCCGGAGCGGCAGGACATCGGCGCGGCGGCGGTTCCCCGTCGCTCCGGGCCGTTCGCCTCGCGGAGGGACGGGGACAGGGGGTTACCGCCGCCGCGCCGGTCAGGGAGCGGTGCCGCGCCGACTCGGCGCCGTTCCCGGTCTGTGGGCCCGCTAGGGCTCCTGGGGCAGGTCGCCCATGGTGCGCTCCCGCAGGGCCGCGTCTATGGCCACGATGATCTCGCCGTCCGGTACGTCCGGTGGGAAGGCGACCAGCACCCCGCGCGCCTCGTAGTACCGCAGCACCCGGCTGGCCTCGTCCGTGCCGGTCCACTCCGTTCCGCACAGCGCCACGACGAGGTCGGCGAAGGCCAGTGCGGGCAGCAGTCCGCCCACCCCGGCCACCCGGTCGAGCAGTTGGGGGGTGCTGTCGATGACGTAGCCGTCGGCGGGGAGTGGTTGACGTTTGATCAGGACGTCGACCGCGGGCAGCCGGGGGACCCCGTAGTGGCCGGCCAGCCGGGCGGCACGCGTGATCCTTACCCCCTCGCTCGCTCCGATCACCACGACGCGCGGGGCAGCGGCCACCATGGTGAGCCCCCTCCCCCACACCGAACCGACGTCGCGCGCGGCGGCCGATGGGATCCCGGCGACATTCCCGCGGGTTCTCCGACGGGTGACCGGCGAACCTCGTGGTGGCGAGAAGCCATCGGCCGCTTGCCCCAGCGTCCCGGTTACGCGTCATAGGCCACAACGGTTGCAGTGCGTTGCAGTGGATCGCGGCGGATCTCGACAATGGCGCCTCCCGGGAGGCCTGGTGACGGCACGATGGGCACCGACCGGGCGGCAGTCGCACAACGGAGAGCAGCGTGAGCGAGAGACCGATCGACGGCGCCGTGTGGTCGGCCCAGGAGACCCGCGCGACGGCACGCCGTCTCGCGACCGTCCACGAGGCCGCGCTCGCCGGCGAGGTGGCGCCCGACGCACCGCCGGACGCGCCCCGTGCGGTGATCGGCGAATCCTGGCGACGGGCGCTGAGCTCGGGCGTCGACCCGGACGGCGATCAGGCCCAACACCTGCTGTCCGTCGCGGAGTTGGAGCACCGTCGACACAGGTCCCAGCTGGCGTCCGTGCTGCCGGTGCTCAACGAGGGGCTGTTGGCGGCCGCCGACGCCGCGCAGCAGATCATGGTGGTCACCGACGCCGAGGGCCGGGTGCTGTGGCGGGAGGGCAGTGCGCCGGTCCGGCGGATGGCCGACCGGCTCGGCTTCGACAAGGGCGCGGACTGGACGGAGGGCGTGGTCGGCACCAACGCCATCGGCACCGCACTGGTCGCCCGCCGCCCGGTCCTGGTGCACTCCGCCGAGCACTTCGTCCGCAGCCACCACCAGTGGACCTGCGCCGCGGCGCCGCTGCACGACCCGCGCGACGGGCGCCTGTTGGGCACCGTGGACGTCAGCGGTCCGGCGCACGGCTTCCACCCCACCACGCTCTCGCTGGTGTCCGCGGTGGCCCGGCTGGCGGAGGGTGAACTGCGCACCCGCCACCACGCGTCCCTGGAGCGGCTGCGGTCGAGCGCGGCGCCGGTGCTGGCGCGGCTCGGCGGGCGGGCGCTGGCCGTCGACCCGAACGGCTGGGTGGCCGGGGTGACGGGCCTGACGCCGCCGGACCGGGTGGCGCTGCCCAAGGCGCCCGAGGCCGGTCCGCTGTGGCTGCCGCGCTACGGCATGTGCACCCTGGAACCGCTGCCCGGCGGCTGGCTGATCCGGGTGGGCCGTCCGGACCGGGAGGCCGGGCCGAGCCGGGTGGAACTGGACGTCAGCGGACGGGACGGCTCGACGGTCACGGTCAGCGGGCCGGCCGGCAGCTGGTCGCACGAGCTGACGCCGCGCCATGCCGAGCTGCTGTTCCTCCTCGCCTCGCACCCGCAGGGGCGCAGCGCCGCCGAGCTCGCCCAGGACCTGTTCGGCGATCCGAGCCGTACGGTCACGGTGCGCGCCGAGCTGTCCCGGCTGCGCCGCCACCTCGGGGGCGTGCTGGCGCACCGCCCGTACCGCTTCGCGGACGGGGTGACGGTGGACCTCCGGCTGCCGTCGCGGCCCGTCCATCTGCTGCCGCAGTCGCTGGCCCCGGCGGTGGCGGCGGCGCGGCGGCGCGGGTCGACCGGCGGAACCGGGGACCTCGGGACAAAATCGGGTGCGGATGCGCGCGCGGTGGTCGTAGAGTGACGGCGCTCTGAAGACAGCTCTCCAGAAGGACGTCGCAGAACGGGAGCAGCCCGCGCGTACGGCACGCGCGTGGCCGAACGAGTGGGCGACACGACAGTTCGTGATCGTGCATGCCCGCACGCCTTTCTGGAGGAGCCTCCATGTCCGTAGGCCTCGGCCTTCCCATCGGCGATCCCGCACAGCTGCTGAGCTGGGCCCGGCGCGCCGAAGCCACCCCGTTCCGCACCGTCGCGCTGCTCGACCGGCTGGTGTACGACAACCCCGAACCACTGATCACGCTGGCCACGCTGGCCGGCGCCACCTCCCGGATCCGGGTGCAGACCGAGGTGTTGCTCGCACCGCTGCACCGCACCGCGCTGCTGGCCAAGCAGGCCGCCACGCTCGATCTGCTCTCCGGCTCGCGCTTCACGCTCGGCGTCGGCATCGGCGGGCGCGAGGACGACTATCTGGCCGCCGGTGTCGACCTGCGCCGGCGGGGCCGCCGGCTCGACGAGCAGATGGCGACGCTGCGGCGGCTCTGGGCGGGTGAGCCGCTCTCCGCTCAGGCGGGTCCGATCGGGCCGGCTCCGGCGCGGCCCGGCGGGCCCGAGGTGCTGTTCGGCGGGTTCGTGCCGGCCGTGGTGGAGCGGGTCGCCCGGTGGGGCGACGGCTTCCTCGGCGCCGCGCTGCCGCCCCGGCAGATGGACGGTCTGTTCCGCGGGGTGGAGGCGGCGTGGGCCCGGGCCGGGCGCACCGGCCGGCCGCGCCTGCTGGCGCAGGTCAATGTGGCGCTCGGTCCCGACCCGGTCGCCGAGCGCGCCGTGCGGGAGCTGCGCGCGTACTACGGCCCGCACGACTACACCGAGCACATCACGAACGGGCTGCTCACCACCCCCGCCGCGGTCCGGGACGCGGTCGCCGCGTACCGGGCGATCGGCGCGGACGAGGTGATGCTCTACTGCTGGTGTCCGGACCCGGACCAGGTCGAGCGGCTGGCGGACGCGGCGTTCGGGACGGAGTAGCCGCCCCGCCTCGGCCGTCCACCTCCGTCCCGCCTCCGGTCGTCCACCTCCGTCCCGCCCGCGCCGTCGTGGCGCGGGCGGGCCACCGCACCTCCGACACCCCGGCGGCCCGGGTGCCCGGTGCCCCGCCACCCGTCCGGCCCGCTGCGCTCGCCGCCGCCGGGGTGGGGACTTAGCGTGCCGACCGGGGACCGTGCGCCCCTGAGCGTGGTCCGGGAGGTGAGGTGATGACCCCGATACCCGGGGCGGAGGCGCCGGAAGGATCCGCGGCGCCTCCGCAGCGGCGGGCCGCCGGGCGCCGTCCCCGGTGGGGCGTGCTGGCGCTGGTCGGACTCGTCGGGTTCGGGATGCTGCGGCACGGGCTGTCCGGCGAGGAGAGCGGGCCGCCACAGCCGCGCGCCGTGATCTCCCTGTTCCCCGGCGACCGCCCGCCGGACGGCCCCGCCCCGCCGCCGCTGCCCCGCTCCGTTCCCTCCCGGGTGGTGATCCCGTCGATCGCGGTGTCGGCTCCGCTGCTGCCAGTGGGCCTGGACGGGGACGGTTGGATCGAGGCCCCGCCGGCCGGGGACCCCGATCTGGCGGGCTGGTACGCGAACGCGCCGTCGCCCGGCGAGCGCGGCACCGCGGTCCTCGTCGGGCACGTCGACGGTCGCAGCGGGCCGGCGGTCTTCTACGGTCTGGGCGCCCTGGAGAAGGGCCGGACGATCCGGGTGACCCGCGTGGACGGGCGGACCGCGATCTTCGAGGTCTACCGCATCCAGGTCTTCGACAAGCGGAACTTCCCCGCCCGGAAGGTCTACGGCGACACGGGGCGCGCCGAACTCCGGGTCCTGACCTGCGGCGGTGTCTACGCCGCAGGCTCGGGCTACACGGGCAACGTGGTGGTCTTCGCCCGGATGACGGGGACGGCCGACGGGAATCCGTAGGCGCGGGCCGGGACGCCCCCCGCGTTCCACTCGGCGAGCCGATGTCTCACAATTCGGACGTGTCGGTCGCCATCGCGCCTCGCCGCCCCTTCCTCCTCCACCGGGCCGGCCCCGGCCCCCGCGCACCGGTGTGATGTGCTGGCCGCATGAGCATCGCGGTCACCACCTGGTACCTGGAGCAGACGTCGCGCGCCGACCTGGCCGCCGCACAGCGGCCGCCGGCCGAGCAGGACGTCCGGGTCGTCCGGTCCGAGGTGCCCTCGCCCGAGTTCAGCCGCTTCCTCTATACGGCGGTCGGCGGCGACGTGACCTGGACCGACCGGCTGCCGTGGACCCACGCGCAGTGGGCGGAGCACCTGGGGCGACCGGGCGTGGAGACCTGGGTGGCGTACGAGCACGGTACGCCCGCCGGCTTCGTCGAACTGGAGGCGGCGCCGGACGGCTCC
Source organism: Streptomyces sp. NPDC048506 (assembly GCF_040651315.1). NCBI lineage: Bacteria > Bacillati > Actinomycetota > Actinomycetes > Kitasatosporales > Streptomycetaceae > Streptomyces > Streptomyces sp. NPDC048506. The sequence continues at coordinate 105,919 of NZ_JBEZIX010000014.1, forward strand.
GTGGAGATCGTCTACTTCGGGCTCGTCCCGGCGTTCCGCGGGCGCCGGATCGGCGGCCATTTGCTGACGTACGGGGTCGAGCGGGCCTGGGACCTGGCCGAACGGTGGCCGGGGCAGGTGCCGACGAAGCGGGTGTGGCTGCACACCTGCACCTTGGACGGCGCTCACGCGAGGGCCAACTACGAGCGGCGCGGCTTCCGGCTGTACGAAACCACGGTGACCGAGGAGCCCGACGTACCGGCGCCGGGCCCCTGGCCTGGCGCGGGACCCGTGCTGCCGGGGGCGGCCGATGCACCGGGCGCCACCGCCGGGTAGTGACCGACGCCACACTGTCTCGAAGTTCGGGACAGTGATGTCCATATTCTGGATAGCGGTGGACTGGCCGGAGAACGGCGTGCCACGCTTCCGTCATGTCTCGAGCTGGAATTGCCTTGGTGAGTCGGCGGCACGTCGACCTCGGCCGCATGTCCAGCGCCATTTGTCGGGCGGGCTGAGGCTGTACCGTCCGGGGCCACGAGCCCCCGCGACAGCGCCCAGCACCACCGAACCTCTCGCCGTCCCCGTCGTCGCGGACGCGCCGAGACCCCACGCCCCGCAGACCCCGCCACGCGTCGCCACGCGCCGCCGTTCGCTGTGTCCGCGCAGGTCGGCGTGGGCGCTCGGCGCAGGTCCGGATCCCTTGAGCCCGCCCAGAAGGACGTACACCCATGGCCGCCACCCCGAACAGCCCCGCAGCCGCCACGACCCGCCGCAAGGCCGGCCGCCACCGCGGCGAGGGCCAGTGGGCCGTAGGCCACTTCACCCCGCTGAACGGCAACGAGCAGTTCAAGAAGGACGACGACGGTCTCAATGTGCGGACACGCATTGAGACGATCTACTCCAAGGCCGGTTTCGACTCGATCGACCCCAACGACCTGCGCGGGCGGATGCGTTGGTGGGGCCTGTACACCCAGCGCAAGCCCGGGATCGACGGCGGCAAGACCGCGATCCTGGAGCCGGAGGAGCTGGACGACAAGTACTTCATGCTGCGGGTCCGCATCGACGGCGGACGGCTGACCACCGAGCAGCTGCGGGTGATCGGTGAGATCTCGCAGGAGTTCGCCCGCGGCACCGCCGACCTCACCGACCGGCAGAACGTCCAGTACCACTGGATCCGCATCGAGGACGTGCCGGAGATCTGGCAGCGGCTGGAGGCCGTCGGCCTGTCCACCACCGAGGCGTGCGGCGACACCCCCCGCGTCATCCTCGGCTCGCCGGTGGCCGGTATCGCCGAGGACGAGATCATCGACGGCACCCCGGTCATCGAGGAGATCCAGCGCCGGGTCATCGGCAACCCCGCGTTCTCCAACCTGCCGCGCAAGTTCAAGTCCGCGGTCTCCGGCTCACCGCTGCTGGACGTCGCGCACGAGATCAACGACATCTCGCTGATCGGTGTGGAGCACCCCGAGCACGGTCCGGGCTTCGACGTGTGGGTCGGCGGCGGGCTGTCCACCAACCCCAAGCTCGGTGTCCGGCTCGGCGCGTGGGTCCCGCGTGAGGAGGCCGCCGACGTCTACGAGGGCGTCATCTCGATCTTCCGCGACTACGGCTACCGGCGGCTGCGCACCCGCGCCCGCCTGAAGTTCCTGGTCGCCGACTGGGGCGCGGAGAAGTTCCGCCAGGTGCTGGAGGACGAGTATCTCAAGCGGAAGCTGACCGACGGCCCCGCCCCCGAGCAGCCCGTCCAGCAGTGGCGCGACCACATCGGCGTGCACCGGCAGAAGGACGGCCGCTACTACGTGGGCTTCGCACCGCGCGTCGGCCGGGTGGACGGCGCCACCCTCACCAAGATCGCGGACCTCGCCGCGGAGCACGGCTCCGGCCGACTGCGGACCACCGCCGAGCAGAAGATGATCGTGCTGGACATCGACGAGTCGCGGATCGACTCGCTGGTCGCCGGTCTGGAGGCGCTCGACCTGCGGGTCGCGCCGTCCCCGTTCCGCCGCGGCACGATGGCCTGCACCGGCATCGAGTACTGCAAGCTGGCGATCGTCGAGACCAAGGGCCGCGGCGCCTCGCTGATCGACGAACTGGAGCGCCGGCTCCCCGAGTTCGACGAGCCGATCACCATCAACATCAACGGCTGCCCGAACGCCTGCGCCCGCATCCAGGTCGCGGACATCGGCCTCAAGGGCCAGCTGGTGCTGGACGAGCAGGGCAACCAGGTCGAGGGCTTCCAGGTGCACCTGGGCGGCGCGCTCGGCCTGGAGGCCGGCTTCGGCCGCAAGGTCCGCGGCCTGAAGGTCACCGCCGAGCAACTCCCGGACTACGTCGAGCGGTTGCTGCGCGCGTTCCAGGAGCAGCGGACCGACGGCGAGCGGTTCGCCCAGTGGGCGGCCCGGGCGGAAGAGGGTGCGCTGAAGTGAGCGAACGCGCCGCGCCGTTCTACTGCCCGTACTGCGGGGACGAGGACCTGCGCCCCTCCGAGGCGGGGGCCTCCCGCGGGGCGGGCGCAGCGTGGGAATGCCGGTCCTGTAGCCGGGCGTTCCGGCTGTCGTTCCTGGGCCTGCTGGCCCCGGGAACCACCGGCCCTTCCCCTTCCCCCGACGGAGGTACGTCGTGACCACCGCTACCGACCTTCAGCAGCTCGCCGAGCAGGCGGGCCGCGACCTGGAGGACGCGCCCGCCCTGGAGATCCTCTCGTGGGCCGCCGAGACCTTCGGTCCGCGCTTCTGCGTCACCTCCTCGATGGAGGACGCGGTCGTGGCGCACCTGGCCTCGCGGGCGTTCCCCGGCGTGGACGTGGTCTTCCTGGACACCGGCTACCACTTCCCGGAGACCATCGGGACGCGGGACGCGGTCGCCGCGGTGATGGACGTCAACGTCATCACCCTGACGCCGCGGCAGACGGTGGCCGAGCAGGACGCCGAGTACGGGCCCCGGCTGCACGACCGCGACCCCGACCTGTGCTGCGCCCTGCGCAAGGTCAGGCCGCTCGAAGAGGGCCTGACCGGGTACGACGCCTGGGCGACCGGCCTGCGCCGGGACGAGTCGCCGACCCGGGCGAACACCCCGGTGGTGGGCTGGGACGCCAAGCGGCAGAAGGTGAAGGTCTCGCCGATAGCCCGCTGGACGCAGGCCGACGTGGACGCGTACGTGGCCGAGCACGGTGTGCTCACCAACCCGCTGCTGATGGACGGCTACGCCTCCGTCGGCTGCGCCCCCTGCACCCGCCGGGTGTCGGCGGGCGAGGACGCCAGGGCCGGCCGCTGGGCCGGGAGCAACAAGACCGAGTGCGGGCTGCACGGATGACAGAGCATCAGGAGATATCCATGACGGGCGCCACGATCTGGCTGACCGGTCTGCCGAGCGCGGGCAAGACGACCATCGCGCGCGAACTGGCCGGGCAGCTGCGGGGCGAGGGCCACCGGGTCGAGGTGCTCGACGGCGACGAGATCCGCGAGTTCCTCTCCGCCGGTCTCGGTTTCACCCGCGAGGACCGGCACACCAACGTCCAGCGCATCGGCTTCGTCGCCGAGCTGCTGGCCCGCAACGGCGTGAAGGCGCTGGTCCCGGTGATCGCGCCGTACGCGGACAGCCGCGAGGCGGTGCGGGGGCGCCACCAGGTGGAGGGCACCCCGTATCTGGAGGTACACGTGGCCACGCCCGTCGAGGTGTGCTCCGAGCGCGATGTGAAGGGGCTGTACGCCAAGCAGGCGGCGGGTGAGATCTCCGGTCTGACCGGCGTGGACGACCCCTACGAGGCCCCGGAAACGCCCGATCTGCGCATCGAGTCGCACACCCAGACCGTGCAGGAGTCCGCAGCGGCCGTCCGGGCGCTGCTCACCGAGAGGGGACTCCTGTGAACGACGCGCACCAGGCCGTTCGGCCGCAGACAACCACGACGGCCGCGCCGCTGCGCCGAGCGGGCGGAGAAGCGAACGAAAGGGGTGCAGCATGACGACGGCAGCCATCACCGACGCCGGATCCGACCGGGGCGACGCGGACTCCCCCTACGCCCTCTCCCACCTGGACGTCCTGGAGTCCGAGGCCGTCCACATCTTCCGCGAGGTGGCGGGCGAATTCGAGCGGCCGGTGATCCTGTTCTCCGGCGGCAAGGACTCGATCGTCATGCTGCACCTGGCGTTGAAGGCGTTCGCGCCGGCCGCCGTTCCGTTCTCGCTGCTGCACGTCGACACTGGGCACAACTTCCCCGAGGTGCTGGAGTACCGGGACCGTGTGGTGGCCGCCCACGGGCTGCGCCTCCACGTGGCCTCCGTACAGGACTACATCGACCGCGGCGTGCTCAAGGAGCGCCCCGACGGCACCCGCAACCCGCTCCAGACGCTGCCGCTGACGGAGAAGATCCAGTCCGAGCGCTTCGACGCCGTGTTCGGCGGCGGGCGCCGGGACGAGGAGAAGGCGCGGGCCAAGGAGCGGGTGTTCTCGCTGCGCGACGAGTTCTCGCAGTGGGACCCGCGCCGGCAGCGGCCCGAGCTGTGGAACCTGTACAACGGGCGGCACGCGCCCGGCGAGCATGTGCGCGTCTTCCCGCTGTCGAACTGGACCGAGCTGGACGTCTGGCAGTACATCGCACAGGAGGACATCGAGCTCCCGGAGATCTACTTCGCGCACGAGCGTGAGGTCTTCCGGCGCGGCGGCATGTGGCTGACGGCCGGTGAATGGGGCGGTCCCAAGGAGGGCGAGACCGTCGAGAAGCGGCTCGTCCGCTACCGCACCGTCGGAGACATGTCCTGCACCGGCGCCGTCGACTCGGACGCGGTGACCCTGGACCAGGTCATCGCCGAGATCGCCGCATCGCGCCTGACGGAGCGCGGCGCCACCCGCGCCGACGACAAGCTGTCCGAGGCCGCGATGGAAGACCGCAAGCGCGAGGGGTACTTCTAGCCATGACGAGCACCACCGAACCCACCGAGACGCTGTCGGTCGAGCAGCTGTCGTCGACCACCCTGCTGCGGTTCGCCACCGCCGGCTCGGTCGACGACGGCAAGTCCACACTCGTCGGCCGGCTGCTGCACGACTCCAAGTCGGTCCTCGCCGACCAACTGGAGGCCGTGGAGCGCGCGTCGGCCAGCCGCGGCCAGGAGGCCCCGGACCTCGCGCTGCTGACGGACGGCCTGCGCGCCGAGCGCGAGCAGGGCATCACGATCGACGTGGCCTACCGCTACTTCGCCACCCCGCGCCGGCGGTTCATCCTGGCCGACACGCCGGGCCATGTGCAGTACACGCGGAACATGGTCACCGGCGCGTCGACGGCCGAGCTGACGGTGATCCTGGTCGACGCCCGCAACGGCGTCGTCGAGCAGACCCGCCGCCACGCCGCGATCGCCGCGCTGCTGCGCGTCCCGCACGTCGTGCTCGCCGTGAACAAGATGGACCTGGTCGACTACCAGGAGCCCGTGTTCGCCGCGATCGCCGAGGAGTTCACGGCGTACGCGACCGAGCTGGGCGTCCCGGAGGTCACGGCGGTCCCGATCTCGGCGCTCGAAGGCGACAACGTCGTGGAGCCGTCCGCGCACATGGACTGGTACGGCGGCCCCACGGTGCTGGAGCACCTGGAGACCGTCCCGGTCAGCCACGACCTGGCGCACTGCCACGCGCGGCTGCCCGTGCAGTACGTGATCCGTCCGCAGACCGCCGAGCACCCGGACTACCGCGGCTACGCGGGCCAGATCGCCGCCGGCAGCTTCCGGGTCGGCGAGGCGGTCACGGTCCTGCCCTCCGGTCGTACGACCACGATCTCCGGCATCGACCTGCTGGGCAAGCCGGTCGACGTGGCCTGGACGACGCAGTCGGTGACCGTCCTGCTGGCGGACGACATCGACGTCTCGCGCGGCGACCTGATCGTGCCGAGCAAGGACGCGCCGGCGACCACGCAGGACGTCGAGGCCACGGTCTGCCATGTCGCCGACCAGCCGCTGACCGTGGGGCACCGGGTGCTGGTCAAGCACGGGGCCCGGACGGTCAAGGCGATCGTCAAGGACATCCCGTCCCGGCTGACCCTCGACGACCTGTCCCTGCACCCGCATCCGGGGCAGCTGGTCGCCAACGACATCGGCCGGGTGAAGATCCGCACCGCCGAGCCGCTGCCGGTCGACTCCTACGCCGACTCGCGCCGCACCGGCTCGTTCATCCTGATCGACCCGAACGACGGCACCACGCTCACCGCGGGGATGGTCGGCGAGTCGTTCGCCTCCCCGGAGCCGGTCAAGGACGAGGCCGAAGACGACGGATGGGACTTCTGAACATGGCCAAGGACGTGTTCTCCACCTTCGCGAAAGAGGGCGGCCGTATCGGCAGCGGCGTCCTGGGGAGCGGCCAGGGCGGAGTCGGCCGATGTGTGTGCTGACGATGCTCGACTCCGCCTCCCCCACACCACCCTTCCGAAGATCCATCGCTCCGCCGGGCGCGCCGTAGAGGGCGCGAACAGCCCCGGCCCTCCGAGAGGAACTCCTCCCGTGTCTGCCGTTCGACACCGCCTGCTGGCGGCCGCCGTCACCGTCCCCGTGCTCATCGGCGCGCTGGGCGCCTGCGGCTACGGTTCCGAAGCGAAGAAGGACGCCGCGGCCAATGTCGCCCCCAAGGGCGCGAAGATCGACGGGCTCGATCAGGTGAAGATCGGGTTCTTCGGCAACACCACCCACGCCACCCCGCTGATCGGTCTCCAGAAGGGCCTGTTCCAGAAGGAACTGGGCGGGACGGCCGTGAAGTCCTCCGTCTTCAACGCCGGCCCGGCGGAGATCGAGGCGCTCAACTCGCGGGCCATCGACATCGGTTGGATCGGCCCCTCCCCCGCGATCAACGGCTACGCCAAGTCGCACGGCAAGAGCCTGAAGATCATCTCTGGTTCGGCCTCCGGCGGCGTCTCGCTCGTCGTCAACCCCAAGAAGATCAAGGGGCTGAACGACCTCAAGGGCAAGACCATCGCGACCCCGCAGCTGGGCAACACCCAGGACGTGGCGCTGCTGAACTTCCTGGCCGAGAAGGGCTACCAGGTCGACGCGACCACCGGCAAGGGCGACGTCACCGTCCAGCGCACCGACAACAAGGTGACGCCGACCGCGTTCCAGCAGGGCTCCATCGACGGCGCCTGGGTGCCCGAGCCCACCGCCTCCAAGCTCGTCGCGGCCGGCGGCAAGTCGATCCTGGACGAGAAGAAGCTGTGGAAGGACGGCAAGTTCGTCATCACGAACGTGATCGTCTCCCAGACGTTCCTCAAGGAGCACCCGAAGGCCGTCGAGGCGGTGCTGCGGGCCTCGGTGAGGACCAACGAATGGATCCGGTCGCACCCGGCCGAGGCCAAGCAGGCGCTCAACGACAAGCTCGCCGACCCCCAGATCGCGGGCAAGGCGCTGCCGGACAAGGTGCTCGACCCGGCGTTCAAGAACATCGACATCACCGATGACCCGCTGGCCGCCACCCTCCAGGAGGAGGCGGACCACGCCGTCAAGGCGGGCCTGCTGAAGGCGCCCGACCTGAACGGCATCTACGACCTCACGCTGCTGAACAAGGTGCTCAAGGCCGAGGGCAAGCAGCCGGTCGACGACGCCGGGCTCGGCAGCAAGTAGTCCGCACCGCACTCCCCAGGAGGTGACACCGATGACGACCACCACGCTCACGAAGCAGCAGCCCGCCACGGCGGACACGGACACCACCGTGCCGTACGCGGCTCGGATCGACCATGTGTCGAAGTCGTTCGGTCGACCGGGCGCACAACAGCAGGTGCTGGACGACATCAGCATCGATGTGGCACCCGGCGAATTCGTCTGCCTCCTGGGGGCCTCGGGCTGCGGCAAGTCCACCCTGCTCAACCTCGTGGCCGGCCTCGACGCGCCGTCCGCCGGCACCATCGAGACGCCCGGCGGCCGGCCGGCCCTGATGTTCCAGGAACACGCGCTGTTCCCGTGGCTGACCGCGGGGCGCAACATCGAACTGGCGCTGCGGCTGCGCGGGGTGCCGCGCGCCGAGCGCCGGGGCGAGGCCGAGCGGCTGCTCGAACTCGTCCGGCTCAAGGGGGCGTACGGCAAGCGGGTGCACGAGCTGTCGGGCGGGATGCGGCAGCGCGTCGCCATGGCCCGGGCCCTCGCCCAGGACAGCCAACTGCTGCTGATGGACGAGCCGTTCGCCGCGCTGGACGCGATCACCCGGGACGTCCTGCACGACGAGCTGACGCGCATCTGGACCGAGACCAACCTCTCCGTCCTCTTCGTCACCCACAACGTGCGGGAGGCCGCGCGCCTCGCGCAGCGGGTGGTGCTGCTGTCGTCCCGTCCGGGTCGGGTGGCCCGCGAGTGGCGGGTGGACATCCCGCAGCCGCGACGCATCGAGGACGCCGCGGTCGCCGACCTGTCCATCGAGATCACCGAACAGCTCCGTGGGGAGATCCGCCGCCATGGCCAGCACTGAGACCCGGGCCGAGTCCGCCGCCGCACCGGCCGGCGACGCCTCGGCAACCCCCGACGCTCCCGTCGCCAAGGGCGGTGCCGGCGGCGACATCGCCGGTCTGGAGGCGGGCCTCGACGCCCTGGAGTCCACGGTCGTCGACCGGCAGCCGTGGCTGCGCACCGCCGCGTCCAAGACCTTCCCGCCGCTCGTCGCCATCGCGATCGTGCTGGCCCTGTGGCAGCTCGCCTACCACTTCGAGCTCAAGCCGCACTATCTGCTGCCGAGCCCGGTGGACGTCGCCCACTCGCTCCAGCAGAAGTGGCTGGAGGGCACCCTGCTGGGCTTCGTGTGGACCAGCGTCTCCCGCGGCGCCCTGGGCTTTCTCGCCTCGGTGGCCATCGGTACGGTCCTCGGGCTGATCGTCGCCCGGGTCAAGGCCGTGCGGGCCGCGATCGGGCCGATCCTGAGCGGTCTACAGTCGCTGCCGTCCGTGGCCTGGGTCCCGGCCGCGATCATCTGGTTCGGGCTGAGCGACGCCACGATCTACGCGGTGGTGCTGCTCGGCGCCATCCCGTCCATCGCCAACGGCCTGGTGGCGGGCGTCGACCAGATCTCCCCGCTCTACCTGCGGGCCGGTCGCACCATCGGTGCGACCGGGCTGGCCGGGGTGCGGCATGTGCTGCTGCCGGCCGCGCTGCCCGGCTACCTCGCCGGTCTCAAGCAGGGCTGGGCGTTCTCCTGGCGTTCGCTGATGGCCGCCGAACTCATCGTCAACGCGGCCGATCTGGGCACCGGACTGGGCCAGCTGCTGGAGCAGGGCCGCGAACTCCAGGACATGTCCTGGGTGCTCGCCGCGATCCTGCTGATCCTCGTCGTCGGCATCGGTATCGAGCTGCTGATCTTCGCCCCGATCGAGCGACGGGTGCTGCGCAGCCGCGGCCTCCTCGTCAAGAGCTGACCTCGGACCGCGCCATGGACCCACGCCCCACTCTCCTCGTCGTCGCCCACGGCAGCCGCGACCCGCGGCACGCGGCGACCGTGTCCGCGCTCTGTGCACGGGTCCGGACGCTGCGGCCGGGGCTGCGCGTCGAGGTCGGCCATCTGGACTTCAACGCGCCCCGGGTGCCCCGAGTGCTGGAGCGCCTGGCGGCCGAGGGGGTTGGGGACGTGGTGGCGCTGCCGCTGCTGCTCACGCGGGCCTTCCACGCGAAGTCCGACATCCCGGCGGTACTGCGGGAGGCCGCCGCACGACTGCCGCGGCTGACCGTCCGCCAGGCCGAGGTGCTCGGCCCGTCTCCCCTCCTGACCGGCGCGCTGGAGCGCCGGCTGGCCGAGGCCGGGCTACGGCCCGGCGACCGTCGCTCGACCGGGGTCGTGCTGGCCTCGGCGGGCTCCTCCGACCCGGAGGCGATCGCAGTGATCGCTGAAATCGCGCGGGAGTGGCGGCACACCGCTGGTTGGTGTGCCGTGCGACCTGCGTTCGCCTCCGCATCTCTGCCCCGCACGGCCGACGCCGTGCGGGCCCTGCGGGCCGAGGGCGTACACCGGGTGGCGGTCGCCCCGTACGTCATCGCACCCGGCTTCCTGCCGGACCGGATCGTCGCCGGGGCCCGCGAGGCCCGGGCCGACGTCCTCGCGCCCGTTCTGGGCGACGCCCCCGAGCTGGCCCGGCTGCTGCTGCGCCGGTACGACCAGTCGGTGCTGGCGGGCGCCCACGGGGAGCTGTCGGCCCTGACCGCCTGAGGGACGGCCGCCGCTGCCGGCGGGGTGGCCCGTCCGACGGCCGGCGCCGGACGGACCCGGGTGTCAGCCGGCCGTGGTGCGCAGCCAGACCGTCGTCCAAGGCGGCAGCCGAGGGGCATCGGAGGTCACCCCGCCCCCGCGGCCGCGACCCGTCCCGGCGGGGTGTCGGCCCGCCCCTTCTCATAGACGGTCAGCCCGCGCGACAGATGCAGCGGCACGAGCAGCAACTCCACGACCAGGGCCTTCCAGGCGTAGACGAGGTTGACGGCCTTGGTGGCGTAGACGCAGGGGACGTTCAACAGCACTCCGGAGAGGCGGAGTCTGCGGCGGTGCGCGGCGTAGAGGAGGGGCGGGAGGGTCAGCAGGAGGTCGGTCGCGACCCACCAGGTGACGGTCACGGCGAGCGGCTGATCGGTGGTCGCGGCGGCCAGGAACGGGGTGGCCCACCACAGCGGGGCACTGACGATCTCGAAGAGGGCCAGCAGGACCCAGAGCGCCAGCAGCGGCTTGTGGGTGATCAGACGGCCCCAGTGGAGGCGGACGTTCTGACAGAACCCGGCCATCCAGCGCCAGACCTGTTTGCGCAGATAGGTGAGGTCTTCAGGGTCGGCGGCGAGGGCGACGGCGTCCGATACGTAGACGGCGCGGCGACCGGCGATCTGCTGGGACCAGGTGTAGTCCATGTCCTCGACGACGGTCCGCTCGGGGAACCCGCCGAAGGCGACCAGGTCGTCGCGCCGGAACACCGAGCAGCAACCGGAGCACACCATGGGGCTGTTGGCGCGGGCCTGGATGGGGCGGTGCCAGTGAAAGCCGAAGAGGTACTCGGTGGAGCGTCCGCGTTCCCAAACCGTGCGGGTGTGGCGGGTGCGGACCGTGCCGGCGGCGATCGAGACGGCCGGGTCGTCGAAGACCGGAACGACGGTCTCGATGTAGTCCGGCGCCAGCACGGTGTCGGCGTCGACGGCGAGCACGAGATCGGTGGTGCAGTGCGGAAGGGCGTGGTTCTGCGCCTTGGCCTTGCTGCCGAGGTTGCGGGGCGGGCGTAATACGGTCACGCCATGTGATGCCGCCACCTCGCCCGTGCGATCCGTGGACCCGTCGTCGACGACCAGGATGCGGTCGGGCCGGACCGTTTGCCGTGCGAGTGACTCCAGCGTGGCCGGCAACCCTTCCTCCTCGTTGTGCGCAGGCACGATGACGGTGATGGTGTGCATGTCGGAACTCCCCCGTGGTTCGGATCGCGCCGACCGCGACGACGGTCGAGCCGATCAGGCCGTGGCTGATGGTGCTGACGCTCCTGAGCGGCAGCCCCCGTGCATGTCACCGACGGTAGCGGGATCGCCCCTCAGGCGGTTCCGGAGGAAGCCTCCTGTGGATAACGGGCTTCGACAGCGGCCGAGTTGCCCCCCGCGGCTGCCCGGCGTCGGTACCGCAGGGCCGCAACACCCCAGCACACGCCGAACAGCAGCCAGTACGGCGACCACAGGACGAGGTCCCAAAGGGCGTGGGAGCGCGCGAGATCCGCGAATGCCGGAGGGACCAGAGCGGGGTCGGTCAACACGCGCAGGTCGTTGACGAACCCGTAGCCCAGGGCCCCGACCGCACGCAGCACCATGAGCGCGCACCCCGCCCAGGCGCCCATCAGCAGCGCCCCGCGGCGGACCTTCCCGTGCGGCCGGAAGCGGCCGGACAGGTGGAGCGCGGCCGCCATGCCCACCAGGGCCAGCGCCACGGAAGCCCAGTGCTGCACGACCGCGCCGGAGGCGTGGCGCAGCAAGTCCTCCCCGGCGGCACGGGGCAACGGGGTCTGCCTCATCAGGAATTCACCGCCCCATGCCCAGTCGAGTTTCATCGCACCGTAGGCGAGCGAGCAGGCGAAGGCTCCATAGGCTGCTGCCGGCCGCACGCGAGAGGTGGCCGCCGGAGCGCTCCCGTTGGTCGGGCGGATGCCGGTCCTGCGCGTACGCGCGAAATAGGACACCGTCAGCACGAGCCATGCCGCGAGCTGGCTGCCGCCCCACAGAACGTCGAGCACAGCGCCCCCGCCGAGGTGCGCCGGACCGAGGCCCGCACGCCGGACGGTGATCGCCGCCCCGAGCGACTGCATGACGAAGGCGAGCGCCAGGGCGCAGAGCAGCATCCACCGCGGGATGCGGGATCCCCACCGCATGACGGTCGCCGACGCCACCAACGCCGCCACCACCCCGAGCGAGGCGTTGACCGCCTGGGCGAACGCGGCGTCGGTGAACTGTGCTTGCACGGAGTCAGGGGCCGGGCTCCCGGGCATGCCGATCTCGCCACGCACCGCCATGTACACCTTCTGCCCGGCGTACACCAGCATCCCGGCGGTCGCCAGGCCCACGGCCAGCCGTACGACGAGTCCCGCGGGCGCCGGCCGGGCGGGCCTGAACACCGTGCGGCGGAGCAGACCGACGCACGCGTCAACCACATCAACAGTCATGGTCGCCATGCTGTCCGGGGCCGATGCCGCCCGCTTCCTGCCGGAGGACCGGCCCGGTCCGCCGAGCGAACGAGGAGCGACTCCGCCTACAGGTCGACGACCCGGTACGGATTACCAACTCGGCCGTATGGCATGGGTGGTTACGACGTGCCCTCGGCCCCGTCCCTCGCCTCGGTCGCCGCGTCGTGGCCGGACCGGGTACCTCCGGAACCACATGGGAGGCGCAGCGGGGATGCCGTTAGAGTCGTCCCGTCATCTGCCTCGATCGGTGAAGAGGGACCATGTTCGAAGAGCGGCTCGCAGAGTTCTCCCGCGAGCGACTGGACGGCCGGCCGATACCCGACGACCTGCGCACGATGCTGGTGGCGCAGTGGGAGGGCCGCACCGAACTCTGCGCCCTGCTCGGCATCACCCTCTTCGAATCCGGGAAGCTGCACCCGCTCCTCGACACCGGCTATCTCAACGAAAAGGAGCTCGCCGACCCCGAAATGCAGGCCATCAACGCCGGAGCCGCGAAGATGGCCGCGTACGTCAAGCTCGTCGCAGAGGGTGGCAAGGGCTGGATCGGCTACTGGCTGCACCCCGACGAACCGGCGGACGCCCCCTGGCCCCTCATCGAGCTCGACACCGAGTTCACCTACTGGAGCATGGCCGGCAGCACCCTCGCCGAGGCGTGCGCCGCCGACATCGCGCAGTACCAGGACGAGCCCGACGAACAGGCCGCGTTCGCCGTCCTCTCCGCCCAGCTCGCCGAGCTCGGCCTGCCCCTCAGCGGGGACGACTACGACGACCTCCACGACCCCGGGTACACGGTGGATCCGGAGGAACTCACCGACGAGTTCATCGACGCCGAACGCGCCAAGCGCGGAATCGCCTGAGAGCACGCCGGGCGAGCCGCCCGAACGCGATCGGGCCCGCCGGGCCACCGGTGACAGGGTGAGCCAGCCCGGTTCCCGCGATATGGACCTTTTGCACCTTACTGTGCTGTGTGGTGGAGGTCCTCCGCGGACGGGACGGAGTGGGCGACGTGGAGTGCGCGGACGCGGCCGGTGGCAGTGGTGGCGGTGGGTCCGCACCCCCTCCTGAGTCGACCCGGCGATCCGGGCGACGGTCCTCGGCCCCGCTGCTGGCGGTGTGCGCCGGGTACTTCATGGTGATCCTGGACGTGACGATCATCAACGTCGCCGTCCCGGTGGTGGGCCGGGACCTGTCGGCGTCGCTCACCGGAATCCAGTGGATCACCGACGGGTACACCCTGGTCTTCGCCGGGTTCCTGCTGACCGGTGGGGCGCTGGGCGACCGGTTGGGCAACCGTCGGGTCTTCTGCACGGGCGTGGCCACCTTCACCGTGTCCTCGGCCGCGTGCGCGCTCGCGCCCAGCGCTCCGTTCCTGGTTGCCGCCCGGCTGGTGGAAGGGCTCGGCGCGGCGCTGATCGTGCCCGGTTCGCTGGCCCTGCTCCAGCAGGCCTACCCGGCGCCCGCCGTACGCTCACGGGCCTTCGGGCTGTGGGGTTCGATGGCGGGCATCGCTGCCTCCGCCGGACCGTTGCTGGGCGGGCTGCTGGTCTCCACCGCGGGTTGGCGGTGGGTGTTCCTGATCAACCTGCCGGTCGGCGTGGCCTGCCTGGTGCTGACGGTGCGCCATGTGGCGCCCTCACCGCGGCACGCCGCCCGGGCCCTGGACTGGCCGGCGCAGTGCGCGGTCGTGGCAACGGTGGCGCTGCTGACGGCCGCACTCAACGAGGCCGGGCGTCGGGGCTGGTCCGATCCGGCCGTGCTCACCGGGTTGGGCCTGTCCGCACTGGCCGCGGCCGCGCTGGTGGTGCGCGAGCGGCTGGCCCGGTCCCCTGCCCTGCCGCCGAGCCTGCTGCGCTCGCGTGCGACGAGCGGCGGAGCCGCGATCGGGCTGCTGTTCAACTTCGGCTTCTACGGCATGGTGTTCACCGCCAGCCTGGACTTCCAGCACCAGCGCGGTTTCAGCGCCCTGGGCACAGGGGCGGCCCTGTTTCCGGCGGTGGCGATGACCATGTTCGCCTCCGTCCTGTCCGGGCGGCTGACCCGTACCACCGGTGATCGTCCGCTCGTGGTCTCCGGCATGCTCCTGGCCGCCCTGGGGCTGGCGGGCTGGGCCGCGGCGGGTACCGATCCGCCCTATCCGCTGCTGGTGGCCCCGATGATGGCCGCGGGGTTCGGCACCTCCTTCGCCCTCACCGGCTCGACCTCCACCGTGATGGGCGCCGCGCCCCCGGGGTACTCGGGCGTCGCGTCCGCCCTGTTCAACACCACCCGCCAGATCGGCAGCGCCACCGGCGTGGCACTCGGCGGCACCCTGCTCGCCACGGCCACCGACTACGGCGCGGGGCTGCACGTCAGCATGGCCGCCGGCGCGCTCGCCTACCTGATCGCCGCAGGCCTCGCCTGGCTGTGCGTGCCGGCGAAGCCGTCGAGGTCACCGCGTCGCGCCCGCGCCCACGGCAGCAGCTGAACGACACCGAACGCCGCCTCCACGGCGAAGAAGAGCCACAGCACCCGCGTCGCACCGTGGGCCAGCGCATACGCCTGCCACAGGGCGAACAGCGTGCGCGCGACGCCGTCCAGCAGTCCGTGCACCGGCAGTGGCCTGATGATCCGCAGCAGTGCCCAGACGACCACGACCGAACCCATCAGATTCGCGTACAGGATCTGCATCGGGTCGAGGGGAGGCAGGGCGCCCAGATCGAACGCGCTGCCCAGCGACGAGAGCACGTCGTGCAGCAGCGGGTACGTCCACGGCGTCGCGAAACCCGCGGTGACGACGAGGTCGTACCAGGCACTCGCGCGGACGAGGCGTAGATAGGCGACGCGGGAAGGGGCGTACGGACGGATCATGACGAGGCTCCTGCTGGTCTCACGGCAGCGACGCCTCACGGTAAACAGTGGAGTACTCTCCAAGGTCAAGTCCACGGTCCGGTGGAGGGGCATGCGCATCGGGGAACTGGCCGCGCAGGCGGGCACGTCCAGGGACACCATTCGCTTCTACGAGAAGATCGGTCTCGTCACCGGTCGACGGTTGGCCAATGGCTACCGCGACTTCCCGCCGGAGACGGTGATCTGGCTGCACTACGTCCGCACTGCGCAGGCGCTCGGCTTCTCGCTGGCCGAAATCGCCCGCCACGGTGCGGAGTTGCGGGACGCGCCGGACTCCGCCGAGGCGTTGTCCGCGCTGTTCGAGGAGAAGATCCGGGTCATCGACGCGCGGATGGCCGAACTCGCCGCCCTGCGGGCCGACCTCGACGCGCGCATCGGCACCGGATGCCCGCTGCGGGCCGCCAGCCAGGCCGGCTGATCTCCCGGATCCTCCCAATCCGCCGAGGACATGGGCAGGTTGGGGTGGTGAAAGCCGTCACAGCGAAGCCGCGGGCCGGGCTTCGGAGAGTCGGGGCCGGCCCCCTGCGACGGTTCCAAGCCTTCCCCTGACGCGCGAAATCACTACGCTGGACGCCGCAACAGCACTCCACCGGTTCGCGCGAAACGGGTGTCCCAGCCACATTCTGGACGTGGAGGCTGTGGGAACCACCTGCCGGCAGACAGTCAACACCTGGCTCAATGCTCACTGTCGTCACCGGCGCCACAGTAACGCGGCCGGGCCCCGTGCAGTTGAATCACCTGGGCACCGGTACAGCGCGCAACTCCGCGATCACGAATGAGTATCGCCTGACGGCGCAATGATTCAAAGCGGAATTGTCATGGCCAATTTTGGGCAGTGTCGACCGGTCTCCCACCCCCCTACCCGAGTACGCCCCGGAGAGTCCATGAAGACACCAGACGGCCTAGCCGTTCGACCGAGAACGGCTGGCCAGACGTTCGACGAGGCCGCGGTGCCGCGGTACTACCGACGGAAGACGGCCGACATACTCCACAAATACGGCCCGGGCCCGCGCGTGCACTTCCACGTCGGCCTCTTCGACCCGGTCGTCCGGCTCAACACGACCGTCCCCCAGCGCGTCCTCAAACGCCGGATCGTCGCGTCCCAGGAGGCGATCGTGGACCACGCGGCCCGCTCGTGGGGGTCCGGCAGCCCGTCCCCGGCACACCTGCTCGACATCGGCTGCGGACTGGGCGGCGGCGCCCTCTACTGGGCCCAGGAACACGGCGCACGGGTGACCGGCCTCACCGTCGCGGCCGAGCACGTCGAGGTCATCGGGGCGTTCGCCCGCGAGGCCGGTGTCAGCGAGCGCGTCACCGTACGCCTGGGGGACATCCACGACCTGTCCGAGGAGCGCCGGTACGACGCCGCGTACGCCAACGAGAGCTCCGGCTACATGGACCGCGAACGGCTGTTCCAGGTCGTGGCCCGAGCCCTGCGACCCGGTGGCTGGTTCGGCATCCAGGAGCACTTCATCTGCCGTCCCGAATGGGTCGACTGGATCAACGGCTACTACAAGACGCGACTGGGCACCCTCACCGAGTACATCAGCGCCGCGAAGGAAGCGGGCTTCGAGCTGGAGCAGGACGAGGACGTCACGGACGGCGTCAGCGAGTTCTGGTTGCAGTCCATGGCGTGGAACACCGCCGAGCTGACCCGCATAGAGCAAGGCGGACCACCCGCCTCGTGGTCCCGGGAGCGGCTTCAGGAGAGCGCCATCGCGCACGGCAAGCTGTTCCGCATCTGGCGTGACCACGCAGTCGAGACCCGGCTCCTGCTCTTCAGACTAGGAGGCGGCCGATCATGATCCTCGAACACGGTCATCCTTCCCGCATCGGCTGGCAACTCCCGCCGTTCTTCTGCCCCTTCGACGCCTCCCTACACCCCAAGGCACAAGAGATCGAGCAGTGGGCCACGGAGTGGGTCGACGCCTTCGGCATCTATCCCGATGCCACCGAGCGCGCCTGGGGTCTGGCCACCCACAGCGCCGACTTCTCCTGCCGGATCATTCCGTTCGGCGAGGTCGAGCACGTGCTGACGTTCACCCTGTGGAACTACTGGGCCAACGCGATCGACGACTGGCAGGACTCCGGGCCCGTGAGCGCCAGCACCGTCGACATCACCGACCACGGCGCCCGACTCGCCCGGGCCCTGGAGGCGCCCGGCTCCGCCCTGCTTCCTCCCGGGCCGCTCACGGCGGCCCTCGACGACCTCGTCACCCGCACCCGCGACCTGCTCACGCCGTTCCAGCTCCGCAGGTTCACGGAGGGGGCCCGGGACTGGCTGATCGGAGCCGGCTGGCGCACCGCCAACGCGGAACGCGGCACGATGCCGAGTCTCAACGACTACGCCGGCCTCGGAGCGCTGGCGAACGGCACCCGGTTCAGCCTCACATGGGCCGATGCGGCGAACGAGATCCGGCTCCCGCCCGACGACCTCTACGCGGCCCCGGTCCAGGCCCTGACCGACGCGGCCGGATTCATCGTCAGCGCCGACAACGACCTCTTCTCCTACAACAAGGACGACGACCAGGAGCCCTGGGAACAGAACCTGGTCAACGTCCTTGCCCACGAGCGTGGTTGTGCGCCCCGGGACGCCCTCGCCGAGGCGGTCGGCCTGCGGGACCGGGTGATGACGCTTTTCGTGAGGCTGCGCGCGCAGCTCGCGCGGGGTGCGGACGAACCGCTGCGCCGCTACCTCCACGCGCTGGAGGACTACATCGCCGGCAGCATCGCATGGCAGAACCTCGCTCCCCGCTACGCCAGTCCCCGCAACCGCAACGAACTGCCCGTCGAAGGGGCGTCGTTCGGGATCGTCTGGAGCGACACCCCGAGTGTTCCGGGCACCGAGCCACCTCCGGTGCCGGCACTGTCCTGGTGGTGGCAGCAGCTGGAACGGTGAGCCGTCCCGGACACCGGTTGTACACGGCATGAGTGAGGGCCCGCAGCGACGACCTGCGGGCCCTCATCACTCCGGGGATCGGGTTCAGCGCCGGCGCAGCAGGCGCGCCAGCCACGGCCGCCGGGGACGGGCCGGTGGCGCCGTCTGAGCGGCCGTGGCGGACACCGAGGACGGCATCGGACCGGGCGCGGAGTCCGCGACGGGGGCCGCGGCGCCGGGGCGCTTGGGGGTGAACGCCACCGGAAGTTCCACGAGTTGCTGGGACATCAACGTGCCCCGGCGCCGGAGCTCGGAGTCCTCGACGGTCAACTCGATGTCGGGCAGGCGCGCCAGCAGCATCTCGATGCCGGTGTCGGCGATGGCACGGCCGATGTCCTGGCCGGGGCACTCGTGCGTGCCGGCGCTGAACGCCAGGTGGGAGCGGTTGCCGTGGACCGGCTGGGACAGGTCCGGGCGGATCTCGGGGTCGACGTTGCCCGCCGCCAGGGAGAGCAGCACCATGTCGCCGCGCTTGATCTCCTGTCCGCCCAACACGGTGTCCGCCGTCGCCCAGCGGCCCAGCACCGTGTTGATCGGGGGCTGGTCCCAGAGCACCTGCTCCAGCGCGTCCGGCAGCGTCATGCGGCCGCCCGAGAGGTTCGCGCGGAAGCGTGGGTCGGTGAGCACCATGCGCAGCGTGTTCGCGATCAGATTGGCCGTGGTCGCGTAGGCCGCGACCAGGACCACCCGGACGTGCGCCAGGACCTCGATGTCCGTCAGCTCCGCGGGGTGGTCCAGCAGCCAGGACGTGAGGTCGTGGCCGCGTTCGGCCTTCTTGATCTCCACGAGCTGGTGCAGCATGCCCGTGACGTACTGATCGCTTTCGAGGGCGCTCTCCGATCCCTCCAGCATGTCGGGGACCGCCCGGACGAGCCTGGGGCCGTGTTCCTCCGGTGCTCCGATCAGCTGCGTCATCACCAGCATCGGCAACTGGCTGGAGAACTCCGTCACGAGGTCGGCCCGGCCGTTCAGCACGAAGTCGTCGATCAACTGGTTGGCGAAGCGCATCACATAACGGCGGATCCCGCGCCGGTCGAAGCGCTGGAGGGACTCCAGCACCGCGCCTCGCAACCGCTCGAACACCGGACCGTCATTGAAATTGATCACCGGCCACCAGGTCACCAACGGTCCCAGCGCATGTTCCTCGGGAACCACCGTGCCCTCCTGCGCGGCGCGCCAGAAGCGCGGGTCACGGGCGAAGCGGCTGGGGTTGCGGGCCGCCTCCAGGTTCTCGCTGTGGCCGAGGACCAGCCAGGCCGGCAGGTCTCCGTGTACCAGAACGGGCGCCACCGTGCCGTGCTCCGCGCGGAGTTTCTCGTACAGGGCCATCGGGTCGCGCTCGGCATCCGCGCCGTAGAGGCGCTGTACACCGTACGGGCCGAGGCCGTGGGCCGGGCACCCCGGCGGCGGGAGGGGAGGCGTGCTCATGAGGTCTCCGTTACAACGAGCGAGTGGAGGTAGTGCATGAGGGTCATCAGGACGTCGCGGCTGGAGTCACGGCGCCGGGCATCACAGGCCAGCAGGGGCACACCCGAGGGAAGGTCGAGAGCGGCACGGAGCTCGTCCAACGAGTACACCGGGGAACCCGCAAAGGAGTTGACCGCGACGACGAAGGGTACTCCGCTCTCCTCCAGGCGTCCCATCACATCGAAACTGACCTCCAAGCGGCGGGTGTCCACCAACACCACGGCCCCCAGGGCCCCTTCGAACAGACCGTTCCACAGGAACCAGAACCGCTCCTGCCCGGGGGTGCCGAACAGGTACAGGACCAGCTCGTCGGTGATGCTGATCCGGCCGAAGTCCATCGCGACCGTGGTTGCCGTCTTGCGCTCCACGCCCGCGGGATCGTCGATGCCGACGCCCGCCTGGGTCATCGTCTCCTCGGTGGTGAGCGGCCGGATCTCGCTCACCGAGCCGACCAGGGTCGTCTTCCCGACCCCGAAGCCGCCCACCACCACGATCTTGACCGCGGCCGACGCCGTGTGCGGCAGCCGTTCCTCACTGAGCGGCGCCGTGAGCGCGGGCTCAGAGTTTTTGAAGTCCATCGATCACTTTCTCGATAAGTGAGATGTCGGGGAGCTCTGCGGGCGGCACAGGTGCACGCGTGAGCACCCGCTGCTCGTCCAGAAGATCACTGATCAATACGGTGACAACGCTCACCGGCAGGCCGGTGTAGGCGGATATCTCGGCCACCGAGAGCGGGGACTGGCACAGCCGCAGGATCGCTGCGTGCTCGGGCTGGATCCCCACCGTCGGACCGGTCCTGGCAATGATCAGCGTCACGAGGTCAAGGCGGTTGGAGGCGGATGAGCGGCCGCCGGTGATGACGTAGAGGCGCTCGGGGAGCTCATCCATCCCGTCCTGGTCCGAAACGCTCACCTTGCCGGCCCGTCGCTGCGGGGCGGGCTCGTGATGTGTTCTCCGAGGCGGATGATGAGGTCCCGCATGCGCTGCCCCATCAAGCCGGCGTCCACGCCCTCGTCGGCCAGAACCGCGAGGTAGGCCCCCGCGCCGGCGGCCATCAGATAGAAGAACCCACCCTCCATCTCGATGACCACCAGCTTCATCCTGCCCGCCTGCGGGAGCTCGGCACCCACCGCACTCGCCAGGCTCTGTAGCCCCGAACAGGCGGCGGCCAGGCGGTCCGCCGCGTCGGTGTCGCCGCCGTGCTGCCCCATGCGCAGCCCGTCCGCGGACAACACCACGACGTTGCGGGTCTGCGGCACGCTCTCCGCCAGATCCTTGA
This sequence comes from Streptomyces sp. NPDC048506, assembly GCF_040651315.1. NCBI lineage: Bacteria > Bacillati > Actinomycetota > Actinomycetes > Kitasatosporales > Streptomycetaceae > Streptomyces > Streptomyces sp. NPDC048506. The sequence goes on from NZ_JBEZIX010000014.1 coordinate 127,102, forward strand.
GCATCCAGTCCAGGTTGGCCTGACCCTGATTCACTGTTCTCCTCTCGGCGCGGCGGCGTCATCGCTACCGCTGTTGCCGTCGCCCGTCAGGCCGTCCTTGAACGCGACCAGCCACTCTCCCGGCGCCCGTTGTGGTCCTGGTTCCGCCTGCTGTGTACGGCCGACCGGTGCCTCCGGCTCGACGACGCGCGTTCTGCGCCGCCGCTGTGGAAGACCGTTCGCGGTGCGTTCGACCACCGGCGACGTGTCGGTGTCGCGCATCGCCGCCTGCGGCCGTGCGGCCTGGCGCGGGAGCAGCGGCTGCGAGGGGCTGGCCACCCGGGGGCCGGAAAAGGTGCCGATCCCGTGCGCCACACCCGAAGCCTCGGCGACAGTGGTGATCAACTGCTGAGGGACGATCAGCACCGCCCGTACACCGCCGTAGGCGGACTTGCGGAGGGATACCTGAAACCCGTAGGCCTGAGCGAGCCTGCCCACCACGGCCAGACCGAGCCGCGGGCTCTCGCCCAGGTCGCCCAGGTCGATGCCCTGCTGCGCCTGTTCGAGCATCTGCTCGGCCCGTCGACGGGCCGGCTCGCTCATGCCCACACCGCCGTCTTCGATCTCCACCGCGATCCCCGACTGCACCTCCGCCGCCGTCAGGTGGACACGGGTGTGGGGCGGCGAGTAGCGCGTCGCGTTGTCCAGCATCTCGGCCAGCGCGTGGATCAACGGCTCGACGGCGGGACCGATGACGGCGACGTCCGTGGCAGGGCTCAGGTCGACCCGCTCGTAGCCGACGATCCGGGACATCGCACCACGCAGCACGCTGTAGAGCGGCACCGGCCGGTTCCACTGGCGGCCCGGCCGGGCACCGCCGAGGACGGCGATGGAGTCGGCGAGCCTGCCGATGAGCGCGGTGTTGTGGTCGATCCGTAGCAGGTCACCGAACACACCGGGAGACCGTCCGTGGCGGTCCTCCATCTCGCGGAGTTCCTGGGCCTGCTGGTGCACGATGGCCTGCACCCGCCGGGAGAGGTTCACCAGCGACCGCTGCGCCGAGTCCCTCAGTCCTTCCTCGGCGTCCACGGCATCGATCACCGTGCGCAGCACCGACCAGTGGGCTGCCTGGAACTCGGGGGGCAGACCGCGGTACGAGTCCGCCCACCGTGCCTTGAGCCAGTTGAGAACCTCCTCGGGAGCCTCGTTCAGACGCATGCGCATCAGCATGTCCGGCACCAGGTTGTCGGCCAGCCGTGCGGTCGCCTCCTGCTGCCGCGCCACCGCAGTCCTGTGCGCCTGGGCGGCCTGCTGCACATCGACGAACTGCTGACTCCGGTGTGCGGCCACGCCTGCCGCGCCGGCCACCGCGATCACGGCCGTAACGCCGACCCATACCGTCGCGGTGAGCGCCGGGGGCGAGATCAGACTTGCCAAGATCACGGCCACGACTACTGGTATGCACCACGCGTACACCGCCACGGAAGGCAATCTGGGCAACGACTTCTTCCGGACCATTAGCACCCTCAACCCGTGGGAATAGAAGATCGTAGGACGACCCGCGGGAGCGTATCGGCATATGCCGTAAGGGAGTTGGCGAGCAGTCAGATTGCCACTGGGACGGGCGGACCTTCCTCAAAACGGTGGCGAGCGCGCCTCCGCACCGGGATACTGCCGCGCCGCAGGCCGCATCCCCCGGCGTCGGGCAGGCCCGAAGAGCAGGAACAAGCCACTCCGGAAATCGTGTATGATCATGATGAAGCTCCGGTCCTCCGGGACGGAGTCGCGCGTCTGTGGTCCAAGGAAAGACGTCCACCAACCGGTGGGAGATGCAGGTGCAAGGCCTGCCGGGCGCTCCACGAAGGGTCCCTTCCTCGCATGAGGGAGGGACCCTTGCTCTTGCTCCCGTCCCGAAAGCCTCGCCGGCGCTTCGGCGCCCCGTCTCATCGATGTCATGGCACGACGCCCCCTCGGCGGACCGCGTCGCCCGCCCCGACTCCGTCACCGCTTCCTCGTCGGGAACAGGCGCCAGGCCCTGCCCTCCGTGCGAACGACGGGAGTGTGATGACACGCCCCGGGACGGTGGCGGTGGCGGTGTGCATGGTGCGTTCCCCCTCTGGTGCGGATCGCGCTGGCCACGACGGTGAGCAGCCCGATCAGGGCGTAGACGATGGTGCTGATGCCGATGAACGGCAGTCCTCCGTGCATGTCACCGACGGTAGCGAGGGGGCGTCCGGCGTGGTTGCGGAGGCGACCTCCTGTGGATAACTGCGCGACGTGCGTGGCAGGTTGGCGGTCCGGGAGGTGGGGAGGCGGAGTGCGGCCAGGGCGCCGAGGGCGGCGACGGCCGCCAGGGCCGAGAGCGTGGCGGCCCTGGCCGGGGTGAGGCCGGCCAGCATGGTGGCCGTGGCGACGCCCAGTGTCGGGCCGATGTTCATCGCGGTCTGCTGGAGCCCGCCGGCCACGCCCGCGTCCTCGACCGGAGCATGGCGCACGATCACGGCGGTCGCGGTGACCATCACGGTGCCGAAGCCGGCGCCGAGCAGGAGGAAGCCCGCGGAGAGCGCCAACACCGTTGCCGAGCGGTCCAGTTGGGAGAGGACGAGGATGCCCGCCCCGAGGAGGGCCATCGCTGCCGTGGCCGTCCGGCGCGGGCCGTACCGGCGCTGAACCACGGCCGACAGCGGTGCACTGAGCACCATCATCACGGCCAGCGGAAGCACCCGCAGGCCGCTCTGGAGCGGGTCCAGCCGCAGGACGTTCTGTAGGAAGTAGGTGCTGACGAAGAGCGTGCCGAACAGCGCCGCCGATGCCGACAGAAGGACGGCGAGTGCGGGGGCGACCGGGCCTGCCCCGAGGACGCTCGGGGGTATCAGGGGGCCGGCGGTGCGTCGTTCGTGGCGGACGAACGCGCCACAGGCCACCGCCGCCACGACCGATCCCGGCACGGTGATCGCGGTCCAGCCGGTCTCCGGGACGGCGACGAGGGTGTGGACCAGGCACACCAGGGTGAGCGCGAGCAGGCCGGCGCCGGGCAGGTCGAGCTGGGGTCGGCGAGGCGTGGCCCGGCTGGCGGCCGGACTGGCGGCCGGGCTGATGGCCGGGCCGTCGGTGGCCACCGGTATGCGCACCGCCAGAGCCAGTAGGCCGATCGCCAGCGCCGGCACCACGTTCAGGAAGAAGACCGCCCGCCAGCCCCACTGGGCGGCGAGCGCACCGCCGATGACCGGGCCCGCGGCGGCGGACAGCCCGATGGCGCTGGTCCGCAGGGCGATGGGCATACCGAGCCGGTCGGGCGGGTACGCGGCGCGCAGCATCCCCAGCGTCGCCGGCTGGAGCAACGCCCCGAAGACGCCTTGGGCGACGCGCAGGCCGATCACCCAGCCGACGCCGGGCGCCAGGCCGATGCCGGCGGAAGCGGCCCCGAATCCCAGGCTCCCCAGGGCGAAGACCCGTTGGTGGCCGTACCGGTCGCCGAGCCGGCCGGCGAAGACGAGCAGGCTGGCCACGGCGATGAGATAGCCGGTGCTGGACCACTGGACCTGCACGAACGAGGCGTGCAGATCCCGTTGCAGGGTGGGCTGGGCGACGGTCAGCACGGTGCCGTCCAGGGCGACGATCACGGCCCCGGTGATGCTCCCGACGAGCGTGAGGCGTCGGTGGCGGAGGGTGCTCATCGCCCCTCCGGTCCGAGGTGTGCGTCGAGTGCGGCGTGCAGCAGCGGTTCGATGTCGTCGGCGCCGGTCGCGAGCTGGAGGCTTCCCCAGCCCCACAGTTGGGCGATGCCGTGCAGGTTCGCCCACAGGGCGCCCGCCACCGCCTGCGGCTCCCGTCCGGACGGCGGCCGTACTCGGGTGACGAGGTCGATCAGGACCCGGAAGAGCGGCATGCTGGTCTCCCGGAGGCCGAGCCGATGGCTCTCCAACAGGTCATGGCGGAACATCAGCTCGTACATGCCGGGGTTGTCCCGCGCGAAGTCGAGGTAGCGCCGGCCCAGCTCCGTCAACTGGGCGCGCGGGCCCGCCTGGCTGCCGTCGACCGCGTCCGCGACCTGGGCGCCCAATGCGGCGAAGCCCCGGCGGGCGATGGCGGAGAGCAGGTCCAGGTGGGTGGGGAAGTAGCGGCGCGGGGCGCCGTGGGAGACCCCGGCCCGGCGGGCGATCTCCCTCAGGGACAGCGCTTGCACGCCCTCTGCGGTGACCAGTTCGATGCCGACCTCGACCAACCGGGTGCGCAGGCCAGGGTCTTGTGCGGGGTCGGGTGCGGGGGCAGGTGCGCGTTCACTCATAGACACTGTCTACCAGGTCGCGTAGACAGTGTCTACACGGGTCGGCACGCAACGACGCCGGCCGCCGCGCCCCGTGGGGGCGAGCGCGACGGCCGGCGTGTGGAGCTGACGGGGCGAGGTGGTTACTCGACGACCTTCAGCAGCTTGTTGGGCGTGCCCTGACTCGGGTTGCTGATCTTGTCGGGGGTGGCACCGTCGGTCAACGCCTTCTCCACGTCGGCGGGCTTGGCGTCCTTGTGGTCCGCCAGGTAGACCGCGGCGGCACCGACGACGTGCGGGGTCGCCATGGACGTGCCGGAGATGGTCTTGGTGGCGTCGTCGCCGGTGTTCCAGTCCGAGGTGATGTCGGAGCCCGGGGCGTAGAGGTCCACCACGCTGCCGTAGTTGGAGAAGTCGGACTGCTCGTCCTTGTCGGTGCTGGAGGCCACCGTGATGGCTTCCTTCACTCGCGCCGGGGAGCTCTGACCGGCGTCGGAGGACTCGTTGCCCGCCGCGACACCGAAGGTGACACCGGCGTCGATGGACTTCTTCACGGCCGCGTCGAGCGCCTCGTCGACGCCACCACCGAGGGACATGTTGGCGACCGAGGGACCCTTGTGGTTCTTGGTGACCCAGTCGATGCCCGCGACGACCTGCTCGGTGGTGCCGGAGCCCTGGGCGTCCAGGACCTTGACGGCCACGATCTTGACCTTCTTGGCGACGCCGTGCGCCTCGCCGCCGATGGTGCCGGCGACATGGGTGCCGTGGCCGTTGTCGTCCTCGGCCTTGTCGCTGCCGTCGACGGCGTTGAAGCCGTACGAGGCGCGGCCACCGAAGTCCTTGTGGCTGATGTGGACACCGGTGTCGATGACGTACGCGGTGACGCCCTCACCCGCGCTGTCGGGGTAGTTGTACTTCTTGTCGCCCTTGGTGTCCGTCTGGTCGATGCGGTCCAGGCCCCACGACGGCGGGTTGTCCTGGGTGGCGTCGATGTGGAACTTCTTGTTCTGGACGACCTTGTCGACGGCCGGGTCGGCGGCGAGGCGCTTGGCCTCCTCGTCGGACAGGCCGCTCGCCGAGAAGCCGTCGATCGCGGACGAGAAGGTCCGCTTGACCTTGCCGCCGTACTTGGCGGCAAGGTCACCGCTCTGCGCGGTACGGATGGACTTCTTGAGCATGACGATGTAGCTGCCGTTCACGGCGCCCTTGGCCTCGGCTCCGTAGATCTTGCCTTCGGCCGGGGCCGGTGAGGCGCCCGCGGTGACCGCGGTGACAGTGGCGATACCAGTTGCGGCGACGGCTGCGGCTATCGCCGTGACGAGCCGCTTCTTGCTGGAACGCTTGTGAGCCATTGCGAGGGTTCTCCTCGTTTGGTGATGTGGGGGGAAGGCGTTGCGCCAACAGCCCGTGGACGCAGGAGAATCCGCGTCGGGCTGGCTCGAAACACTGTCTGATTGATGAGTTCAATTCAAGCGAGACCCCGCCGTGTGAGATAAACAACAATCCTGCAAAATTGCAGAAGTCACACAGAACTGGTCAAAGAAGGTGACCAGTTGAAGTGGAGTGACTCAACTCCGTTTACATAAAGGCAATAGAGAGTTACACGCGTTCATGAACGTTTATGAACACAGCCGACCGGCGGCGGGCGATCCCTCAGCGCTGGTAGCGCGCGAGCACCAGGTTGCCGTCCCGGACCAACCGCTTCCGCAGGGTGTCCAGGTCGATGGCGCCGCTGTAGTACTCCTGGAGGCCCGGCGTTGCGACCTTGTCCTTCCACTCCGGGTAGCCGCGCACGGACTGGGCGGGGGCGGAGCGCAGGGAGCCGGCGAGGGCGGTGCCGGTCGCCCAGTCGTGGCGCGCCACCCGTAGCGCCGGGTCCGCCAGGGCCTCCTGCCCCGTCGGCAGCATCCAGTCGCCGAGGGCGAGCCGGACCATGTTCGGCGGCCGGAGCAGGAAGTCGATGAACGCCATCGCCTCCTCCTTGTACGGGCAGTCCTCGGCGATCGACAGGGTCTGCGGGCTCACCCCCTGGTCGAGGCCGGTGCCCCGGGGGGCCGGCAGCACCGTCCAGTCGAAGCCCTCGGGTGCCTGCTGGACGAGCTGCTGGCGGTAGGAGAAGCCGAGCGGCACCATGGCGTAGCGCCCGGCGAAGAAGCCTGGGAGGGTGTCCGATCCGCCCATCCCCAGCGTCGTACGGGACGCGCTGCGGTCGACGTTCACCTGGTCGTGGATGAGGCGGGGGACGACCTGGTCGACGGCGTCGAAGCGGGCCTCCACCGTGCCGTCGGGATGGCGGTGGAAGACCTGGCCACCGGTGGACAGGGCGAGGTTGAGGGTGGCCGAGACCGGCTCCTTCAGCGGCCAGGCGACGCCGTGCTCGGCGCCGCGGGTCAACCGCTGCGCCGCATCCTGGAACTCCGGCCAGGTCCAAGGGTGTTCGGGGGTGGGGATACGGACGCCCGAGCGGCGCAGCAGACCGCGGTTCGCGAGCAGCACCCGCGGTTCCTGGAGGAACGGGACGCCGTGGATCCGCCCGTTGAAGGTGCCGGTCTGCCAGCTCTGCTCCGGGATGTCCTGCCGGAGGCGCTGTGGCAGGAGGGGCGTGAGATCGGCGAGGTCGCCCCCGTAGGCGAAGTCCGCGAGGTCGTCGGAGGCGTCGTGGATGATGTCCGGGGCCTCGCCGCCCTCGAAGGAGGTCAGGAGTTGGTCGTGGACGGTGGTCCAGGAGCCCTGGACGTAGCGCACCTGGACCTTCGGGTGGCGTCGGTTCCACTCCGCGACCAGGTGCGTGGTGGCCTTGACGGAGTCCCGCTGCCAGGCCAGCGACTGGAAGCGCAGGGTGATCCGGCCGTCGGCCGAGCGGCGCCGGCCGCCCGATGAGCACCCGGGCAGCAGGGCCGCGGCGGGCAGCGCGGTGGCGGCCGCGAGCAGCGAGCGGCGGCGGACGCCGGACGTCGGGAGCGCCCCGTTGCCGTCGCGCATCAGCTCTTCACCGCCCCGGCGAGCATCCCGCCGGTGATCCGCCGTTGGATGACGGCGAAGAGGAAGAGGCTGGGGAGGGTGGCCAGCAGCGCGGCCGCAGCGAGCGGGCCGAGGTCGGCGACGCCCTCCGCCCCGAGGAAGTGGGTCAGGACGACCGGCAGCGTCTGTTTCTCCGGCGACTTGAGCAGGACCAGGGCGAAGAAAAACTCGTTCCAGGCGGTGATGAAGGCGAACAGCGCGGTGGCGACGATGCCCGGTGCCAGCAGCGGCGCGGTCACCGAGGCGAGCGTCCGGAGGCGGCCCGCGCCGTCCACGGCCGCGGCCTCCTCCAACTCGACCGGCACGGCCCGGACGTAGCCGGTCAGCATCCACAGGGCGAACGGCAGCGACCAGACCACGTAGACCGCGACCAGGCCGAACCGGGAGTCCACCAGATGCAGTCCCTTCAGGATCAGGAACAACGGAATGATCACCAGCACCAGTGGGAACGCCTGGCTGACCACGACCCAGCCGGTGGCCGCCCGTGAGAGCCGGTTGCGGACGCGGGCCAGGACGTACGCCATGGGGGTCGCCAGCACGATGGCGAGCACCGCCGATGCGGCCGCCGCGAGCAGGCTGTTGGCCGCGGCGGCCAGCAGCGGCTGCTGGGCGAACGCCTGCCGGAAGTTCTCCAGGGTCGGCGCCTCGGGGATCCAGGTGGGGTGGACGCGGGCCAGCTCGCGCGGGGTCTTGAAGGCGGTGGAGAGCAGCCAGACGAACGGGAGGGCGAGGAAGAGCAGGTAGGCCAGGAGCGCGGCGTACTGGCCGGTGCGGCCGGCGGTGCGCGACAGGTTCGGGCGGCGGTTCATGCGTCGTCATCCCCCTTCAGCCGGCCGACCAGGTAGAGGGCCAGCAGGACCGAGATCACCGCCACCATCGCCAGGCCCATCGTGGCCGCATAGCCGAACTGCCCGTAGCGGAAGGCCTCTTCGTAGGCGAAGAGCATCGGCAGTCGGGTCCGGCCGCCGGGGCCGCCGTCGGTCAGCACATAGACCAGGGCGAAGGAGTTGAAGTTCCCGATGAAGTTGAGCGCGGTGACGGCGAGCGCGACGGGTCTGAGGGCGGGCCAGGTGACCGCGCGGAAGCGGCGCCAGGCGCCGGCGCCGTCCATGGCGGCGGCCTCGTGCAGTTCGTGCGGCACGCTCTGGAGGCCGGCCAGGAGGGTGACGGTGGTCTGCGGCATCCCGGCCCAGACCCCGACAACGATGACCGCGGGCAGCGCGCTGGCCAGTCCACTCAGCCAGTCCCGACCGTCGGCCGCGGACAGGCCGAGGCCGCGCAGCGTCTCGTTGAGGATGCCCGCGTCGGCGTGGTAGACCAGCCGCCACATGATGCCGACGACGACCTCCGGCATCGCCCACGGGATGATCGCCAGCGCACGGGCCAGCCAGCGCAGCCGCAGGTTCAGGTTGAGCAGCAGGGCCAGTCCGAGGGCGAGCAGGAACTGCGGGACCGTGACGCCGAAGGCCCACACCAGACCGATGCGGAAGGAGTCCCAGAACAGGGAGTCCTGGAACAGGTCGGAGAAGTTCAGCAGGCCGATGAACCGGGCGGCCTGGGTCCGCCCCGACTGGGCGTCGGTGAACGCCAGCCCGATGCCGTAGAGCAGCGGCCCGACGCTCAGGACCAGGATCGGGATCAGCGCGGGGAGCACCAGGAACCATGCGCCGTGGTCGCCGCGGGGCCGGGCGGTGCGTCGCGCGTCCGCCGCGGTGGACCGCCGCGGCGCGGTCACCAGCGTCACGACAGGGGCTCCTCGCCCGGTGTTCCCGCCGTCGACGCTGCTGCCATCGCGCTCCCCCGTCCCCCGCCGCTCGCGTCATCGTCGTGACGGTCGTCACAGCAGTCAAGGTCCCGGCCGGATTCCTGGCGGATTCCGGGCGGATCGCCCCGCCGGAGGCGCCTCGCGGACCTGCGACACTGGTCGCCACAGCGCACCGCAGGAGGCATGACCATGACCGAACCGAGCCCCGTCCCCTTCACGGAGGCGCGCGCCCGGGGCGTACTGGCCGCCGCCGGGCGGTTGGATGCGGCGGCCGACGCCCGACTGCTCTCGCTGGGCGAGAACGCCGTCTTCGCCCTCGGCGACCGCGGCCCGGTCGTACGGGTGGGTCGCAACGCCGAACTCCTGGCGCGCGCCGAGCGGGAACTGGGTGTGGCCCGCTGGCTGGCGGCCGAGGGCGTGCCGGCCGTACGGGCCGCGGAGCCGGTGGCCACGCTGGTGGACGGGCACCCCGTGACCTACTGGGAACGGCTGCCGGAGGCGGTCCGCCCCGCCGGCCCGGACGATCTCGCCGCGCTGCTGAAGCTCGTCCACGCCCTGCCGGAGCCGCCGTTCACGCTCCCCCGGCGTGAATTGCTGGACGGTGTCGAGCGCTGGCTGCGGCTGGCGGGCGACGCCGTGCCGGCATCGGACGCGGAGTACCTGCGCGGCCGACGGGACGCCTTCGCGGCGGCCGCCACCGCACTGGAACCGCATCTGCCCCGCGGGCCGATCCACGGTGACGCGCTGGCCCGCAACGTCCACGTCGGACCGGACGGGCCGGTGCTGGTCGATCTGGAGACCTTCTCCTCCGATCTGCGCGAACACGATCTGGTCGTGATGGCACTGAGCCGGGACCGCTACGGCCTGGCGCCGGACGCCTACGACACCTTCGTGTCGGTGTACGGATGGGACGTACGGGACTGGGAGGGCTGTGCCGTGCTCCGTGGGTCCCGGGAGACGGCCAGCTGCGCCTGGGTCTCCCAACACGCGCCCGGTAACGCGGCGGCGCACAAGGAGTTCCGGCGCCGGATCGCCTCACTGCGCGAGAAGGACGCGACGGTGCGGTGGTACCCGTTCTGAGCCCGGCGGTCTGAGGCACCGGCCCGGCTCCGCGCCGGGGCCGGCGCTGCCCGTGCCGGTCAGACCCCCGCCTGGTACGGAATCAGCGGCCAGGCCGGCTCGACCACCGCCCGGGGATCGCCGGAGCGCCGCAAGTACGCCTGGAACGAGGCGGCTTGTTCGGCGGCGGCCTGCTCCTGAAGGGCGTGCAGCGCGCGCGGCGAGGGCAGAGCGACGGCCGGATACCGCTCCCCGATGCGCCGGGCGACGCCGGCCGCGGCGGCCGCGTCTGCGCCCGCCTCGTGCGCCCCCTCCAACCGGACGCCGTAGTGGCCGCACAGCGCCTGTAGAGCGCGCTTGCCCTTGCGGTAGCGGTCCACGTGCTTGTCGAGGACGAGCGGGTCGATGACCGGCGCGGGGGCGTGCCCGAGCCGCTCGGTCAGGGTGCGTATGCCATGGCGCCGGCACTCGCGGTCCAGGAGGGAGAGGTCGTAGCGGGCGTTCATCACCACCAGCGGGATGTTCGCGCGCAGGGCGTCGGCCAGCGCCTCGGTGATCTCCTCTATCGCGGCTGCCGGCGGGCGACCGTTTTCTCGGACATATGCGGTCGAAATGCCGTGAATGGCCGCTGCTTCCTCGGGGATCGGCACGCCCGGGTCGAGCAGCCAGGTCTGCTGCCCGACCGCCCGGCCGTCCCCCGCCAACCGGATCAGAGCGGCGGTGACGATGCGGTCCTGCTCGACGTCCGTGCCCGTGGTCTCCAGGTCGAAGCCGACCAGCAGCTCCTGATGCCAACTCATGCCGAAACCTCGCTCCGCCCGGCCCCGCACTCGCCCGCCGCGCACCGTCCCGCGCCTCTCCCCCGGTCCTCGACCAGGGGTACTCCCGTGCAACGCTCGCTCATGCGGCCTCCTTCGGTGGTACTTCCCCCGTTGCTCGCCCACTCTCCCACGCACCACTGACAATCCCCCGGGCCGGGCGTCCGGGCACGACAGCAGGGGGCTCACCGGGGCGCCGTGGGCGAGACCACCAAGGCCGGGGCCGGAGCCGGAGCCGGAGCCGGGGCCGGAGCCGCCGTCGCCGGAGCCTCCGGAGCTGTCGTTGCAGGAGCCTCCGGAGCCGCCGTTGCGGGAGCCTTCGTCGCCGGCCCGGAGGGCTCCGCCCCCTGCGTCACCTCCGCCACCAGGTCCTCCGTTGCCGCATCCGCGCCCGCCGCGAACGCCGCCTCGAACGCCGCCTCGCCCAGGCCGGCACGGGCCGCGGCCGTGCTGCGTGCCACGTCGCCGCGCTCCGCGGCGGGCTGCGGCGCCCCGGCCGCGGCACGGACCGCCGCCGCGCCGCCCAACAGCCGCGCCGCGGAGCCGCAGTGCCCGGCCAGCGCCTGCGCACCGGCCAGGCCCTCCAGCGCCAGGGCGACGGCGCGCCGGTCGCCGGTGGCGCGGGCCGCCGCGAAGCCCTCCAGATGGCGGTGGCGGGCGGCCGGCGCATCGCCCCGCAGTTCGGCGAGGAAGCCGAGCTCGGCCAGGACGAACGCGGTTCCCGGGTCGCCGTCCCGGCCCCGGCACCACGTGAGCCAGGGCAGCAGGTGCGCCTCGGCGTCGTCGAGGCGGCCCTCCCGCCGGGCGCCGAGGGCGAGTCCGCACTCGGCGAACATCTCGCCACGCAGATGGGACTGTTCGGCCGCCAGCCGCAGGCCCCGCTCGTGGAAGTCCCGGGCGCCCGCCGGATCGCCGGTCAGCAGCGCGATCCGGCCCAGCCCGGAGAGCTTGTACGAGGCCTGGATCCACAGGCCCAGCTCCTCGGCGATCCGCAGCCCGTCCCGGTGGAGCCGGGCCGCCCGGTCGTAGTCACCGGTGATCTCCGCAATCGCACCGAGCGCATCGCCGGCCTGCAACTGGCCCCAGCGGTCGCCCAGTTCGCGGAAGAGGGCGGCGCTCTCCTCGGCGGCGCGGCGCCGCGCGGGCAGCTCCCCGCCGCCCGCGCCCAGGGCCTGGCTGCTCAGCGCCGCGGCGGTGCCCCACCGGTCGCCGAGCGCGCGGAAGGCCGCCAGCGCACCGGACATCCGCTCCGCCGCCACCGCCGGGTCGCCCAGGCCCACTTGGGCGTAGCCCAGGAACCACTGGGCCCAGGCCCGGTCGCGCGGGTCGTGGTGGGCCGCGTACCGGCGCAGGACGGCATCGGCCCGGGCCACGGGGTCCGTGTCGCCGCCCGCCAGCGAGGCCGTCCCGACCTGCCAGGTGGTCACCCGCAGCCGGCGGCCCTCCGGGACCGGGCCGGCCGCCCCCTCGCAGGCCGTGAGCGCCGCTTCCAGGGAACGGCCCGCCTCCGCCAGCCGGCCGCGCAGGAACCAGTACCAGGCCAGCGCGTCGACCAGCCGCAGCGCTCGGTCCGCCGCCCCCTCCCGGACCCAACCGTCCAGCGCGGCCCGCAGGTTGGCGGCCTCCTGGTCGAGCCGCTCCAGCCACTCCCGCTGTGCCGTGCCGTAGAGCAACGGGGCGGCGCGTTCGGCCAGTTCGGTGTAGTGGCGGTGGTGGCGCCGGCGCACCGCGGCCAGCTCGCCGGCCTCCCGGAGCCGGTCGAGGCAGTAGGCGCCGACCGTCTCCAGGAGGCGGTAGCGCAGTCCGTGCGGTGTCCGGGACACCGCCACCAGCGACCGGTCCACCAGGCGCGCCAGCAGGATCGGCACCTCGTCCCGCGCCACCCCGTCACCCGCGCAGACCACCTCCGCGGCCTCCAGGGTGCAGCCGTCCGCCTGGACCGCCAGGCGGCGCAGCACGGTGCGTTCGGGGTCGGGCAGCAGCTCCCAGCTCCAGTCGATCACGGCCCGCAGGGTCTGCTGGCGGGCCGGCACCCCGCGCCGTCCGGCCGCCAGCAGCCGGAACCGGTCGTCCAGCCGGGCACTGAGCTCGCGTACGCCCAGCGCCCGGACGCGGGTGGCGGCCAGCTCCAGGGCGAGCGGGATGCCGTCCAGGCGGCGGCAGATCTCCGCCACCGCGGGTGCGGTGTCGGCGTCCAGGGCGAAGCCGGGGTCGGCGGCGGCCGCGCGGGCCGCGAACAGCTGGGCGGCGCCGGCCGGTTCCAGCGGCGGGACGCTCCGGACCGCCTCGCCCGCCAGCCCCAGCGGCTCCTGGCTGGTGACCAGCGTCCGCAGCTCCGGGGCGGCGGCCAGCAGCTCGGCGGTGACCTCGGCGGCCGCCTCGATGACGTGCTCGCAGTTGTCCAGGACGAGCAGCAGGCGTTTGCCGCGGACCGCGCCGACCAGGCGCTCCGCCACCGGCCCGGCCGCGGCGCCCTCCCGTATGCCGAGGACGGCGAGCACCTCCTCGGCCACCTGCGCGGCGGTGCACTTCTCCGCGCGGTCGCCCGCCGGGTCGTCCGGGCGGCGCAGCGCCGCCAGCTCGACGAGCCAGACACCGTCCGGGAAGGCGTCGGCGAGCCGGCCCGCGGTCTCCAGGGCCAGGCGGGTCTTGCCCACGCCACCGGGGCCGGTGAGGGTCACCAGACGGGTGTCCCCGAGGAGTTCCCCGATCCGGCGGACGGCGTCCTGGCGGCCGAGGAGCGCGGTCAGCGGGGTGGGGAGGTTGGTCCGGGGGCGGGCGGTCACGGTGGTCGCCGCCGGCTCGCCGCTCCCCGGGTGCCCGGTACCGCGCGCCTCCCAGGGCTCCTGGCGCAGGATCGCCTGGTGGACGGCGGCGAGTTCGGGTCCGGGGTCGACGCCCAGCTCGTCGGCGAGCCGGGCGCGGATCTCGCCGTAGGCGGCCAGCGCCTCGCTCTGCCGGCCGGTGCGGTACAGGGCGGTCAGGTGCAGGGCGCGCAGCCGTTCCCGGAGCGGGTGACGGGCCACCAGCCCGGCCAGCTCACCGGTCAACGGGGTGTGCTCGCCCAGTTCCAGGCGTGCCGCGGCGCGCTCCTCCAGGGCCGTCAGCCGCTGCTCCTCCAGGCTCGCGGCCACCGGGCGCACCAGGTCGTGGTCCGCGAACCCGCCGAACGCCGGTCCGGACCACAGCTCCAGGGCCTCGCCGAGCAGTGCGGCCCGCTCCCGGGGGTCGGCGCAGGCGTGGGCGCGGGCGGTCAGCGCGGTGAAGCGGCCGGCGTCCAGGGCCTCGGCGGCGATGTCCAGCCGGTAGCCCGGCGGCATGGCCGTCACCCGTCGGCGAGCGCCCGGCTCCGCGGTGTCCAGGGCGCGGCGCAGCTGGGAGACCTTGCTCTGGAGGGAGGCCGTGGGGTTGGCCGGCGGCCGTGCGCCCCACAGGTGCTCCACCAGCCGGGACGTGGAGACGGGTCGGCCGCGGTGCGCCAGGAGGGCGGCGAGCAGCGCCCGGACCTTCGTCTCCGGGACGGGGACGGGGCGGCCGTCGGCGGAGCGCACGTCGAGCGCGGAGAGGACCCGGAAGTACATGCGAACAACCGTACGAGACGATCAGGAAACCGGCCGGGAATCCGCCCAGATGCCTTCGAACTCCTCCCGGTAGGTCTCGAAGAGGCCGTGGTCGCCGTCGCGTCCGTCCCGGGCGTCCTGACGGACGACCTCGCGGCCGCCGCCGCGCAGGACGAGGACCGGCGACTCCATGCCGCGGCTCTTGCGGAGGTAGGGCTGGACGACGGCTATCCCGTCGGGACCGTCCCCGTCGACGAGGTACGCGGTGAAGCGCGGGGTCTCGTCGAAGACCTGGATCTCGAAGGCTCCGGGGTCGCGCAGCCGGGCCCGCACCCGCCGCATGTGGAGGATGTTCATCTCGATGGAGCGGCTCATCTCGCCCTTCTTGAGGCCGATTTCGCGCTCCCGGCGGCGGACCGCACTGCTGGCGGGGTTGAGAAAGAGCAGCCGGACCCGGCAGCCCGATTCGGCGAGCCGGACCAGGCGGCGGCCGGAGTAGTTCTGGACGAGGAGGTTCAGGCCTATGCCGACGGCGTCGAGCCGCCGGGCGCCGCCGAAGAGGTCCTCGGCGGGGAGCTGCCGCTGCAACCGCACCCGGTCGGGGTGCACGCCGATGACGTCGGCGTAGCGGTCGCCGACCAGGTCCTCCACCGCGTCGATGGGCAGCCGGCCGGAGATCCGGGTGCCGATGCCGGAGCCGAGGAGGTCCAGGAGCCGGGCGGAGGCGCGCTCGGCCTGGGCGAGCACGGTCTCGGACAGGGCGCGGTTGCGGGAGACGATGTTGCGGGCGACCTCCAGCTCGTCGAGGGCCAGCTCGACGTCGCGACGGTCGTCGAAGTACGGCTCGAAGCACGGCCAGTGCTGGACCATCAGTTCACGGAGTTGCGGCAGCGTCAGGAAGCTGACGATGTTGTCGTCCGCGGGGTCGAGGAGGTAGCCCTTGCGGCGGCTGACCTCGCGGACGGCGACCGCGCGCTGCACCCACTCCTGCCCGGCGGGGCCGGCCGCCGCGATCACCCACTCGTCGCCGTGCACCGGCTCGTAGATGGGCCGCAGAACGGCCGAGACCACCGCCCGCAGCCGCTGCTCGACGAGATTCAGCCAGATGTAGGCGCGTCCGGCACGGCGGGCACGGGTGCGCACCTCGCTCCAGGCGTCGGCGCCCCAGTCCAGCTCCGCCCCGATCTCCAACGGCCGTGCCAGGGACACCGCGCCGGGCGGTGCGTCGACGGAGCCGCCTTCATGACCCTCATGACTCTCGTCACCAGGGGGCAACTCCAGCCCGCCGCTCACCTGCCACCGCCTTCCGAACCCCCGTGTCAACGATCAAGGCAGACTACTGCGGTGCGGGAGACGGTGCAGCAGGATGGGTCGAGTCGTCTACCAACTCCCCTTATCCGTAGTGCCCGTTGTGACCGGACAGCGCGGGCGGAGTGAGCGGATTCATAGCCGTGACGTCGCGTGGCACCAGTTGGAAGCCCTGCCAGTGCACGGGCATCGGCTCCTGGTCCTCGTCCCTGGCGATGTGGTGGAACCCGATGTTGACCCACGCGATGGGGTGTTTCAGCGGCTGGCCGTTGACCCAGGTGTCGACGCTCCGTCCGGCGTGGGCACCGCAGTTGGCCAGGTTGTTGCTGGCGAACTGCTCGCATGTGTTGTAGTCGGTGACATAGATGTCGTGCTGGGTGTAGCTGCGGCCGGTGTACTTACTGCTGCGGCCCGGGACGATCTCGAACGAGCGGGGATGGCCGTCCTTGTTCCGTCCCCGGTCGCTCACCACGCGCCACCACCGCATCGGGCCGGCGTCCCCGGCCAACTCCCGGGTGACGGGGGTGCGGGTGGTGCGGATGGTGGCGGTGCGGCCGCCGGGCCGGGTGGTGGTGGCGGAGTCGAACTGCTCGACCTTGTTGGCGGAGGAGCCGTCCAGGCCGAAGTTGAGCCGCCAGAAGACGTTGTGGCTGTGGCTGGTGGCGTAGTCCTTGGCGCCCTTGCCGATCGGCATGCCGCGGCCGTCGCCGGCGTCGTAGTCGCTCGGGGAGACGGTGCCGGTGGCGCCGACCTGAAGGGTCATGGTGCCGTCGCCGGAGAACCGCCACTCGGTGATGTACTCGTACCAACCGACCTTGTTGACGGTGTAGAGCAGCAGGTCCTTGCCCTGGAGCTGGTAGGTCGGGGCGTCCTCGCCGGGGTAGGGGCCCTTCCGGTAGGCGTGGCCGCGGGCGCGGGTGGTGGCGCACAGACCGCTGACGTTCGGGTGCGCGGGGTCCCAGGCACCGGGCACCTTGACGGTCTTGATGGTGCCGCCGGGGCATTCGGCGGGGTCGAGCTTCTGGAGGCCCTGGGCGAAGTCCTGGCCGGTGAGGTCGTCGTACTCGTTCTTCCCATCGTCGTAGGGGACGTGGATCTGGGCGAGCTTGGCGCTGGTGAGCACCTTGATCGGGGCGGGTTCACCCTTGGGCTGGTACGAGACGTCGTCCAGGACGAGGCCGGCGTGGCCCTCGTAGTGCCAGCACATCCGCCAGACGGTGCCGCCGTCGAGCGTCTGGTCGATGCGGTACGGGGCGCTGCAACGAGGAGCGGGTGCGGTCGGGGCGGGCGCCTCGGGGACGGCCTGCGCCTCCGGGCCGGCGAGCAGGGCCGTCCCGGCGAGCAGCAGCGGGGCGGCGGCGAGCGCGGCGCGCCGGTGCGGGGGACGGATGCGGGTGCCGGTGGTGCGACGTACGGGCATGGTTGCGGCTCCTGTGCGAAGCAGGGTCGGACGACCGGAGGGCGCGGTCAGCCCAGGCGGGCGACGGTGCGGGCGCTGAGGTCGATGACGAAGCGACGGGTGTCGATCCACGGACCGTTCTTGATCTTGGTGAAGAGCCGGACGCAGCGGTGGTCGCCGCAGGCGGCGAGGGCGCCCGGCGCATCGCCCTCGGCTCGGCCCCGGTAGACGAATCCGGTGACGGCGAGCGGGTCGGGGCCGGTGAGGTCGCGCCCGGTGGCGTCGCGGTAGTCCTGGCGCAGCCCGGAGCCGAGCGGGTCGGCGATCAGCAGCCGGGCCGCCTCGACCGCCTCGTCGTGGCCGGGCGGCGGCTGTACCCCGTGCTGGACGTCCCTGGACTCCACCGTCGAGGTGGTGAGGTTGACCGTGGTGGTGAGGTAGCTGTCGTCGGCGTAGTCGTAGGACGCGACGAGGGCCCGGCGCGGCGGGTCGGCCGCCCCGGCGTCCGACGGCGCGAGTTCGGCCAGGTCGGTGGTGAGCGGCTCGGGCCCGGACCGGCCCGTGACGTCCCGTGCGGCGCCGCGCCGGGCGCGCGGCAGCGCCAGGTCCTGGGCGCGTCGGAGTTCGTCGTCGGTGAGCGGATCGCGCCCCACGCCGTGCGCGCCCTGGGTGCGGGCCCGTTCGACGACACCGGGCGGCGGCGCTCCCGGGTCGCGCCCGGGTGCGGCGGCGCCGGCCGCGGCGGGTCGGCGTCCGGTGCCGTCGGTGGCGCCGGCGTCGGACGGCAAGGTGATCGCGACCATGACGGCGGTGCCGGTGAGCGCGATGGCGGTGCCCGCGACGACCTTGCCGAGGTGGCGGTGCATCAGATTGCGCACGGTACCCCCCTGCTGTCACGTTCCGTGACATGCATCTCGGTTCCCCCGTCGGTCCTCCAGTAGGACGACCTGTAGGACGATCCGACATCGCGACAGGTTGCCCACCATTCAGCGGAGATCGCGTGAAAAGACCGGTGTGTGCGACAGGTTGCGACAAGGTGGGGAAGGATTTGCCTTCGGTCCGCGGACGTGTGTCGTGGAGTCGCCGCAGCGCCCGACGAGAAAGTGGAAGAGTCTACGCATGCAGGTCTGGCCGGGACAGATGTATCCGCTGGGTGCCACCTATGACGGGGCGGGCACCAACTTCGCGGTGTTCTCCGAAGCCGCGCACCGCATCGAGCTGTGTCTACTGCACGACGACGGTTCGGAGACCGCCGTCGAGCTGCGCGAGAGCGACGCCTTCGTGCGGCACGCCTACCTTCCGGGGGTGATGCCGGGGCAGCGCTACGGCTTCCGGGCGCACGGCCCCTACGAGCCGCAGCGCGGGCACCGCTGCAACTCCGCCAAATTACTGCTCGACCCGTACGCCCGGGCCATGAGCGGCGTGATCGACTGGGACGAGGCGGTCTACGGCTACCACTTCGGCCGCCCCGAAGTGCGCAACGACCTCGACTCGGCGCCGCACACCATGGCGTCGGTGGTGGTCAATCCGTACTTCGACTGGGGCGACGACCGTCCGCCGCGCACCGCGTACCACGAGACGGTGCTCTACGAGGCCCATGTCAAGGGCCTGACGATGCGCCATCCGGAGCTCCCCGAGGAGCTCCGCGGCACCTATGCGGCGCTGGCACACCCGGCGATCATCGACCATCTGACGAAGCTCGGGGTGACCGCCCTGGAGCTGATGCCGGTGCACCAGTTCGTCCAGGACCACCGGCTGGTGGACGCGGGGCTGACGAACTACTGGGGCTACAACACCATCGGGTTCTTCGCGCCGCACAACGCCTATGCGTCCTGGGGCGACCGCGGGCAGCAGGTGCTGGAGTTCAAGACGGCGGTGCGGGCGCTGCACCAGGCGGGCATCGAGGTGATCCTCGACGTGGTCTACAACCACACGGCCGAGGGCAGCCACCTCGGCCCGACGCTGTCCTTCCGGGGGCTGGACAACGCCTCCTACTACCGGCTGTCGGAGGACCGGCAGTACTACATGGACACCACCGGCACCGGGAACTCGCTGCTGATGCGCAGCCCGCACGTGCTCCAGCTGGTGATGGACTCGCTGCGCTACTGGGTGCAGGAGATGCACGTGGACGGCTTCCGCTTCGATCTGGCGGCCACGCTGGCCCGGCAGTTCCACGAGGTGGACCGGCTGTCGTCGTTCTTCGACCTGGTGCACCAGGACCCGGTCGTCAGCCAGGTGAAGCTGATCGCCGAGCCGTGGGACGTCGGTGAGGGCGGCTATCAGGTGGGGAACTTCCCGCCGCTGTGGACCGAGTGGAACGGGATGTACCGGGACACCGTGCGGGACCTGTGGCGGGGCGAGCCGCGCACCCTGGCGGAGTTCGGCTCCCGGCTGGCCGGCTCCTCGGACCTCTACCAGGAGGACGGCCGGCGACCGCTGGCCTCGGTGAACTTCGTGACCTGCCACGACGGCTTCACCCTGCACGACCTGGTCGCGTACAACGACAAGCACAACGAGGCCAACGGCGAGGACAACCGGGACGGGGAGCGCCACAACCGGTCCTGGAACTGCGGCGTCGAGGGCCCCACCGACGACCCCGGGGTGCGCCGGCTGCGGGCCCGCCAGATGCGGAACTTCCTCGCCACGCTGATGCTGTCGCAGGGCGTGCCGATGCTCAGCCACGGGGACGAGTTCGGGCGCAGCCAGGACGGCAACAACAACGCCTACTGCCAGGACTCCGAGCTGTCGTGGGTGCGCTGGCCGGAACCCGGGCAGGGCGCGGGCGGCGCGTCGCACGCGTCCTACGAGCCGGACGGGGCGGCAGACGTGTCCGGGACGGCCGAGGCGGACGAGACTGCCGAGGCCGACGAGTCTGACGAGGTGACGGATTCCGACGGGACGGGCGGGGCGGGGGGCACCCGCTGGGGCGACGAGGAACGGTTGGAACTGCTGGAGTTCGTCCGCCGGATGGTGTGGTTGCGGCGCGACCACCCGGTCTTCCGACGGCGGCGGTTCTTCCAGGGCCACCCCCTGGACGGCACCAGCGACGAGCTGTCCGACATCGCGTGGTTCACGGCCGGCGGCCGGGAGATGGGTCCGCGCGACTGGCAGTCGGTGCACGCCAAGTCGCTGACGGTCTTCCTCAACGGCAGCTCGATCTCCGAGCCGGGTCCGCGCGGTGAGCCGATCACCGACGACTCGTTCCTGCTGATGTTCAACGCCCACGACCAGGAGCAGGAGTTCATGGTTCCCGAACACCTCGGCCGGCAGTGGCAGGTCGTCGTGGACACCGACCGGCCGCGGGGGGCGGCGGACGGCGGCGGCGCCAAGGTCAAGGCCGGCGACCGGCTGACGCTGACCGACCGGAGCCTGCTGGTGCTGCAACGGCCGGCGTGACGGTGGCGGCGGCGCGGCCCGGGGCGGTGCGGGCGATGCGGAGTTTCGGTACGCGGCCGATGACACAACGGGCTCCCCGCGGGGTACGGGTGTTCCCATGACGCAGCCATCGAGTCCGCCGCCTACCGCCACCTACCGGCTGCAACTCCAGCCGGACTTCCCGTTCGCCGCCGCCGAACGGGCGGTCCCCCATCTGGCCGCACTGGGCGTCTCCCATCTGCACCTCTCGCCGGTGCTGGAGGCGGTGCCCGGGTCCACGCACGGCTACGACGTGGTCGACCACACGGCGGTCCGGGCCGAGCTGGGCGGCGAGCAGGGGCTGCGGGCGCTGGCCGCGACGGCCCGGGCGCACGGCCTCGGGCTGGTCGTCGACATCGTGCCGAACCACATGGCCGTGCCGGAGCCGGTGGCGCTGAACGGGCCGCTGTGGGACGTGCTGCGCAACGGGCCGACGTCCCCGTACGCGCGGTGGTTCGACGTCGACTGGGACGGCGGGCACAGCGGGCGGGTGCTGCTGCCGGTGCTCCACGGGCGGCTCGGCGACGAGGCGCAGCACTTCGTCGTCGACCCCGGGGAGGGGCTGCTGCGCTACCACGCACACGCCTTCCCGCTGCGTCCCGGTACCGAGGAGCTGCCGCTGCCGCTCCTCCTGGCGGCCCAGTGGTACCGCCTCGCCTGGTGGCGGCTGGCCCGCAGCGAGCTCAACTACCGGCGCTTCTTCACGATTTCGGAGCTCATCGGGGTGCGCGTCGAGGACCCCGAGGTCTTCTCGGCGACGCACGGCACGGTGCTGCGGCTGATGGACGAGGGCGTCATCGACGGGCTGCGCGTCGACCACCCGGACGGTCTGGCGGACCCCGGCGGCTATCTGACCCGGCTGCACGAGGCGACCGGCGGCCGCTGGACCGTCGTCGAGAAGGTCCTCACCGGTGACGAGCACCTCCCCGAGAGCTGGGCCTGCGCGGGCACCACGGGCTATGACGCCCTCCGGCACGTCGACGGGCTGTTCGTCTGCCCGCAGGGCGTCGGACGGCTCTTCTCCCACTACCGGGACTTCGTCACCCCACTGGCCGACGAGGGCGGCGACTGGGAGGAGACGGTGCGCCGGGCCGCGTACGAGGTCGTCACCCACGATCTGGCCGCGGAGGTGGAGCGCCTGGTGCGGACCGCGGTCCGGATCACCGGGCGCGACCCGCTGCCGGGTGACCATGCCCCCTGGGCGCTGCGGCAGGCGATCCGTGAGCTGCTGGTGCGGCTGCCGGTGTACCGGCCGTACGCCGCCGACGACTCTCGGGCAACGGTGGACGCGGTGATGCTGGGCCGGGCCGCGGAGCGGGCGCGCGGCACGTTCCGGGTGCCCGAGGAGGCGCGGGCGGTGGACGTGGTCCACGCCCTTGCGCTCGGCCTGCCGGCGGACGGCGCCACCCCGGCCGACGGCGCCCTGGGCGCCGCGGACCGCGCCGACTTCGCCGCACGGTTCGCCCAGACCGCCTCCGCGCTGCACGCCAAGTCGGTGGAGGACACCGCCTTCTACCGCTACCCCGTGCTGCTGTCGGCCTGCGAGGTCGGCGGCGACCCCGGGGAGCCGGCGCTCGACCCGGAGGCGTTCCATGCGTTCTGCGCCCGCATCCAGCGGGACTGGCCGGTGACCGGGACAGTGCTCTCCACGCACGACACCAAGCGCAGCGCCGACGTCCGGGCGCGGATCGCGGTGCTGTCGGAGTGCCCCGACCGGTGGCGGGACGTGCTCGGTGGGCTGGCCGACGAGGCGGTGTGCGGGGCCGGCGCCGGCGGGGTGGACGGTGTCGGCCCGGCGGATCCGATGGTGTCCTGGACGGCCTGGCAGACGGTGTTCGGCCTGGGCGGGACGACGGACGGCCCGGCGGCGGGGGCAGTCGGCTGGGAGCGGGTGGAGCCCGCGGTGCTCAAGGCCGTCCGGGAGGCCGGGTTGCGCACCTCGTGGACGGAGCGGAACGCAGACTACGAGGAGGCGGTGGCGGAGTTCGTCCGCGGTGGGCCGTGCGGTCCCCCGGCCGCTCCGCTGGCGGAGCTGGGCACGGACCTCACCCCGTTCGTCCGCGCGAACGTGCTGGGCGCGGCGCTGCTGCACCTGACCATGCCGGGCGTCCCCGATCTCTACCAGGGCACCGAAGTCGGTTACGCGGCGCTGGTCGACCCGGACAATCGGCGGCCCGCCCGCTTCCGGCCGGAGCTGCTGGCCGCGCTGGACGGCGGGACGGCACCGTGCGCGGCGCCCGACGACCTGTCAGCGGAGAAGCTGCGGCTGACGGCCGCGGCGCTGCGGCTGCGCCGCGACCATCCGCAGTGGTTCGGTGCCGCGGCGACGTACGAGCCGGTGCACGCCGAGGGGCCGGCGGCCGAGCACTGCGTGGCGTTCTGCCGCAGCGGGCGGGTGCTGACCGCGGTGACCCGCTTGTCGCTGCGCCTGGCGGAGACCGGCGGGTGGTGGGACACGAGGCTGCGGCTGCCCTCGGGCAGCCCCTGGCGCGAGCTGCTGACCGGGCGCACGCTGCCGGGCGACGAGGCGGTGGGGCTGAGCGAGCTGCTGGCGACGTATCCGGTGGCGCTGCTGGTGCGTGAGTGATATCTCGTCAGTTCCCGTCCCCAACACGGACGTTGTGGACCGTCACTGCTCGCCGCGCTCCGCGAACTCGCCCAGCAGTGCCACGAACTCCGCGGCGGCACCGGTCAGTTCGACCCGCGAGAAGACCGTGATGTCCCGGCGCCACGGTGGGTCGGTGGGCACCTGCGCACAGTCCATACCGGTGAGTTCATGGGCCGCGGTGAGCAGGACGCCCACGCCCGCGACGGCCATCCTGACCGCGGTCGAGCTGTGCTGGGTGCGGACGGCGGTACGGGGGGTGAAGCCGGCCCGTTCGCACTCCAGGTCCAGCCAGCGCCGCCCGTCCAGCACCGGTTCCAGGCTACAGCGCACCCACGGCCGGTCCGCCAGCTCCGCCAGGCGCACCGACTCCCTGGCGGCGAGCGGGTCGCCGTGCGGGACGACCAGCACGATCCGCTCCCGCCCCACGACCGTGACCGGCCCCGGCCAGCCCTCGGGGCGCGGGCCGAGCGCCATGTCGGCGACGCCGCGCGCCATGTGCTCGTAGAGCTCCTCGGTGGTGGCGTACTCGTGGAGCACCAGCTGAACGCCGGGGTGCTCCTCGGCCCAGCGTGCGCAGACCGCCGGCAGGACCCCGACGGCCTGCGCGTGCACGGCCGCGATGTGCAGCTCGCCGGTCTCCGCGCCGCCCGCGGCCAGCGCGGCGCGGCGGGCCTGCCGGGCGCTGCGGACCGCGAGTTCGGCGTGCGGGAAGTAGGCCCGGCCCATCGCGGTCAGCCGCACGCCGCGGGTCAGCCGCTCCAGCAGCGGGCCGCCGACCTCCCGCTCCAGCGCCTTGATCTGGTGCGAGAGCGCGGACTGGGTGACGTGCAGCGCCTCGGCGGCGCGGGTGAAGGACTCCTCCTCGACGACCGCCACCAGGTACTCCATCTGCCGCAGGCTCATTCCCCGCCCTCCTCCGGCGCGTGATGCACAGCGCTCATGACCTCCATAGAAACATTGCCTTGGACTCATCACCGCAGGTGGGACCAGGCTTGCCGATATGAGCGAAACAGACGTGATCATCATCGGGGGCGGCACCGGCGGCTACAGCACGGCGCTCCGCGCCGCCTCGCTCGGTCTGCGGGTGGTCCTCGCCGAACGCGATCTGGTCGGCGGCACCTGTCTGCACCGCGGCTGCATCCCGAGCAAGGCCATGCTGCACGCCGGCGAGTTGGTGGACGGGGTCGCCGAGGCACGGGAGCGGTGGGGCCTGCGGGCCACCGTGGACTCCGTCGACTGGTCCGCGCTGGTGGCCACCCGCGACACCATCGTCGCCCGCAACCACCAGGGCGTGGTGGGCCACTTGGCCGCGGCGGGCGTACGGGTCGTCCACGGCAGCGCGCGCCTGGCCGGTCCCCGTGCGGTCGTCGTCGAGGGCGCCGGCCGGTTCACCGCCCGGCGCGGCATCGTGCTGGCCACCGGCTCCCGACCGCGGATGCTGCCGGGGCTCACCGCCGACGGGCGCCGGGTGGTCACCAGCGACGACGCGCTGTTCGCGGCCGAACTCCCGCGATCCGTCCTGGTGTTGGGCGGAGGTGCGATCGGCGTCGAGTACGCCTCGTTCCACCGCTCGATGGGTGCCCAGGTCACCCTCGTCGAGGCCGCGGACCGGCTGCTTCCGTTGGAGGACGAGGCCGTCAGCCGCCATCTGGCGCGCGGGCTGAAGCGGCGCGGCATCACGGTCCGTACCGGCGCCACGCTCACCGGGACCACGTTGCTGGACGACGGGGTGCGGGCCACCGTCCGGACCGCAAAGGGCGAGGACGTGGTGGTCGAGGCCGAGCGACTGTTGGTCGCGGTGGGCCGGGTGCCGGTGACCGAGGGGCTGGAGCCGGCGGCCGCCGGGCTCGCCACCGACGAGCGGGGCTTCGTGCCGCCGGCCGACTGGTCCCGGCTGGAGACCGCCGTCCCCGGCATCCACGTGGTCGGCGACCTGCTGCCGCCCCCGTCGCTGGGCCTGGCGCACGCGTCCTTCGCGGAGGGCCTGTTGGTCGCCGAGACGCTCGCCGGGATCCCGTCCCGGCCGGTGGACTACGCGACGGTGCCCCGGGTGACGTACTCCTCGCCGCAGACCGCCTCGGTCGGGCTGACCGAGGCCGAGGCGCGGGCCCGCGGCCTGGAGGTCAAGGTCAACTCCCTGCCGCTGACCGCCCTCGCGAAGGGAATGGTGTACGGGCAGGGCGGGGTGGTGAAGGTCGTGGTGGCGGCGGACGGTGCCGGCGGGGAGGCCACCGGGGCCGTCCTGGGCGTGCACATGGTGGGGCCGAACGTCTCGGAGATGATCGCCGAGAGCCAGCTGCTGGTCGCCTGGGACGCCGAGCCCTCGGACGTCGCCCAGCAGATCCACGCCCATCCGACGCTCTCGGAGGCGGTGGGCGAGACGTTCCTGACCCTGGCGGGCCGGGGGCTGCACCAGCACTGAGCGGCGCCGATTTATTCGGTTGCGGTCCCGCACGGGTCTGCGAGCATGGCGCCGTACGCACACCCCCACTCAGGAGCACGGAATGCGCCGATTCCTCGGAACTACTCAACGCCCCCACCGGACGTCAGTTTTCGAGGACTCGACCACATATGCACATCCGTCACACCCTGAACATCGGCATCCTTGCGCACGTCGACGCGGGTAAGACCAGCCTCACCGAGCGGCTGCTGTTCGACACCGGTGCCATCGACCGGCTCGGCAGCGTGGGCGCCGGCGACACCCGTACCGACACCGGCGAGCTGGAGCGGCAGCGCGGCATCACGATCCGTTCCGCGGTGGCCTCCTTCACCGTCGGCGGGGTCCAGGTCAATCTGATCGACACCCCTGGTCACTCCGACTTCATCGCCGAGGTCGAGCGCGCCCTGGGGGTGCTCGACGGCGCCGTGCTGCTGCTCTCCGCGGTGGAGGGCGTCCAGGCCAGGACCCGGGTGCTGATGAGGACGCTGCATCGGCTGCGGCTGCCGACGCTGCTCTTCGTCAACAAGATCGACCGGGTCGGCGCCCGGGGCGAGGCGCTGCTGGCGGACATCGGCAGGCTGCTGACCCCGGTCGCCGTACCGATGACGTCCGTGACGGGCCTCGGCACCGCGCGGGCGCGCTCGGCGCCGTACGCCCTTGCGGACCCGCGGGTCCGCGAGCGGCTCGCGGAAGCGGTGGCCGAGGCGGACGAGGGCATCCTCGCCCGGCTGGTCGACGGGCCACCGCCGACCGCGGAGGAGGTGCGGGCCGCGCTGGCCGCCCGCACCGCCGACGCCTCGCTGCACCCCGTGTACTTCGGTTCCGCACTGGGCGGGCAGGGGGTCGGCGCGCTCGTCGACGGCATGGTCCACCTGATCCCGCCGGCCCCGGCCGGACCGGGCGCCGAGCCGCGGGGCACCGTCTTCGCCGTCCACCAGCCGCCGCACGGCGAGCGCACCGCCCATGTCCGGCTCTACGCGGGCGAGTTGCGGCCCCGCCAGCGGATCGAGCTGTACCGGCCCGGCGCCGCGCGGAACACCGGTGCACCGCTCAGCGGCCGGATCGCCTCGCTCGATGTGATCGGCCGGCCGCCCGGCGTCGGCGGGCCGCTCACCCCGGGCAACATCGCGGTGCTCCGCGGGCTGCCCGGCGTCCGTACCGGCGACCGCATCGGCCTGCCCGACGGGACTCCCGCCGACACCGTCCTCTTTCCCTCCCCCACCCTGGAAACCCTCGTCCACGCCCAGGACCGGGCGCGCGCCGCCGCCCTGCGCGGTGCCCTGCTGGCGCTCGCCGACCAGGATCCGCTGCTCCAGGTCCGCCCGGCAGCGGACGGCGCGACCTCGGTGCTGCTGCACGGCGAGGTGCAGAAGGAGGTCCTCGCGGAGACCCTGCGCCGGGACCACGGCATCGAGGCCACGTTCGCGCCGAGCCGGGTGGTGTGCGTGGTGCGGCCGTGCGGCGTCGGCGAGGCGTGCCACGAGATCGCCCGGCGCGGCCACACCGGCCCCTGGGCCACGGTGGGGCTGCGCGTCGAGCCGGGCGCCCGCGGCTCCGGCCCGGTCTTCGCCTACGAGACCGAGCTGGGCGCCCTGCCGCACGGCTTCCACCAGGCCGTCGAGGAGACCGTCCTGGCGACCCTGGAGCGGGGCCCGGACGGTATGGCGGTGACGGACTGCCGGGTGGTGCTGACCCGCTCCGGCTTCATCGGCCCGGTCAGCACCGCCGGCCACTTCCGCACGGTCACCCCCGTCGTGCTGCGGCAGGCCCTGGAACGGGCCGGGACCCGGGTCTACGAGCCGTACCACGCCTTCGAGGCCGAGGTCCCGCCGGCCACACTGGCGCCGGTGACCGCCCGCCTCGCGACGCTCGGCGCGGAACTGGCCGAGCCCTCCGGAGGACAGCGGTCATGGCTGGTCAGCGGCGTACTACCGGCCCGTCATGTGCAGTGGATGGAGGGGCTGTTGCCGGGCCTGACGCACGGTGAGGGGGTGTGGCTGTCGTATCCGTCGGGGGATCGGCCGGTGCGGGCGGAGGCGGCGACGGCGCCGGTCCGGGGTCCTGGTTCGGGGCGCGCTTCCGGCACACCGTCGGCGACGTCCCCCGGCTCGCCGGCGTCCCGCTGAGCGAGCGGTCTCCCTGGCGCCCCGGCGCGTCTGTCGCCCCGCCGCCTCAGTCGCCTCTGTGCCTCTGTGCCTCTGTCGCCTCAGTCGCCTCTGTCGCCTCAGTCGCGCCTAGCGCTCCGTCAGGACGTAGTCGACGTGGCCGAAGGTGATGTGGTCGCCGGGGCCGACCGGGACCTCGCCGACCACCCGGCGGCCGTTGACGCAGGTGCCGTTGGTGGAGCCGAGGTCGCGCAGCACCCAGCCCTTGCCGGCGCTGCGCAGTTCGGCGTGGGCGCGGGAGACCGTCTCGTGGTTGAGGCGCAGGCCCACGCCGGGGGCGCGCCCTATCAGCAGCGGGAGCGGGCCGGGTTCGGGCAGCAGCAGCTTGGGCAAGCGTTCCGTCCGCCAGGCGCGGCGCACCCGGATGTGGAAGGCCGACGCCCGGCCGACCATCCGCAGCAGCATCCCCTGGACCTTGCCTCGACTGGCCAAGTCGGCAGTGGCCAGGTCGAGTTCGACTTGCTGTTGAGCACCGAGGACGAGTTCCAGGCGGCGCAGGAAGGTGTCCTGGGACAGGCGTCCCTGCGCCGCGCCGTCGCGCAGCAGGTCGAGGGCGCGGTCCCGGTCGGCGTCCGACGGACGCGCCGCGTGCGCAGGGAACTCCAGCGAAGTCATGCCGTGATTGTCCGGCTGCCGCGAGCCGCTGTCCAGGCGAGGTGTGCGCGCGGCGCCGTCGCGTGGGACACGCCGATCGGGCCGCCATCTGCGGCCGGCCTGAACGGCGCAGCGGGGTGGCGCGTTGTGGGCCCGTGTCGCCACGTCGGGCTGTGCGGCGGAGGGACGGCATGCTTGGGTCGTCTGGACCGGGAGCCGACGGAGGAGGACGGCCGTGCTGTTCGAGGTGTGGGCACCGAGGGCCGGGCGGGTTGCTCTCAAGTGGGCGAAGGGAGGGGCGGGGCCTCGGGCCGGCGAACCGCCGGTCCCGATGGAGCCCGACGGCGACCGCGCGGGCTGGTGGTGCGCGCGGGCTCCGGCCCGCGACGGCGACCGCTACGCCTTCCGGCTCGACGACGGTCCTCCGCTGCCCGATCCGCGGGCCGCCCGGCTGCCGGACGGCCCCGGCGGCCCCGCCGCGGTCGTCGAGCACGAGCTCTTCGAGTGGCGGCATCCGTGGCCGGGCCGGCCCCTGCCCGGCGCGGTCCTCTACGAGCTGCACGTCGGCACGTACACGCCGGAGGGCACCTTCGACGCCGCGGCCGCACGGCTGCGCCACCTCGCCGACCTGGGCGTCACCCATGTTTCGCTGATGCCGGTCTGCCCGTTCCCCGGCACCCACGGGTGGGGGTACGACGGGGTGGCACCGTGGGCGGTGCACGAGCCGTACGGCGGGCCCGACGGGCTGAAGCGGTTCGTGGACGCGGCGCACGGCCTCGGTCTGGGCGTCGTCCTCGACGTGGTGCACAACCACCTCGGCCCGTCCGGAAACCACCTGCCGGACTTCGGGCCGTACTTCACCGAGACCCACCACACGCCCTGGGGCGCGTCGGTCAACCTGGACGCCCCGGGCTCCGACGAGGTGCGCGGCTACTTCATCGGGAGCGCGCTGGCCTGGCTGCGCGACTACCGGCTCGACGGTCTGCGGCTGGACGCCGTCCACGCGCTGCACGACGACCGCACCCCGCACTTTCTCGCCAAGCTGTCCGCGGCGGTGGACGCACTGGCCGGCCGGCTGGGGCGCCCGCTGTTCCTGATCGCGGAGTCCGATCAGAACGACCCCCGCACCACCGCGCCGCGGGAGAGCGGCGGGTACGGCCTGCACGCCCAGTGGAACGACGACTTCCACCACGCCCTGCACTCCGCTCTCACCGGAGAATCCCAGGGCTACTACGCCGACTTCGCCCGCGCCCCGCTCGCCGCCCTCGCCAAGACGCTGACCGGCGGCTTCTTCCACGACGGTACGTACTCCAGCTTCCGCGGCCGGGTGCACGGCGCGCCGCTCGACCTGCGGACCACACCCGCGTACCGACTGCTGGCCTACGCCCAGACGCACGACCAGGTCGGCAACCGGGCACTCGGCGACCGGCTCGCCGCGGGCCTCTCCCCCGGGCTGCTCGCCTGCGCCGCCGCGCTGGTGCTGTGCTCGCCGTTCACGCCGATGCTGTTCATGGGCGAGGAGTGGGGGGCGACCACGCCCTGGCAGTACTTCACCGATCACACCGATCCGGAGCTGGCGGAGGCGGTACGGGCCGGGCGGCGGCGGGAGTTCGCCGCGCACGAGTGGGCAGGCGACAGCGCCGACTGGCCGGATCCGCAGGACCCGGCCACCCGCGACCGCTCCGTCCTGGACTGGACCGAACCGGCTCGCGAACCCCATGGCTCGCTGCTGGCCTGGTACCGCACGCTGCTGACACTCCGCCATGAGCTGCCGGTGCTGACCGACCCCGACCCCCGCCACACCGAGGTGCGCCACGACGAGGACGGCCGCTGGCTGCTGCTGCGGCGCGGGCCGGTGCGGGTGGCGGTCAACCTCGGGCGTCGGGCCACGGCCGCGATTCCGCTCGGCACGCCGGCCACCGGACTGGAGGCGCTGGCCGGCTGGCCCGAGGCCCGGCTGCCCGGTGCGGACGGCGTGCTGCGGCTGCCACCGGAGTCGGTTGTGGTCCTCGGGCCGTAGCGGGTGTCGGGTGTCGGGTGTCGGGTGTCGGGTGTCCGGCCGGGGATACCGTGCGGCTCCCAGGAGGCGTCCCCGCACCGGGAGGAGGCGTCCCCTAAGGGGAGAACTCCGCGAGGAACGCCGCGCAGAAGGCGTCCAGGTCGCCCGGTCTGCGGCTGGTGATCAGCGTGTTGGGACCGTTGGTGCAGATCGCGACCTGTTCGTCGACCCAGGTGCCGCCCGCGTTGCGGATGTCGGTCCGCAGGCTCGGCCAGGAGGTGAGCGTGCGGCCGCGCACCACATCGGCCTCGACCAGCGTCCACGGCGCATGGCAGATGGCGGCCACCGGCTTTCCGGCGTCGAAGAACGACCTGATGAACGCCACGGCCCGGCTGTCCAGGCGCAGCGCATCCGGATTGGCCAACCCACCGGGCAGCACCAGGCCGTCGAAGTCCGTGGCGGTCGCCTCGTCCACGGTCAGGTCGACGGGGAAGGTGTCCGCCCTGTCCAGGTGGTGGTACGCCTGGATCCTCCCGGCTGAAGTGGAGACCAGCGTGGGGTTGCCGCCCGCCGCGGTCACCGCCTTCCACGGCCGGGTCAGCTCGCGCTGTTCGGCACCCCGAGGGGCCACCAGAAACGCCACCCGCATACCGCGCTCACCTCCCTCGGACCCGAACGTCCGGGAGCGGGATCGATCCGATCCTCCTCGTGCCCGCCGTATCCGCCCTCTACCTCCGTACCTACCCCTCTTTACCGCCGTGCCCCTCCTTCTCGACCATAGCGGCGCGCACCTCTCCGGCGCGTCTTACGACCGTCGCCCATGCGGCGGGCGCCCTCGCGGCGGTTCGATCGCCTGATCGTCCATCCCGTGGAGAGGTGATGGACACTGTGTCTATGCCGCTGCGTATCTCCGACCTCCTCGCCCGGCCCGATCTCCGTCTGTCGGTCACCTACGACGTGCCACCACCGCTGCTGGCCCGCACGATCGAGGCGGCGACCGTCTCGGACCTGCTGGTGCCGGGCAAGTGGCTTCAGGGCGGCGAACTCCTGATGACCATCGGCCTGTTGCTGCCGATGGAGCCGTCCGCCTGCCGGGCGTACGTCCGGGACGTGGCCGAGGGCGGGGCGGCCTGTCTGGCGCTCGGGCTGGGGCACGGGCTGCCTTACCAGCAGGCCCCGGAGCCGCTGGTGACGGCGGCCGAGGAGGCGGGCCTGCCACTGCTGACGGTGCCGGACGAGGTGCCGTTCATCGCCGTCACCAAGGCCGTCTTCGACGCACGGGCCGACGAACAGCGCGCGGTGCTGCACCGTGCCTTCGCCACCCAGCGGCGGCTCACCGCCGCGGCCGCCGGTGACGGGCTGCGGCCGATGCTGGCGGAGTGGACGGCCGCCACCGGTGTGGGCGCCGCGGTGCTCGATCCACTGGGGCGGCTGCTGGCGGCGGGCCGGCCGGAGCCGCACCCTCCGCTGGAGCGGGCGCACGATCTGATCGAGCGGGTCGCCGCCCGCGGGCTGCGCGGCAGCGCGTCCGGCACGATCGGGGGGCAGCAGTGGGAGGTGCAGCCGCTGGGCGCGCGGCGGCTGCGCGGCCTGCTGCTGCTCACCGGACGCCCGGACGACGCCGCCCGCTCGGTCGTCCCCGGTCTGGTCTCACTGCTCTCGCTGGAGCTGGAGCGCCGTCACCTGCGTGATGAGCCTGAGCGTCGCCGCAGGTCAGCCCTGTTGTCGGACCTGCTGGCCGAGGAGGCCCCGACCCCCGCCCGGGCCCGGGACCTGCTGCGTTCGGCGGGGCTGACCAGCGAACGGGTACGGGGGGTCGTGGTGGAGCCGGCGGCCGGCGCCCCGGGCACCGCGGACACCGCAGCCGCCGCGCACGCCTCGGACGTCCCGGACACCCCCGACGCCGCAGCCGCCGCAGCCGCCGCAGCCGCGCAGGAGATGGCCGCCGATCTGGCGCTGGCGATGCCCGGCGGACTGGTCCGGGTCACGGACGCGGGCGCCGGCGGCGCGGCCGGCGGGCTCATCGAGGCGGTGGTCGGTGAGGACCTGGACGTCCGCGATGTACTGGCCCGCTTCGCGCCGGGCGCTCCGGCCGGCATCGGCCCGGCCATCGCTCCCGAGGCGGTACGGGTCTCACTGCGCCAGGCGGCCGGGCTGCTCGCCGTCAGCCGGGCCGGCGGCGAGCCGGCCGAGGCCCGGCAGAGCCAGGCCAGCCGGCTGCTGCTCGACCTCGCCGACCGCCGCACGCTTCAGGGCTACGCCGACACCGTGCTGGGCCCGCTCGATCTCGCGGACAACGGCGAGGAGTTGATCGCCACCCTGGCGGCCTGGCTGGAGACCGGCGGCGCCTGGGACGCCACCAGCCGGCGCCTCGGCGTCCACCGGCACACCGTGCGCAACCGCCTCGACAAGGCCATGGACCTCACCGGCCGCCGCCTCGACGACCCCGACGACCGGTTCGACCTGTGGCTGGCCGCCCGGATCCGGCGCGGCGGCGCGCCGAGGTCGACGCCACCAGGGCGGTGACGTACGCCCACGCCCGCGGCCCCACCCTTCACTCTCACCCGCGCACCGTCTTTACTGCGAGGGTGACCTACGAGATCCGCACCCTCGCGCCCGGCGCCGCCGGCCCCGCCCCGCTGCCCACCACCGCCCCCGCTCCCGCTCCCGACACCGGACGGAGCGGCGCGGGCGGCACCTTGGTGGCCGTCAGCGATCTGCACATCCGCTATGCGGAGAACCGGGAGATCGTCGAGGGGTTAAAGCCGGAGTCCGCCGACGACTGGTTGCTGATCGCCGGTGACGTCGGTGAGTACGTCTCCGACATCCGCTGGGCGCTCACCCTGCTCAGCAGCCGGTTCGCCAAGGTGGTGTGGGTGCCGGGCAATCATGAGCTGTGGACGCCACCGGACGACCCGGTGCAGCTGCGCGGGGTGGCCCGCTACGACCATCTGGTGGACATCTGCCGGGAGTTGGGCGTGCTCACCCCGGAGGACCCGTACCCGGTCTGGGAGGGCACGGGCGGCCCGGCGGTCATCGCCCCGCTCTTCCTCCTCTACGACTACACCTTCCGCAAGCCGGGGCTGACCTCCAAGGACGAGGCGCTCGCCGACGCCGAGCAGGCCGGGGTGGTGTGCACCGACGAGTTCCATCTGCACCCGGACCCCTTCCCGACGCGGGAGGAGTGGTGCCGGGCCCGGGTGGCGGCCACCGAGGCCCGGCTCGCCGCCGTACCGGAGGAGCTGCCCACGGTGCTCGTCAACCACTGGCCGGTGGTCCGCGAACCCACCCGACCGTTGTGGTACCCGGAGTTCGCCCTGTGGTGCGGTACGGAGGCCACCGCCGACTGGCCGCGTCGGTTCCGCGCCGCCACCGTGGTCTACGGTCATCTGCACATCCCCCGGCTGCTGGTGTGCGACGGCGTGCCGCACCAGGAGGTGTCGCTCGGCTACCCGCGGGAGTGGCGGCGCCGCTCCGGCGCACCCGGACGGCCGGTACAGATCCTGCCGGCGCCGGCCGCGGTCCCCTCCGACGCCGCCGGGACCCGCGCATGATCGACAAGCTGCTGCCCGCGCCGGTGGTGACCGCCGAGGCCTTCGAGGACGCCCCGCTGTCCGACATGTACCCGGAGGAGTGGGCACTGGTGGAGAACGCGGTGCCCAAACGCCAGCGGGAGTTCGGCACCGTACGCGGCTGCGCCCGCGCCGCGCTGTCCCGGCTGGGCATCGCCCCCGGGCCGCTGCTCCCGGGGACCGACCGGGCGCCGCAGTGGCCGGACGGCGTCGTCGGCGCCATGACGCACTGCACCGGCTACCGCGCCGCCGCGGTGGCCCCGGCGCGGGACGTGCTGACCGTCGGCCTGGACGCGGAGCCCAACCAGCCCATCGAGGACCCCGGGGTGATAGACCTCGTCACCCTCCCCGAGGAGCGCGCCCAGCTCCGCCACCTGGCGACCCTGGAGCCCGAGATCTGCTGGGACCGTCTGGTGTTCAGCGCCAAGGAGAGCGTCTACAAGGCGTGGTACCCGCTCGCCCGCCGCTGGCTCGGCTTCGAGGACGCACTGCTCACGCTCGACCCCACGGACGCCACCTTCACCGCCCGCCTCCTCGTGCCCGGCCCCCGGGTCAAGGGCGGCGAGCTCACCGAGTTCAGCGGCGGGTGGTTGGTCGAGGCGGGATTGGTGGTGACGGCGATCGTCATGCCGGCCTGACGGGACGGGGTGCCTGACGGGACGGCGTGGCTGGCGGGGACGGCGTGCCTGACGGGACGGCGTGGCTGAAGAGGCCGGCGTGGCCGGGGGATGCGCCCCGCCCTATTGGGCCTTGGTGACCGCGCCGAGGACGCGGTCCAGGGCGGCGTCCGGCAGCAGCCGCGACAGCGCTGCGGCCGCCCGCGCATCGGTGCCGACGCAGTAGCGGGTACGCGGCCGGTGGGCGGTCAGTGCGCGGAAGACGGTGCGTGCGTAGTCCTCCGGCCGTGTGGTGCTCGACTGCGCCCGCTGCTCGTTCATCCGCAGGAACCGTTCGAAGGAGGCGCGGTAGCGGCCGGCGACGTCCTCGGGGGCCCCGTTCAGGAACTCCTCGCCGGCCTCCCGCACCTTGCCCCAGATGGGGGTCGCGATGGCGCCCGGCTTCACGACGCAGACCGAGACGCCGAAGGGCCGCAGCTCGCGGCGGAGCGCATCGCTCAGTCCCTCCTTGGCGAACTGCCCCGTGGCATAGACGCCGAGGTAGGGGATCGCCATGCTGCCCAGCCCCGAGGAGATGTTGACGATGCGCCCGCGGCTCCGGCGCAGCTGCGGCAGGAACGCCTGGCTGACGGCGAGGGCACCGACGACATTGGTGTCCAACTGCGCTCGCAGCCGTTCGGGCGGTACGCACTCCAGGGGTGCCGAGAGGCACGTACCGGCGTTGTTCACCAGCCCCCACACACCCTGCTCGCCCACGGACCCGGCGACCTCGGCGGCGGCCGCCCGCAGGGACTCCTCGTCGGTCACGTCCAGACGTACCGGCCGCAGCCGCGCGGAGGGCGCCTCGGCGCACAGCCTCTCGCCGTCCTCCACCGTGCGCACTCCGGCGAAGACGCGGAAGCCGCGCTGTCCCAGCCGGATGGCGCACTCCTTTCCGAGCCCGGAGGAGGCACCGGTGATGACGACGGCGCGTCCGGCCGGAGGCAGGGGCTTGGGCTGACGGTTTAACAATTCCTTCTCTTTCTGTGGATCTGTGGTGGGGTGCGCGGCTGCCGCCGGTCGGCAGCAGACGCTGGAGACGGAGGAGACGCAGGAGATATAGGAGACGCAGGAGACGGGGGAGGCACAGGAGGCACTCCCCCATCCGCCTAGTCCGACACGGCGGACAGCAGGGTGCGTACGGACGCGTCGGCGATGTGGTGGGCGCGCGGTGCCGGGACGACTCCCTCGATGTAGCTGAAGTTCCAGGCGAGTCGGCCGTGGCTGGTGAGGGCGGTTGCCACGAGGGCGCCGGTCACCGAGATGCCCGCGATGATCTGGGTGTCGGAGACGCGCCACGGGCCCACCTGGTCGGGGACGTCGTAGCGGCCCAGGTTGGAGAGGCACAGGTTGAGCGGACCCTGCTCGTCCAGGTAGCGCATGAACGCCTCACCGTCGGCCGACGTCCTGGGCCCCGCCCGATCCAGCAGGTTGACCAGGGACAGGTGTTCCGCACGCTTCCGGCGGTCCGCCAGGTCCCGGCTGATGGCGCGGGCCATGGGCCACAGGGGCGTACCGGGCTGGTACAGGACGCGGGAGGGCAGGGTGGCCGCGTAGGTGCCGGCCTCGTCGTGGGAGACGGCCGGTTCCAGCTCGGCGCGGAAGTCGAGCGGGGAGCCGATGGAGAAGTGGGCGGGTTCCGCCGTCCCCGCCTCCTGGGCGACGGCGGTCACCATGGCGGCGGCGAGGGCGCCGTGCACCGTGGCCTCGTGCCGCTTGCAGGCGCCCACCAGCAGCTCCAGTTCCCCGGCGGTGAGGGACCGGTGCACCATCCGGGTGCGTCGCCGGTCGAAGGGGACCGGACGGCTGGGGACGACCCGCCGTGGCCGCAGCCGGCGAGCCTCCTCCTCGTCACGCTCCATCAGGGCCGTGAGACCGGCGGCACCGGCCTCGCCCCGGTGGTGGTGCGGAAGCAGGTCCTCCGCGGCGGGCAGCGCCCGGTGCGACGTATGTGACGGCTGCTCACCGGCGCTGAGTCGGGCGGCGATGTCAATCCACTCCCTGAGCAGGGACAGCCCCGTCATGCCGTCGGCTATGCAGTGCGTCGCCGTGAGGAGCAGGTCGTGCACGGCCGCCCCGCGCTCGACGCCCTCCCGCGTGATCACGGCGGCCCGCACCAGCGGGCCGGTGCGCCAGTCGACGCCCTCGGCGAGCTCGTGCTCGTCGACCTCGCGCTCCCACCGCGCGTCGGCCGCCGGGTCCGCGGCCGGCACCCGGACGTGCCGCAGCGGGATCGGCCGCCCGCCCACCGGACGGAACGCGGCGGCCGCTCCCTCCTCGTCGCCACTGATCGCGACGCGCAGCAAGGGGTGCCGGGCCTGGAGGACGTCCAGGGCGCGGCGCAGCAGCGGCAGTTCCAGGGGGCCGTGGAGCCGGGCCCGGACGACTCCGTTGAGCGGTGAGGTCCGGTCCGCGATCCAGTACCAGCGCTCCAGGGGGCTGAGGTTCCGACGGACGCGGGGTTCGGGGTCCGGGACGCCGGGGAAGGTGAGGGCTTCGGCGTTCTGGCGGGCGAGCTCCTCCCGGGGCGTCAGCCGGAAGAAGTCGTCCCGGACCTGCCGCTGTTCGGGGGTGTCGGCCTGTTCGAGGTCGCTCATCGAACGGGACGCGCCGACCATGGCCCGGGTCCGGTCGCGGCGGCGGTCCTCGTACGTCCGGAGGGCGAGCGGCAGGTCGTCGCACGCCCCGGGCTCGGCCAGGGTGTGCGCCAGGACCACGGCGTCCTCGATCGCCATGGCCGAACCCTGGCCGAGGGTGGTCAGCATGGGGTGTGCGGCGTCGCCGAGCAGAGTGACCGGGCCCTCTCCCCAACGCTCCAGGAACGTGCGGTCGCGCGAGGGCACGGCGAGGATGTCCTCGGGTGGGGTGGCTTCGATCACCGCCCGCACCTCGTCGGCCCAGCCCGCGTAGGCCCCGGCGATCTCGTCCTTGGTGCCGTCCCAGGCGTGCGAGCGGGCGGCGGGCATGTTCTGGGTGCCCCACCAGTAGTAGCGGCCGTGGCCGATGTCGACGAGACCGAAGCGCTGTCCGCTGCCCCAGTAGTGACGCACGCTGCCCGGGGCGAGACCGGGGTGGCGGAACGGGACGATGCCGAGCCAGCAGACGTAGCCGCTGTCCTCGGACGTCTCCGGCCCGACGAGTTGGCCGCGCACGGCCGAGTGGAAGCCGTCGGCACCGACGAGCAGGTCGCCGTGCGCCGTACGCCCGTCCGCGAACCGGACGGTGACGCCCGTGTCGTCGGTCTCGAAGCCGGTCGCGGCGGCGCCCAGGTGGACCGGGCAGTCCCCGGCCGCCTCCAGCAGGGCCTCGTGGAGGTCCGAGCGGCTCAGGCAGACGCTGGGCGCGCCGACCTCCTCGCAGACCTCCTTGAAGGGCAGGTCCCTGATCTCCCGGCCGCGGTGGTCCATGACCGTGAAGGAGGTGACGACCTGGCCGCGCTTCTCCAGGCCGAGGTCGATGTCCAGCGTGGCGAGCGCGGCGACGGCGTTGCTCATCACCGACAGCCCGGAACCGGCGGCCCGCAGCTCGGTGGCACGCTCGTACACCGCCACCTCGATCCCGACCCGCCGGAGTGCGACGGCGCAGGTCAGTCCGCCGATACCGGCTCCGATGACGATCGCCTTCACGGGCTGCTCCCTGGAAGTGCTGGACGTACTCGACGTGCTGGATGTACTCGACATGCTTGACATGCGGTCAGTTCTCCTTGAGGGATCCGTCCGGGCCGGAGCCGAGCAGGTCCGCGACCGTCCTCGCCACATGCTCCACGTACGGTTCCTCCATGATCGTGAGGTGGTCGCCGGGCACACCGATGACCTGGAGCGGGCCGTCGGTCATCTCGCGCCAGCCGTTGGTGCTGTCCGCGTGGCGGCTGCCGGCCGCGCCGTGCATCGCGGCGAGGACGTCCGGCAGCGGTTCCGCGGCGCGGATCAGGGTGAGCCCCTGGTCCCCGACCTCGGGCCGATAGTCCAGTGCGGCCCGCCAGTTCGCCCGGTAGACGCGGAACAGCCGGCGGATGACGGCCCCCGAACTACCGGCCGGCAGCACGCCCGCGTCGGTCGCGAGACGGGCGATGAAGTCGAACTTCTCCTCCAGCGTGGACAGTTCGTCGGGTATGACCTCCATCGGGGAGTCGCCGCCCCGCTCCAACCAGAGCAGTTCCCAGAAGAACCACCCCAACAGCGCGTCGTCGTCGTGGCGTTGGCGCTGCCCCTGGGTCAGTGCGGTGGTGTCCAGCAGCACCAGGTGCGCCACCTGCTCGCCCGACGCCCGCAGCCGGCGGGCCATCTCGAAGGCGACGAAGCCGCCGAAGGACCACCCGCCGATGGCGTACGGACCGTGCGGCTGCACCTTCCGCAGCGCCGCGAGGTAGCTCTCCGCGATCTCCTCGACGGTGCCCAGCGGCGTGGTGCCGGGGTCGGCCCCGGCCGCCTGGAGCGCGTACAGCGGCTGGTCGTCCGGGAGGTGCCGGGCGAAGCGCACGTAGCACAGCACGTTGCCGCCCATGGGGTGGACCATGAACAGCGGCGGGCGGGTGCCCTCCGGCCGGATCGGCACCAGGGGGTCGAACGCGGCGACCGCGTCGCCCGTGCGCAGCCGCGCCGCGAGACCGGCCACGGTGGGGGCCGCGATGAACTCCGACAGCGGGATGTTGACGCCGTAGCGCTGCTCGATCCGGACCACCAGGCGCATCGCGGTGAGTGAGGTGCCGCCCAGGTCGAAGAGGCTGTCGTGCACGCCGACGGCGGGCCGCCGCAGCAGGTCCGCCAGCATCTCGGACAGCACGCGTTCATAGGCGTCGCGCGGCTCGGCTCCGGTGGCCTCGGCGCCGGCGGTGGCGGTGGCGGTGAGCGGGACCCGGCGCAGGGCGGCGTCGTCCCGCTTCCCGCTGGGGGTCAGCGGCAGGTGCGTCACCCATTGCAGGTGGGAGGGCACCATGTGGTCGGGCAGCGCGGTGCGCAGCCGCTCGCGGATGCCGGTCAGCTCCGTGCCGGTGCCTTCGCCCACGAGGAAGGCCGCGAGGAAGCACTCGCCGTTCTCGTGCTGCCGGGCCACCACCGCGGCGTCGCGCAGGCACGGGTACTGCCCGGCGAGGTCGGTGACGGCCAGCTCCACCTCGGCGAGTTCGACGCGGAAGCCGCGCACCTTGACCTGGGTGTCGGCCCGGCCGGCGTATGCGATCGTCCCGTCGGGCAGCACCACGCCGAGATCCCCGGTGTCGTAGAGCATCCGGCCCTGGTCCGCGAAGGGGTGCGGGACGAAGCGCTCCTTGGTGAGGTCCGGCCGGCCTTCGTAGCCGTCGGCCAGGCAGCTGCCGCCGAGGTGGATGGTGCCGCGGGCTCCGGCGGGCACCGGGCGCAGCCGGTCGTCCAGCACGTGTGCCTCGGCGCCGTCGACGGGGCGCCCGATCGGGGGCAGCGTGGGGAACGCGGCCGGGTCCCCGGTCATGGTGTGGGCGGTGGCGACATGGGTCTCCGTCGGACCGTACTGGTTCTCCAGAACGGCGCCCGGGAGCGCGGCGCACAGCCGGCGGATCTCCCGGGTGACGCGCAGCTGTTCACCGGAGGAGATCAGCACCCGGAGGGCACCGGGGGTGATGCCCAACGCCTGTGCGGTCTCCGCCAGTTGCTGGAGCGCCACATAGGGGAGGAAGACCCGTTCGATGCCCTCGCGGTCGATCAGCCGCAGCAGCGACGGCATGTCGCGGCGTTCGGCGTCGCCCACCAGGTGCAGCGTGCCGCCGGAGCACAGCGTGGAGAAGATCTCCTGGAAGGAGACGTCGAAGCTCAGCGGCGCGTACTGGAGGGTGGCGCCGCCCGGGGCACCGCTGATGGCGCGTGTCTGCCAGGCGACCAGGCCGGCCAGGGAGCGGTGCGGCATGGCCACGCCCTTGGGCCGGCCGGTGGAGCCGGAGGTGAACAGCACGTAGGCGGTGCTGTCGGCGGGGATCTCCGCCGGAAGCTCCACGACCGGTCCGGTGATCGACTCGTTGATCGATCCGCTGAACGGCCCGGTGATGGGCTCATTGACCGGCTCGGCGGGCAGCAGCAGCGACGGGTCGTCGACGAGGTGGGCGTGCGGAGCGTGGGCGATGACGCGGAACGGCCGGGCCACCTCCAGCATCGTGGCCAGCCGCTGGGCGGGGTAGCCGACGTCCAGCGGCACCACGGCGCACCCGGCCCGCAGGACGCCCAGGATCACGGCGATCGTCTGCGGTGAGCGGTCCATGGCGATCCCGATGCGGGCCCGGGGCGGGGCGCCGAGCGCGCACAGCCGCCGGGCCACCCGGTCGGCCGCCTCGGCGAGCCGTGCGTAGCTCCACCGCTCCTCCCCGCTCGCCAGGGCCGTGGCGTCCGGGGTGCGGGTGGCCTGCCGCGTGAAGAGTTCGACGACGGTGGGATGCGGCGTGGACCGGGCGAGGACCGGCCGGTCGGCGAGGAAGGCCACGTCGGGCTCGGCGTCCGGGTCCTCCACCATCCTCCGTAGGATCCTCCGGTACCCGTCGCCGAAGAGGCGGGCCTGGTCGGCGGAGAACCCGTCGCCGTCACAGTCGATCCGCAGCCACACACGTCCGCCGTCCGGTTCGGTGACCGCGTTCACCAGGAGCCGGAAGTTGGTCTCCTCCCAGGTGCGGAAGTCCCGCAGCCGCACGCCCGGCAGGCGGAAGACCTCGGACAGCTGGTGGAAGTGCACGTAGTTGAAGGCGGTGTCCAGGACGGAGCCGCCGTGGTCCTCCTGGATGGCGCTCAGCGGGTAGCGGCGGTGGGGGTGGACGTCCTGTTCCTGCCGGAAGGCCTCGCGCGCCACGTCCAGCCAGGTGGCCTGCGCGAGGGGGAGACGCAGCGGCACCGTGTTCAGGAAGAGTCCGGCGGTGCGTTCCGCGTGGGCGAGCTCGGGCCGGCCGTGGGTGACCAGTCCGGTGGTCACGTCGCGGGGGTCGGCAGACCCGGCGGTCCCGGCACCCCCCGCGAACACGGCCAGCGTCAGGCAGTGCGCCGCGAAGAGCACGGACTTCACGGGCAGCTTGTGCGTGGCGGCGAACTGCCGTACCTGAGCGACCAGTTCGTCGGGCAGGTCGACGCGGTGCGAAGCCGGACCGTGGTCGGTGCCGGGCAGGTGCGCCCGGAACGCCTCGATATGGAGGGGTTCGCAGCCGGCCAACTTCTCCTTCCAGTACTGCCGCGCCTCCGCGGACCCCAGGGCGGCCCGCTCCTCCTGTGCGTAGGCCGCCGCCGAGGGCGACGCCGTGCCGTCGACGGGGTCGATGCCCAACCCCAGGTCGTGCGCGTAGTCCTGGAGGAGTTCCCGGACGAGGTTCGCCACGCTGCCGCCGTCGAGCAGTGCGTGGTGGAAGCTGAGGACCAGGTCGACGGCCTCGGGCCGGACGTGTGCCCGGAGGAGGTACAGCGGCGCGCGTTCGAAGGCGTAGGCGTGGCGGCGGCGTTCCTCGACGTGCGCGCGCACGTCGGCGTCGGCCGCGGCGGTGTCCAGCGTGCGCAGATCGACGACGTCCAGGCCACCGGGCGCCTGCGTCCGGACGATCTGCAACGGCTCGGAGCAGCCCGCCAGGTCGAAGGCGGAGCGCAGCACCGGGTGGCGTGCCACCAGCCTGTCGAACGAGCGACGGAACGCGCCCTCGTCCCAGGGGAGTTCGAGGGTGTACTGGAAGACGTCCTTGTAGGTGGCGGAGGTCTCGTGCCGGCGGCTGTGGTAGAGCAGGCCGAGCTGGAGCCGGGTGAGTGGCCAGGCGTCCTCGGCGCCTTCCAGGCGGGCCCGGTCCACGCCGGACACGAGGGCGAACGGGGCGGGGGCGCCGTCGCTCCCGGGCGCGGTCCGGCTCTCGACACAGGTGGCCAGCCCCGCCACCGTCGGGTTGCGGAGCAGATCGGTGAGGGAGAAGCGCAGGCCCCGTGCCTCGGCCTCGGCGCGCACCTTGAGCATGAGGATCGAGTCGCCGCCGAGCGTGAAGTAGTCGTCGTGGACGCCGACGGTCTCCCGGTCCAGCACCCTGGCCCAGATCTCGGCCAGGGCGGCCTCGGTGCGGTTGCGCGGCCGCCGGCCGGTGGCCGGGTCCGCGGTGTCCTGGAGCGGGGGCAGGGCGCGCCGGTCGGCCTTTCCGTTGGGGGTCAGCGGAACGGCGTCGATCCGTACGAAGTGGGTCGGGACCATGAACGCCGGCAGCGTCCGCCCGACCAGCTCGCGCAGCCGCGCGTGGTCGATGGCGGCGTCGGCGACGTAGTAGCCGGCGAGGTGGGTGCCGCGAGCGGCGGTGGTGTGGTCCACGACGAGGGCGTCGCGGACGCCGGGGACCGCGCGCAGGGCGCCCGCCACCTCGCCCAGCTCCACGCGGTTGCCCCGGATCTTGACCTGGCCGTCGATCCGCCCGAGGTACTCCAGAGTGCCGTCCGCCAGCCATCGCGCGAGGTCGCCGGTGCGGTAGAGACGGCCGCCCGGTACGAACGGGTCGGGGACGAACTTCTCGGCGGTCAGTTCCGGGCGGTCCAGGTACCCCCGGGCGACACCGACCCCGCCTATGCACAACTCACCGGCGACGCCCACCGGCTGGGGCAGATCGCCGGGGCCCAGAACGTACAGTCGGGTGTTGTCGATCGGCCGGCCGATCGGGACCCGCGTGACGCCGAGGGCGGGATCGCCCGGGCAGTCGTGGTACGAGACGTCGACCGTGGCCTCGGTCGGTCCGTACAGGTTCACCAGCCGTACGGGAGACTCCGCGCCGGATATCCCGGATACGCCGAAGATGCCGTTGAACTGCTCGACCCGCTCCGGCGGCAGGGCCTCGCCGCTGCAGAAGACGTACCGCAGGGAGCGCAAGCCCTC
This sequence comes from Streptomyces sp. NPDC048506, assembly GCF_040651315.1. NCBI lineage: Bacteria > Bacillati > Actinomycetota > Actinomycetes > Kitasatosporales > Streptomycetaceae > Streptomyces > Streptomyces sp. NPDC048506. The sequence goes on from NZ_JBEZIX010000014.1 coordinate 170,561, forward strand.
GCGCGGTTCCGGTGACGCCTGGAGCAGGTCGAGGAACGGGCCGAGCATCGAGGGCACGAAGTGCACGACGCTGACCCGCCGTTCGCGGACGGTCCGCAGGATCTCCCATGGATCGTGCTGGCCGCCGGGCGGCAGCAGGGCCACCGCGGCTCCCTCGACGGCCCACCAGAACAGCTCCCACACCGAGACGTCGAACGAGACCGGCGTCTTCTGCAACAGGACGTCGCCGTCGCCGAGAGGATAGCGGCGCTGCATCCACGCGAGGCGGTTGACGACGCTGTGGTGCTCCACCATCACGCCCTTGGGCCGGCCGGTCGAGCCGGAGGTGTAGATGACGTAGGCCAGATCGCGCGGGCCGGCGAGCGGTGCGAGCGGGGCGCCGCTGCCCCGCAGCAGCTCCTCGACGTGCCGCACCTTCGCACCTGCGGGCGCGCCGGCGGTGGGTCCGTCGCCGTCCACGATCACCACCTTGGCGCGGCTGTCCTCCAGCAGGAACCGCACGCGTTCGGCCGGGTAGCCGCGGTCCACCGGTACGTAGGCGCCGCCGGACTTCAGCGTGCCGAGGAGCGCCACCAGCAGCAGCGGCCCCCGCTCCATCATCACCGCGACCCGGTCGTCAGGGCCGACGCCCTCGTCGCGCAGGGCCCGGGCCACCCGGTTGGCCCGCTCGTCCAGTTCGGCGTAGGTCAGGGTCTCGCCCGTGGAGCCGACGACGGCGGTCTGCCCGGGGCGGCGGGCCGCCTGCTCCTCGAAGAGGCCGTGGAGCGTGGCCTGGTCCGCGTAGGGCACCTGCGGACCGTGGCTGCGCACCGCGGTGAGGTCCCGGTGTTCGGCGGGCGGCAGCATCGGGACGGCCGATGCGGGCCGGTCCAGCATGTCCACGCCGTGTTCCATCAGCGTCGAGAGGTGGCCGGCGACCGAGGCGATGGGCAGGTCCTCGTCGAAGACGTCGAGGGCGTAGTCCAGGTCGATGCGGACGTCGGTCGTGTCGTCGAAGTCGGACACCATGACGCCCAGGGCGTCCTGTTCGTGCGAGGGGGCCATCATGGCCGTCTGCCGTTCGACGCCCGGTATCGGTGCCGGCCGCGGCCAGCGCAGGTAGGAGACCGTCACGTCGAAGAGCTGGCGGGGGCCCTCGGCCGGCGTGGGCAGTTCGCGCAGGACGTCGCCCAGCGAGAGCCGTTCGTGTGGCCGGAGCGCACGGATCGCGTCCTGGGTCGCGGTGACCAGTTCCCGCACCGTCCGCTCACCGGGTGCCGCGAACCGCAGCGGCAGGGTGTTGGCGAACTGGCCGAGGATGTCCTTGTGGTGGTCCGCCGGCCGGTTGAGGAAGGGGATGCCGAGGACCACCTCCTCGGTGCGGTGCAGCCGTGTCAGCCAGATGCCGAACATGGTGGCTCGGTAGGCGAACGGCGAGAGGCCGGCGGCGCGGAGCCGGTCGGCGAGAGACCCGTCGACGACGAACGAGTGGCGGCCGCGCCCACCCTCGCCCGCCGTGCGCGGGAAGAGCGCGGGTGCCACGCCGGCCAGGGCCTCGCGGTGGAAGGCACGGTCGCGCTCGCCCTCGGCACCGGCGCGGTAGGCGGCTTCCTCCTCGACGAACGCGAGGTAGGAGGGAGGCTCGCCGCGGCCGTTGTGCTCGCCGCGGCCGGTGTGCTCGCCACCGTCGCCCGTGGCCCGCGCGTAGTCCTCCAGGATCTCGTGGCTCAGCCGATCGACGGTCCAGCCGTCGGCGACGATGTGGTGCGCCTTGACGTGCAGATGCGTGACGTCCGGGCCCTCCAGGAGCAGCGTGGCCTCGACCAGCGCGCCACCGTCCGTGAGCGGCAGTGCCGTCGCCATCGAGCGCCGCATCCAGGCGGCACACGCGACGTCCGGTTCCGGCTCTTGCGCGAGGTCGACCCGGTTGACCCGGATGCCCTCGCCCGCCACCCACTGGAACGGCGTCCCCGCGGCCTCGCCGAACCGCAGCCGGAAGGTCTCATGACGGTGCAGGGCGCTCTCGACGCAGTCGGCGAGTGCGTCGTGGTCGACGTCGCCGTGCAGACGTTCGTGGAGGACGCAGTTGAACTGCGGTGACTCCGGAGCCTGCGAACCCGCGACCCAGACATCCCGTTGATACGCCGTCAACGGGCTCTGCGCGCGTTCGTTCACCGGCACCTGCGTTCCCCTGAGGGCTGCCTTGGCAGCCGCGGTCCTCGTCATGATCGACATCATGCCTACCCGTCAGTAGAAGCGCGGCAGGCCGAGACGGCGGGGAGGCAAAGGGAGACGAAATCACGCCAAGTGACGCGAGCGTCCCTCACCCGCACATACCAAACCCGTCCGCGCGATGATTTACCGGCGCCCCCTCCCCCGGCTGGCGCGAAGGGCCTCCTTGACGTGCTCGCTGAACGGATCGGAAAGTTGTCCGAATCCATGGGGGCGGTGCGCGAGGCGAACACACAGGTCCGAGCCCCTTGAAGCAGGGTCAACCGGGTTCCAAAGACACCGTCTTAGTAGTTGATGGTGTGGTTTCGCAGAATCTGACGCGCCTTGCTGCCAGTGGCGAGGTTCGCGGTAGACCTCAAAGTGAAGTACTCGCGGAACGTGGAGACCTTGTGGGTGCTCAACAGTGCGATGGTGCGGTTCCAGGTGCCGCCGTCCACGTCGCGCCACATGTCGAGCAGTGCGCCGTCCACGTTGCCCTGGACCGTGTCGCCGTCGTCGTACGTGGGGCCGTGAGCGAAGCTGATGGGCATGCCGTTCGACCCGACGTATCGGTAGTCGCCCAGGACGTAGGCGGCGGTCGAGTCGGCGAAGGCCTCCGTCCACGAACAGGTTTCGGAACTCGCCTTGTCGACCCAGTGCGTGCGGCAGTGGGTGGTCTGCGGGAACCAGCCGCCGAACAGCCTGTGCATGAGGAAGTGCGCGCCCTCGTGCAGCACCGTGTGTTCGGAGTCGGGCGCGTCACCGACCAGGTGGACGGTGTTCTGCTGGGGATCGTAGACGGTGCCGGAAGGTGCCGATGAGACCCACTGCATGGCCAGTTCGATGCATGTGTTGTCGTCGGTCTCCCGGGCGCTCCAGCAGTTGCTCTTGGGGTTGCCGCGCTTCCACCACAGCTCGTTTGCGGTGTCGAAGGCATGCCAGGCACGCATGTCACCGGACGGCGGCTTCCTGGTTCCCAACGACCTGCTGGCCGAAACAGCGGTCTGTACGGGAGAGTTCCAGGTGAAGGTGGCCCCGTTGCCGTTGGTGACCTTCCAGAGCTTGCTGCTCTCCGCCGAGACCCGGACCCACATCATGTCCATCGACTGCGAGGTCTCGGGGGTGTAGCACGCCTGGAAGCCGCCGTTGGAGACATCCGTGAACAGCGCTTGGGTGTTGAGTTTCCGCACGCTGCCCAACGCACCCTCCCGGCCCCACAGTTCGACGTTGGCGTTGCGTACCGGTTTGGTCTTCCACGGTTTGTCGGGTCCGCTCTCGGCTGACCGGTAGTCGAAGTGGAGGGAGCCGGTCAGGCAGATCTTCTCGGAGGCCGCACTGGCCCCGCCGGAGAGCAGGGGAATGGAGATGGCGGCTGCCGTCAGGGCGACTCCGCAGCCTGCTATGACAAGCTTTTTCAGGAGAGAGTGGTCTGTTGCTCGATACACGGTGGAACTCTCTGGTCATCACTGTCGGGACGGCCCGACGCTCGGCGGAAGTGCGGCCGCCGCACGACGCGAGGCCCCGCCCAGGGCTCACAACCCCGCGGGGCCTCGCTACCGCTTGTTGACGGCCGGGTCGTCGGTCGTCAGTCCTCGTCCGGGGCGGTGGGGAGAGCGGCCTGGATGAGATCCATGACCGAGGCGTCGGTGAGGGTGCTGACGTCGCCCAGGGTGCGGTTTTCCGCCACATCGCGGAGGAGGCGGCGCATGATCTTGCCCGAGCGCGTGGTGGGCAGGGCGGTCACGGTGAGGATGCGCTTGGGTTTGGCGATCGGGCCGAGTTCCCCGGCGACGTGTGTGCGGAGTTCTTCCGCGAGGGCGTCGGACTCCGAGGCGGTGTCGCGCAGGATGACGAAGGCGCAGATGGCCTGGCCGGTGGTCGGGTCGTTCGCGCCGACCACGGCGGCCTCGGCGACCGCGGGGTGGGAGACGAGGGCGGACTCGACCTCGGTGGT
>NZ_JBEZIX010000015.1:0-173808 GCF_040651315.1 Streptomyces sp. NPDC048506
GCTCCTGGTAGGTAGTCCATGCCGAGGTTGAGTCCTGCGCTGGCGTGCAGCAGGTCCTGGACTTCCTGGTGCGGCTCCTCGTCGGCGACCGAGGGGTCGAAGTCGACCAGGACCAGTTCCGGTACCCGCAGCCCGAGTCTTCGGGCCAGCTCGCCGACGATCACCTCGGCGACCAGCGCCTTGCGGCCCTGCGCCGAGCCGGTGAACTTCACGACGTACGTCCCCAGGTCGTCGGCCTCGACGATGCCGGGGACGGAGCCGCCGCTCCTCAACGGGGTCACGTACCGGACGGCCGTCACCGTGCGCAGCGCGTCCGAGGGTGTTGCCATGCGTGTTCCGCCCCTGTCCTCGGCCGTGGTGTCGGCCGAACCGCGTCCAGAAAATTGAAGTAGAAATTTGAAGTCGACTGCAAATATACAGTCCACTATAGTTTTTGTGACGAGTGCTTCGGCTGCCTTGGCGAACGGCGAGAGGCGGCAAGCGGGAAGCGGTGGCGAGATGGAAGAGGTGACCATGACGGTGTCGAGCGGGCATGACGCAGCGGTGAAACGTGCCACCGCGGCCCTGGAGACGTACACGCTCTCGGGCGACGGCTGGCGCCGCAGCCCCAGCGAGACCCTGCAACACGTCCTCGCCGACCTGTTGCACTGGTGCGACGACACGCAGCGCGACTTCGACGCCGCCCTGGAGCGCGCACGTGCCCGGTATGCCGGAGAGTCCCCCTAGACTCGGCGGATGGCGAAGTACTTCGATGTGCACCCCGAGAATCCCCAGCGGCGCACGATCAGCAATGTGGCCGACAGCATCCGTTCCGGTGCGCTCGTGGCCTATCCGACGGACTCCTGTTTCGCGCTCGGATGCCAGTTGGGCAGTCGTGACGGCATCGACCGGATCCGGTCCATCCGGAACCTCGACGAACGTCACCACTTCACCCTGGTGTGCCAGAACTTCGCGCAGCTGGGTCAGTTCGTGCAGGTCGACAACGACGTGTTCCGCGCGATCAAGGCGGCGACGCCCGGCAGTTACACCTTCATCCTCCCGGCCACGAGAGAGGTGCCGCGCAAGCTGCTGCACCCGAAGAAGAAGACGGTCGGCGTCCGGATCCCGGATCACGTCGTCGCCCAGGCGCTGCTCGCCGAGCTCGACGAGCCGCTGCTCTCCAGCACCCTGCTCCTGCCCGACGAGGACGAGCCGCTGACGCAGGGCTGGGAGATCAAGGAGCGGCTCGACCACGTGGTGGACGCCGTCGTCGACTCGGGCGACTGCGGCACCGAGCCCACCACGGTCGTCGACTTCTCCGGCGGCGGGGCCGAGATCGTCCGCCGTGGTGCCGGGGACACCACGCGGTTCGAGTAGCCGCACCGGCGGGCCCGGGCCGCGCCCGAGGCGGCGCGAGACCGAAGCCGAGCCGGCGCGAGACCGGAGCCGCGGGTCCGCCCTGGCGGGTTGCCGGGAGCCCGAGCGCCCGGGAAGGACTATCGACCGGAATCGAAGGAGCCGCCGTGACGTTCGGTGCATCGACCTTCCTCACCGACCGGGGCATCGCGCCGGCCGCGCCGGGGCGCGCCGTCGAGGACCGTGGGCCCGGGACGAGGCCGCATGCCACCGCGACCGCGGTGCGGCACTGCCGGGGCTTGCGGCAGTGCCGGGGCTGACCGGCGGGCAGGCCCGGGAGCGCTTCGCCCGGGCCCGGATCGCCCGTCTCGCGACCATCGACGCCGCCGGCCGCCCGCACTTGGTCCCCACGGTGTTCGCCCTCGCCGGTGACACCGTGGTCCTCGCCGTGGACCACAAGCCGAAGCGGTCGACGCGGCTGAAGCGGCTGGCCAACATCCGTGCCCACCCCGAGGTCTGCCTCCTCGTCGACGGTTACGACGAGGACTGGGACCGGCTGTGGTGGGCGCGCGGGGACGGTACGGCCGTCGTCCTGCCACCGGCCGACCGTTCGCCGGCGTCCGCGCGCTACGTGGAGCTGCTGGTGGCGAAGTACCGGCGGCAGTACGCCGACCACCCACCTGAGGGGCCCGTGGTGGAGGTCCGGGTGGCACGTTGGTCCGGCTGGCGGGCCGTCTGAAGGTCCGTCAGAGCCGCCTGGACGGCGCGGGAGGCCTGCCGCGCCCGCGCGTTAAGTCGACGTTAAGTGCTGGGCCAGCGGGATCCGGACGCTTGGGTCATGTGACGCCGCACCATCGGCGGCGTCGAGGCGCGCGATGAGGAGCAGGGATGGAACGCATACCGGTGTGCGTCCGTGCGGATGACCCGATTTCCCAGGTCGGGGTGGCCGGAGCACTCAGACCACGGCCCGAGGTACAGGTGCTCGCCGATACGGACCTGACCGGGGCGAAGGTCGCCTTGGTCGTCACCGGTGGGGTGAGCGAGCACAGCCTCCAGGTGCTGCGCTCGGTGGCCCAGGCGAGCCGGGCCCGGCTGGTGCTGGTCACCACCGAGATCGACGAGTCCGACCTGGTGTCCGTGGCGGAGGTGGGAGTGGTCGGGGTGGTCCGGCGTGGCGAGGCCACTCCCGAACGGCTGGTCGCGGTGGTCCGGTCGGCCGCGGCGGGGGAGGGGGCTGTGCCGCCGGATCTGCTGGGCCGGCTGCTCGGCCAGGTCGGCCGGGTGCAGCGGCAGGTGTTGGGGCCGCGCGGGCTGACCTTCCACAACCTCACGGCACGGGAGTCCGAGGTGCTGCGGCTGGTTGCCGAGGGCTTCGACACCGCGGAGGTCGCCACCCGGCTCGCCTACTCGCCGCGCACGGTGAAGCAGGTCCTGCACGACGTCCAGAACCGCTTCCACCTGCGCAATCGTTGCCATGCGGTCGCCTACGCCATGCGGCACGGGCTGATCTGACGGCCGGGTGTGCGGCGGCCGGCACCGGCGCCCGGGGAACGCGGCACCGCTCGGTCCGTTGGCCCGTCGGTCCGTCGGTCCGTCGGTCCGTTTCCTTGGTCCCCGGCCACCGCACACGCCCGGCCAGCCGCTGACGGCCAGCCGCTGACGGGCGGCGGCGACGGGGGCCGGCGGAGGCGAGGCGTTCCGCGAGACCGGTCGGACGGTCGGTCAGCAGTGGCCGGGAAGGCCGGGTTCGTCGCTGCCGATGCCCAGTGAGGCCAGCATGGCGAGGTACCGGCGCCGGGCCCGCTCGGCTGCGGCGGGCGCGCCGACCCGCTGGTGAGCCCTGACCAGCAGCTGCCACCCCGTGTCGTGAAAGGCGTCGATGGCCAGGCACTTCTCGGCCGCGGCCACCGCCTCCCGGGGGTTGTCGGCGGCAAGCTCCGCAGTCGCCAACTCCGCGGCGGCGTTGGCCGCCTGACGCCGGTACATCTCCCGGTCCTGCTGGAGCCATTCGGCGGGGCCGTCCTCGGGCAGCAGCTCGCCGTGGTACGAGGCGAGCGCGTCCCGTAGGCCGCCCACGGCCACGGAGGTGTCACCGGCCGATCTGGCCCGTCGGCTCCGGGTCAGCGCGGTCTCGAAGGCGAGGGTGTCGAGGTAGGCGTCGGCCGGGAGGTTGAGCAGGTAGGCGTCGCCGGTGCGGACGACCAACTGTGGTTTGCGGCGCTCCCGGTCCGGTTCCAGCAGACGGCGCAGGCTGGAGATGGCCACTTGCAGGTTGGCCATCGCCGACTCGGGCGGCGCCTCCGGCCACAGCGCGTCGACCAGGGCCTCCCGGTGCACCGGCCGTCCCGCGCGCAGGGCGAGCAGACGCATCGCGGCGCGGGCGCGCGGACGGATCGTCCGCCAGTCGACGGTCCGGTCCCCGATGGTCATCCGGAAGCCGCCGAAGCACCAGATCGCCATGCGGGGCGTGCGCGGTGCGCGGCGCGTGCCGTCCGGTGTCGGCGTCGGCGCCGGGGGCGGAGCGGTGGTGGGGCCGCCGCTCGCCGGGAGCCGGTTCCGGCGCACGCCGACGTCGCCGGTCGTCAGTGGTCCGTCGGCGTCCAGCAGGGCGAGTAACGCCCGGACGCGTGCTCGGGTGGCATCGGCCTCCGGGCCGGGGTGCCCTCGGTACGACGTCACCAACTGCTCCCCGAGCGATCCGCCGCCGTCGTGGGGCCCCTCGGGTCCGTCGAGTTCGTCGGCCGGGTCGGCGCCCTGGATCAGACGCAGTGCGATTCCCAGGAGGTGCAACCCCACGTCGGCCGCGGGCACGTCGGCCGGTTCACGGCCCGTGGCGCGGTGATCCGGCGCCTCGCCGGCGAGGTGGCGTCCGGGGCCGTCCGCGTCTGACGACGCGGCGGTCTCTTTCGTGGCGGCACTCTTCTGTGCTCGTTGGAGCGCGTGACAGTTCGTATCCACGCCTCTTCAGTGGCGCCAAGCACCGCCTTATGACGCGAGAACGGCAAATTTTTCTTTCGGCGTCGTCATCGGCGGTGGTGACGCGGACCCGGCCGGGTCGGGGACGCCGTCACAGGACCACGGTAGCGGCGGCACGGGGCGCCGACAGCCGCCGGACGGGCGCCCTTTCGTGCGGTGGGGGCCACCCCTTGGACCGTGCCGACGGCCGCTGCGGGGCGGTCTCCGGTCGCCGAGGATGGGAATGCCGCTCGGTCGACGTGGTCCGGCGACCGCGAAGGAGCGCTGACCGGGCGGGGACGACTTTCCGACGAGCCGTTCCAGACCTCGGTCCGGCCCGACCGAGCTGGTGAGAGGACGATCCGCCGTGTGTCGTACGACCGCCCGTCCGCCCGCCCAACTCGGCGCCCTGGACTGCGTGTTGTTGGCCGCCGGCGTCGAATGGGACGCCATCCGCGTGCCCCGCGGCGTCGGCCTGTGCTGCCTGGACATCCTCGGGAGCCGCAGCGCCGCCGTGGTCGAGGACCCCCGCGAGTCCGCCCTCTACTGGTTCGTCGCCGAGGGTGCGTCCGCCGGGTGGGAGGTCGCACTGACCCGCCCGCTCGGCCTGACCCAGTACCTGGTCGTACCGCCGCTGCACCGTGTCCACGGGCCCGGACTGCACTGGCGGATCCGCCCGGTCGAAGGTCGGCTGATCACCGATGTGCGGGCGCTGCGGGCGGCCGTCGAGGAGGCGCTCGGGCCACCACACGTGCTCGGTGCGCTCGTCGACGGCCGTCGTTCCGCCACCTCGGCGCCGTCCGGCCCCTGACGGGCGTGAGCGCCCCCCGAGCGCCGTCCCTTCCCCTGGGGACGGCTGGTCCGCCCGAGAGTGGGCGGGCGGACCTGGTAGCGCCGTCCCGGCCCTCGCCGTCCACCTCCGCAGGCGGCGACGGCCGGGACGGTCCACCGGGCGGCCGGGCGCTGTTGCGCCGCCGGTTCACTGCCTTTTGTGCGCTCCCCTCGCCCGGGGCGCACGCGGGGTCGCGTCTCCCGTCGGGCCGGCCCAGGAGCGCAGGGAGCGCCGGCCGGCGAGGGCGCCGCAGAGCACCGCGGCGGCGGTGGCGGTGAGCACCCCCGGCACCATCGCGTAGACGCCGGTCCGGAGCGGGCCGAGGAGCGGGTCGATGTGCTTCCAGAGGACCACCGTGAGCGCGCCCGTCACCATGCCGGCCATCGCTCCGGACTTCGTCATCCCCGGCCAGTAGAGCGAGAGCAGCAGCACCGGGCCGAAGGCGGCGCCGAAGCCGGCCCAGGCGTAGGCGACGATGTCCAGTACGGCTCCGCCGCTGAGTGCGATCTCGTAGGCGACCACCGCAACGCCGATCACGGTCCCGCGTGCCACCCACACCGACGCCAGGTCCGACGCCCGCCGGTGGAGGAAGGCACGGAAGAAGTCCTCGGAGAGGGAGGTGGCCGAGACCAGCAGCTGGCTGTCAGCCGTGGACGTGATCGCGGCCAGCACGGCGACGAGCAGCACGCCCGCGAACCACGGATCGGCCAACTGCGCCGAGAGGGCGATGAAGACCGTCTCCGGATCGTTGAGCGGCTCGTGGAGCACGGCGATCCCGAGGAGTCCCGCGAGACAGGCACCGGCGAGCGCCACGACCACCCACCCCACGCCGATCCGCCGGGCCAGGACGATGTCGTCGGTGCTGCGGATGCCCATGAAGCGGGCCAGGATGTGCGGTTGGCCGAAGTAGCCGAGCCCCCAGGAGAGCATGGAGAGCACTGCGATCCATCCGAGGGAGCCGCCGGCGCCCCACTCACCGTCGGAGAACCCGACCCGTGCCCCGGGGTCGAGCAGCGCGCCGTCCTTCCCGTCGAGCGCGTGCCGCAGCGTGCCGAACCCCCCGAGGTGCGCCATGCCGATCACGGGGAGGGCGGCCGCGGCGAGGACCATCAGCGCGCCCTGGACCAGGTGCGATGTGCTCACGGCACGAAAGCCGCCGAGGACGGAGTAGGTGACCATCACCACCGCGCAGACGGTGAGCCCGAAGGCGAAACCCACGTGGAAGATCTGGTCGAACAGCAGACCGCCCGCGACGAACCCGCTGGCGACGTACACGGTGAAGAACACGACGGTGACCGCCGCGGAGACGAGGCGCAGCACCCTGCTGTCGTCCTCGAACCGCTCCTCCAGATAGGCGGGGAGGGTCAGCGCGTGGTTCGCCCGTTCCGTGTAGGTGCGCAGCCGTGGGGCGACGAAGCGCCAGTTGAGATAGGTGCCCAGGGCGAGGCCGACGGCGATCCACGTGGCGCCGAGGCCGCCTGCGTACACGGCACCGGGCAGGCCCAGGAACAGCCAGCCGGACATGTCGCTGGCCTCCGCGGACAGGGCGGTCGTCAGGGCGCCCAGCCGGCGACCGCCGAGGGCGAAGTCGGTGAACGTCTGGGTCTCCGGACAGACCGCGACCCCGATGACGACGATCGCGAGCACGAAGATCCCGAAAATGAGCATGACGGGTGCGAGGGGCAGTTCCATCTGTCTCTCCGTCGGCGCCGGCCGGTCCCGGACCGCCCGCCGCAGGGCCGTCGATGCCGATCAAGTGGGGGAGCGGGCGGGACACGGGATGGGGGCGGGCGTACAGGGACGACGCGCAGGAGCACGTCGTGTGGCGACGGTAGGGCCGTGCCCGTCCGACGTCAGCTGGCGACCGGGAGCCCTTTCGGGCGGTCCGGCTGCCCCAAGGGCCGCCCCGATGCCGGCTGCGCAGCGGGCGGTCGGCGGATGACCATCGGTGACGAGCCGTACGGAACGGGCGAACCGGCCCGGGAGGCGCACGCCGACGGCGGCCGGTGGACCGGGGCCGCTCGATGCGTCACGCCACCGCACATCCGACGGCCCGACCGTCCGACGACACCCGACCGTTCGACGACACCCGACCATCCGACGACCCCCCACTGGAGAACCGCATGACGGTCTCAACCCCCCACGGGCAGACGACCGAGGGAGCGGACCGGCCGCTCGTATCGCGTGCCACCCGCCGCGCGCTCGCCGGCGACCTCATACGACTCGGCAGAGTCGACGGCCCTCGTGCCGGCGTATCGGCCGCCGCGGTCATCGAGGGGTACGAGAGGGCCTGGCACATCACGGACCGGTGGTTGCCGCTGGCGCAGGAACGCCTGCGGGCCGCCTCGGGCTCGCCGGCCGACCGGGCCCGGTGGGAGGCGCTCGTCGAGGCCGCGGCCCGGCCCGACGGGTGCCTGCGGAACCGTTCGTTCACGGGCCTGGCCGAACTGGCCGGGCACACCCGCGAGTTGCTGCGGACCCTGCGGGACACCGAACCGTTCTACGTCCCCATCGCCGAGGTCGCCGCACGGATCACCGAAGCGGTCACCCACGGCAACTACCTGGCCGGTGCGTCGCTTTCGCCCGGCCGGATCGCGGCGGACCTGGCCCTCCCGCTCGCCAGCGTGAAGCTCGCCCTGATCGACCTCGCGGACGAGGGCGTGGTGGAGCTCAGTGCCACCGGCCGGGCCAGGATCTCCGGGGTCGGCTGCGCCGACCGGCCCCAGCAGATCGCGGAGTGGCTCCGCGAGTTGATCGCCGCCGGCGCCTACCCCTCCGGGACGCGGCTGCCGACCAGGCCGGTGCTCGCCCGGAGCCTGGTCTCCGCCGAGTACCCCGTCGCCGTCGCGATCCGGATCCTCACCGAGGACGGCACCCTGATCTGCCACCCGACGCGACGTCCCCTCGTACGGCCGGACCACCCCACGGCGGGCGCGCAGGCCACCGACGTCACCCGGGCCTTCGCCCAACTCCCGCACCCCATGGCACCGGTGGACCTGAGCGAGACCGGCATCCGCGAGGCGGCCCGGGTGGCCCAGTCCTGGTGGCGGGCCCGCCTCGCCCCGCATCCGGCCACGCTGGACCACCACCTCGTCCAGCTCGTCGCCATCGCCCGGCACCTCATCACCCGGGCCCGCAGGCAGGCGACCGACGCCCAGCGGGAGCACCTCGACGGCGTGGTCGTGCGCATCACCGCCAGTGCGGCCGGAGTCGCCCGAGCCGATCCGGAACGCCGCATCTGGCGGATCGCCTGCCTCGCGGCGGCCCTCCTCGACCTGCTGAACCTCACCACGGCGGCCGGCGGGGCGGCCGTGCCCCGGCGGCCGCACGCGGCGCGGTGAGCGTGGGCACCCACCCCGGAGGGACGGAAATCCGGGCTCGATAGGATGTGTGATATGCCAAAACACCTATTATTTGTGGCCCTTGCCGGGCACGGGCATGTCAACCCCACACTGCCGTTGGTCGAGGAACTCGTCCGGCGTGGGCACCGCGTGGACTACGCCACCAGCGCCGAGCACTCCGAAGCGGTCGTCAAGGCCGGTGCGCGCTGGGTGGAGCTCCAGACACTGGATACCTTCACGCCACCAGCCGAGTTCCGCCCCGAGGACATCGCCGTCTTCATGCGCCGTATGTTCGCGGCGATGCGCATGGCCTATCCGGTGCTGCGCGACCACTGCGTCGCCGAGTCGCCGGACGTGATCTGCTATGACGCCATGAACTGGTCGGCCCGGGTCGTCGCCGAGCAGTTGGGAATTCCCTCCGTCCGGTGCATTCCCAACTTCGCCTCGAACGAGTCGTTCTCGCTGTTCGCCAACTTCATGGACGGCCAGACCGGCGAGAATCCCCTGGTCGCCGCGCTCACCGAGGACTGCGCGGAATTCTCCGCCGAGCACGGTGTCGTACTGGAACCGGACCACGTCCTGGACGTCGCCGACAAGCTCAACCTGGTGTTCATACCAAGGGAGTTCCAGCCCGCGGGGGACACCTTCGACGAGCGCTTCCACTTCATCGGCCCCTCCCTGGGCAACCGGGAGCACGCCGAGCCGTGGTCGCCCGCCGACCCCGACGTCCCCGTGCTGTTCATCGCGCTGGGGACGGTCTTCAACGACCGGCCGGAGTTCTACCGCACCTGTATCGAGGCCTTCGCCGACGGCGCCTACCATGTGTCCATGGCGGTGGGCGAGATGGACCTCGCCGCGCTGGGCGACGTTCCGCCCACCATCGACGTCCGACCGCGATTCCCGCAACCGGCCGTCCTGCGGCACGCCACCGCCTTCGTCTCGCACACCGGCATGAACTCCACGATGGAGGCCCTGTATTACGGGGTCGGCCTGGTCGCCGTCCCGCAGATGCCCGAGCAGGCCGCCAACGCCGGGCGGGTGGCGGAACTGGGGCTCGGCGAGAAGCTGGACCCGGCGACGGTGACCGCCGCGTCCTTGCGTGCCGCGGTCGACCGCGTGGTGGCCGACTCCACGGTCCGCGCCAACCTGGACCGGATGCGCAAGGTCGTCAGGGAGAGCGGAGGGGCCGCGCGCGGTGCGGACGTGATCGAGGAGTACCTCCGCTGACGTGATGGCGGAGTACCTCCGCTGACGTGATGGGGAGTACCTCCGCTGAACGGCCCGTGAGGGGCCTCGTCGCACGGCGACGGGCCGGGCCGAGGGCGGGGCGTGCGGGGGCGACACCTTTGTGGCCCGGTGCACGCCCCGCCCGTCAGCCGGCCTTCCCGCCCCTCTCCGGCACGACGCGCGGCAGGGAGCGGCCGGCCAGGTGTATTGCCCCGTCGGACAGGCCTTGAGAGCTGTCGTCGCCGGCGTACTGTGCCAGCCCGTTGCCGAGCGACCAGTCGATCGAGGCGTTCTCGGTCAGGGTGACGAACACGTTCCGCGGCTCGGTCCCCGCATACGCATGGGCGAGCTCGGCGATCCGCCGGTAGAGCGCCTTCTTCTGCTCGGGCGTGCGTCCGGAGCGCAGGGTGATGGCGACGTACACGATGCCGGCGTCGCGCGGCACGCCGAGGTAATCGTCGTAGCGCAGCGTGCTGTTGGTGCCGTCGTGGCCGACCAGGATCTGGAACCGGTCGTCGGGCGGGATGCCGAGCGTCTCGACCAGTGCGTCGTGCACGGCGCGGCCGAGCGCGTCGAGCCGATCGCCGTCGGTCCCCAATGCGTCGATCCGAACGAGGGGCATATCGGCGGTTCTCCTCTTCCGGGTTTCCGGGTTTCCGGGCGGTGGGCCTCTGTCCGGGCCCGCTTGCGAATGAGCGTGAGCGTACATACTAGTAGGTACAATTGCCAACGCCGGGTGGAGGGAAGGGGGGCCAACCGTCTGGTGCCGGGGCGCGGTACGGCTGCCGCGAAGCGAACTCCGGGGTGTCCCACGGCGCGACCGGCCGGCCCGGGGGTGGGCCGGCCGGTCGGTCGCGCGGGGCGCGGTCGGTCAGGCGGGTACCTCGACTCTGGCCAGTGCGCCGGTCTCCAGGGCGCACCACAGCGCGCCGTCGTGGCTGGTGATGCCGTGCGGCTCGGACGTGCTGCCGGTGGGCAGGGGGTAGGACGAGATCCGGCCGTCCACGGTGATGCGGCCCACGTGTCCCCGTCCCCATTCGGTGAACCACAACGCGCCGTCAGGACCGGCGGTGATGGCGTGCGGCCGGGCCGTCCGGTCGGGCAGCGGGTACTCGGTGATCGCGCCGTCGGTGGTGATGCGGCCGATCTGGCCGGCGCCGATCTCGGTGAACCACAGCGCCCCGTCGGGGCCCGCGGTGATGCCCACCGGTGCGGCGGCTTCGGTCGGCAGGGGGTGGACGGTCGTCTCGCCGGTCATCGTGATCCGGCCGATGGCGTGGTCCTGGTTCAGCGTGCACCACATGGCGCCGTCGGGCCCCGCCGTGATCGCGGAGGGGAAGGCGCCGGGCGCCGGGAAGTGGGTCACCTTGCCGTCCACCGCGATCCGCCCGATGCGGCCGGCGTTGATCATGGTGAACCAGAGCGCCCCGTCGGGACCCGGTGCGATGCCGTACGGGCCGGGCTCCGCGGACGGCAGGTCGGGGGAGGAGGCGTCGGAGGAGGAGACGTCGAAGGAGGAGGCCCTGCCGTCCGTCGTGAGCCGTCCGATGCGGTGCGAGCGGTACTCGGTGAACCACAGGGCACCGTCGGGGCCCGGGGTGATCACGGTCGGACCCGCGCCGACCGGGTGGGTGGTGACCCGCCCGTCCGCGCCCCTGCGCCCGATCGCGCCCTGGTGGACCAGGGTGAACCACAGGGCACCGTCGGCCCCTTCGGCCAGCGCGTAGGGGCCCGCCGCGCGGTCGGAGACGGTGAACTCGCGTACCGGGTCGGCCAGCCACCGGCCGACCCGGCGGAACCATGCCCGTCCGTGGTCGGCGAGGTGGAACGCGTGCGGCATCCCCTCGTGCACGTCCAGTCGTACGCTCACGCCGGCGGCGTCGGCGGCCTCGGCGAACCTCTGGGCGTCGTCCCGCAGCACCTCGTCCGCGCCGACCGAGACCAGTAGCGGCGGCAGCCCGCGCAGCTCGCCGTACAAGGGGGACTGCGGTGCCTGGTCCGCCGGTGCGCCGGCGAGGTACTGGGTGCGCACCACGTCGAGGGCCGCGGCGCTGATCAGGTCCTTGCCGTCCTCGGCGGAGAGCGACGGGCCGGTAAGTGCCAGGTCGGAGACGGGGGAGACGACCGCCGCGGCGCCCGGCAACCGGCCGCCGGTGCGGGCGAGTTCGAGCAGCGCGGAGAGGACGAGCGTGCCCCCGGCCGACTCGCCGACCAGGGCGATCTCGGAGGCGGGGACGCCCCGGTCCAGAACGCTCCGGTAGGCGGCGAGTACGTCCGTCAGCGCGGCCGGATACGGATGGGCCGGCGCGAGGCGGTAGTCCACCCTGAGGACCGGTCGTCCGGTGGCCTCCGAGAGTCGGTAGGCCACCAGCCGCTCGGCGGCGGGGTCGGTGTGGGCGAACCCTCCGCCGTGTACGTAGACGACGGCGCCGTCCTCACTGCCCGGCGCGCTGATCCAGTCGCCGGGTACCGGGGCCTCGGACACCCGGGCGTCGGCCGGCAGCGGTACGGCGGCCGGCGTGCGGAGCCGGGCGCGGACGGCTGCGGCCTGCTCGGGGGTGGCGGGGATGGTGGTGATGTTCAATGGTCCTCCGTCAGGCCCACTCGACGAGCTGGAGCACGATGCCGTTGGGGTCGGTCACCTGGAACAGCCGCTCGCCCCACGGCTCTTCGCGCAGCGGCATGGTGATGCGCGCGCCCGCTCGACGGAGGCGCTCCTCGTGGGCGGCGATGTCGGTGACGGTGAAGGCCAGGATCAGGCCGGACGCCCGCTGGTGGCGCTGTTCCTCGGGGAGCACCTCGATGCCCCGCTCCAGCAGCACGATGTCCACCGCCGCATCGTCGCGGGTGAGCGAGGCGAAGCCGTCCGCGGCCCCGGCCTGCGCGTAGCCGAAGTGGGTGATCAGGTAGTCGCGGGAGGCGGCCACGTCGTCGACGGTCAGGGACACCGTGGAGGTGGTGATGTTGATGGGTTCTCCTTCGAAGTGGTGGGAGCGGATGGCAAGTTGAGCGCGCGGCTCACGGTGGTCGCACGCCGGGACGCCGGACAGCGGCAGGTGAAAATTTACGTCTGACGTAAAGTTATATGAGAGGTAGTCATGCGTCAAGCGAATTTTTACGTCGAGTGTAAGATTGCGGTATGAGTACTGAGCCCCTGAGCCTTCGTGCGGCCAAGAAGCAGGAGACCAGGCAACTGATCTCCGACCACGCCACCCGCCTCTTCCTGCGGGAGGGCTTCGAGGAGACGACGATCGCCGAGATCGCCGCTGCCGCTCGGGTCTCCAAGAAGACCGTCACCAACTACTTCGCGCGCAAGGAGGACATCGCCCTCGATCACCACGAGACGTTCACCGCCGGCCTCGCCCGCACCGTGGAGACCCGGGCCGATGGCGAGTCCGCACTCGCCGCGCTGCGCCGCGCCTTCGGGACCGCGGTCCGGGACCGCGACGCGGTCGCCGGCTTCGCCGGCCCCGACTTCTCCCGCATGATCGCCGACAGCCCCACCCTCACCACCCGGCTGCGCGAGCTGCACGACCAACGGGAACGGGTCCTGGCCGACGCCCTCGCCGCCGCGACCGCCGCCGGCCCCGACGACATCACCCCCCGGGCCGCCGCCGCCCAACTCGCCGCCGCCCACCGCCTCTTGTTCTCCCGGATCCAGGAACTCACCCTCGCCGGCCGCGACGGCGACCGGATCGCCGCGATCCTCGACACCGAAGCCGCCCGCGTCTTCGACCGCCTCGAACCCGGCCTCGGCGACTACGCCGTGCGCTAGCCGGGGCCTGTCAGTGGGTCAGGGCGGAACTGCCCCAGGGCCTGCCGCCGGCTTCGCGGGCTGTGGAGGGAAGCGTCTGGCGGTTCCTACGAACCGAGCCGCGTACCACGCGTCGATCATGGGTGCCACCTCTCACTTTCATACGGTGGCTGGTTATGATCGGCACCCCCCACGGCCCGCCGATACCGGACTGGCGCCTTCCGTTCCCCTGGGCGGATTGGCCGAACCGCTGTTGGTCTTCTGTTCCCCCCCCGCTCCGCCCACGAGGACTGATGACTTCCATAGACGCCGAAGGCCCACGGCCCGACGGCCAGCGCAAGACTGCGAGAAATCGGCGCCGGGGTGTGGTGCGCCTGCGTACCCTGCTGGTGTGGCTGGCGGTGGTGCCCACCGTGGCGATGGGCGCCCAAGTCTTCGTCACCGCCGACCGGTTGCTCCAGCAGTCCGAGCAGCTGCGCGCCGATGTGGCGGACGGCGAGCGGGTCGGCAGCCCCCTGTACGAGCTCATGGCCGCGTTGCAGGCCGAGCGCAGCACGACGGCCGCGCGGTGGGCCGGCTCGCCGGTGTCCCGGGCCGACCTGAGCCGGCGGCGGGCGGTCACGGACCGCGCCGTCACCGCGTTCCGGCAGGCGGCCGGTACCGAGGACGACGACCGGGTCGACCACTACGTCCAGGGCGTGCAGAAGCAGCTCGACGAGCTGGACGCCTACCGCGAGCGCACGGACGCCCACAGCGGCAGCGCGAACCGGACCTCCAGCTACTACAGCGCTGTGATCGACCGGATCCTCCGCGTCTACCAAGAGTTCAGCAACATGGACGACGCGGCGGTCACCCAGGAGAGCCGACCGGTGATGGCCCTGGTCGAGGCGTCGGAGGTGCTCGCGCGCGAAGACACCATCGTCGCGTCCGCCGGACCGGCCGGAAAGCTGAGCGGCGACGCGTTCGGCGAGTTCACCGACGCCGTTGGCGCCCACCGGTTCCTGTACACCACCTCGATCGCTCCGTACCTGCCCGAAGAGGGGCAGCGGGCCCTCGCCCGGATCACGTCCTCGGACGCCTGGAAGACCATGACCCGCATCGAGGACGCGGCCCTGGCGGATCACCAGGACGTCCCGGGCGGCGTCGCGCTGCCCCGCGCGGTGCACGGCTGGTCGGCCATGTACCAGAAGCTCGTCCCCCAGCTGACCACGCTCAACGCCGACCAACTGCGCGGGGTGATGCAGCACGCCGACGCCGCGGCCGACGACCTGGAGGCAGAGGTCGTCTGGTTGGTCGCGGGAAGCGCCGCCGGCCTGCTGCTCGTGGTGGCCGTCGTGGTGTTCACCACGCGCACGGTGCTGCGCCGCTTGGCCCTGCTGCACCGACGCACGGTCGCCGTCGCCGAGGAGACGCTGCCGGACGTGGTGGACCGCCTCCAGCGCGGGCAGGACATCGACGCCGAGGCGCTGCCGGCGCAGCGGCACGAGCCGGACGAGGTCGGCCGCATCAGCGATGCGTTCGCCCGAACCGTGGAGGTGTCCGTCGAGGGGTACCGGCAACTCGCCGACGAGCGCCGCGGCTTCGGCATGTTCGCGGCCGGCATCGCCTCCCGCACCGGGAACCTCGTCAGCCGCCAGCTGAGCCTGACCGAGGACCTTCAGGACACCTTCGGTCACGACGAAGCGCTCCTCGCCCAGCTGATGAAGTCCGACCAGCTCACGGTGGGGATGCGACGGCAGGTCGAGAACCTGCTCATCCTGGCCGGCGGTGAGATCCCCGACCCGCACGTCGAGCCCATGCGCGTCGCGGACGTGCTGCGCGAGGCCGCCGCGGAGGTCGAGGAGTTCCGGCGGATCGAGCGGGTCGCGCTCGACGAGGTCAGCGTGGATCCGCGGGTGATCAGCGCCGTCAGCCACCTCCTCGCGGAGCTGCTGGACAACGCGACCCGGTTCTCCCCGCCGGCGTCGAAGGTCGCCATCCGGGCCGAACTCGTCACGGACGGACTGTCGGTGGAGATCGAGGACCGCGGTCCGCGCGTGGCGCCCGAGCGCTACGAGGAGATGAACGGCCGCCTGCACGCCGCCCCGCCGTACTCCGTCCTGGCGGAGAACGCCCACCGGCTCGGCCTCTTCGTGGTCGGGCACCTCGCCGACCAGCTCCAGGCCCGGGTCACCCTGCGCCGCTCGACGTTCGGCGGCACCTCCGCCATCGTCATCCTCCCCGAGGAACACCTGGTCCGGACCGGTGCGGCACCGGCCGCCGGTGCGGCACCGCGCACCCCCGTGCCGCCCCGCACCGACGTGCGCAAGCCCGGGCTCGTCCTGCACGCCCGCTCCGCCGCCCCGGCCGATGCCGCCCCCACCGGGGCCGGGCTGCCGCGCCGTCAGCCGAGTGAGGCCCCGGCCGCGGTCCCCACCCCGGCCCGGACGGGCTCCACCCCGCCGCCCCTGCCGGAGCGCAAGCCGCAGACCCATATCGCCGAGCAACTCCGCGAGCGGCGTGCCACCGAACCGGTCGGCGGGGACACCGCGACGCCCGAGGAGGTGGCCGACGCCTGGTCGGATTACGAGCAGGGCACCGAGACCGTGGAAATCGAGCTCCGACAGGACAAGCCATGACGACGAACGACGTGATCTACAGCATTCTCGACAACAACCTGAGCAGGATCGCCGGCATCGAGGGAGCCGTGCTGCTCTCCAACGACGGGATCATGCTCAGCGCCTACCTGCTCGAACGGGACCAGGCGGAACGTATCGCCGCGGCCTCCTCCGGCATCGCGGCCACGATGAAGGCGATCTCCAGAGAGGTCGGCGGTGGCCGGGTGATCCGCCAACTGGTGGAGATGAACGACCGCTACCTCTGCCTCGTCGGGTGCGGTGAGGGCAGCACGCTGATCGTCGTGACCTCGCGCAAGGCGCGGCTGGGCGAGCTGGGCGGCGAGGTCGTACGGGCCTCGCAGGCGCTCGGTGAGTGGCTCGGCACCCCCGAGCGCATACCGGCACCCAAGCCGTCATGACGGCCGGTCAGCAGCCCGGAAGGCGGCGCCGGGCGCGGCTGTACGCCCTCACCGACGGGCGGACCACCGCACACCGCACCGTCCTGACCATGGACACGTTGATCACCGCTTCGGTGGCGGCGGATGCCGACGGCGGCCTGGCCACCGAGTGGCGGGCCATCCTCGCCATGTGCCAACCGCCGAACGGACGGGCCGTCGCCGAGATCGCCGCTCGTCTGCACATGCGCCTCACCCCGATGACGCTGCTGCTCAGCGAGTTGGCGGACCGTGGTCTGATCCAGCACCGGCCGCCCCTGGAGGCGGCCGAAACGTCCAATGTCCACCTGCTCATGAAAATCAGGGACAACCTTGCCCGGATATGACACAGACGCCACGGAAGAGTCCCCCGTCAAGATCCTCGTCGCGGGCGGGTTCGGCGTCGGCAAGACGACCTTGGTCGAGGCGATCTCCGAGATCGAGCCGCTGCGCACCGAGGAGCGGCTGACCGCCGCGGGGGTCGGTGTCGACGACCTCGACGGCATCGAGTCCAAGACCGCCACCACCGTCGCCATGGACTTCGGCCGGATCACCCTCACCGACGCCGGAGTGGTCCTCTACCTGTTCGGCACACCGGGCCAGGAGCGCTTCTGGTTCATGTGGGACGACCTGTTGGCGGGCGCCCTCGGGGCGATCGTCCTGGTCGACACCCGACGGCTGGACCGCAGCTTCCCGGCCGTCGACTTCTTCGAGAACCGGGGGCTGCCGTTCGTCGTCGGCGCGAACTGCTTCGACGGCGAGCAGCCGTACACCGCCGAGGAGATCAGGGCCGCCCTGCACCTGAAGGATCCGCACACCCCCATCCTCATGCTCGACGCCCGGTCCCGTGCGGACGTCCGCGGTGCCCTGCTGTCGCTGCTGGACCGGCTGATAGCCGGAGCGGAAACCGCCGCGTCGGCCTGACGCCGCGCGTCGCGCGCCGCCCCCGCTCGCAACCGTCGCCGCGGGGGCGGGGCAGGGCCGGCACCGTCCGCCGTCGGCCCTTGTGTGGCGAAACCTTCCTCGTCGCACGGCCGTTGGGCTAGAAAGAGAGCGTGAACCATTCGTCCAACGACCTGAGCGGGAGCGTCCACGGCCCGGTCGTCCAGGCGGGCCACGTGGGCCAGGTGCACCTCGCGCCCCCGGTGCCCACCGCGCTGGCCGGTCTGCCGCCGGCGGTACCGGAGTTCACCGGCCGGGACGAGGCCCTGCACACGGTGACCGCCGCCCTGCGCCCCGACGCCGACGCGGCGCCGCTCGTGGTGTCCACGCTCGCCGGCACGGCCGGCGTCGGGAAGACCGCGCTGGCGCTGCGCGCCGCGCATGACGCCGTGGCGGCCGGCTGGTTCCCCGGTGGTGTGCTCTTCCTCAACCTCCAGGGCTACGACGAGAACCGCTATGTCCGTCCGGACATCGCGGTGTCCGTCTTCCTGAGCGCCCTCGGCGTCCCCGACGAACTCTTCCCGCCGACGTTCGAGGGCCGCCTGTCGCTGTACCGCTCGAAGCTCGCCGACCTCGGCGCCCGGCACGGCGCGGCCCTGGTGGTGCTCGACAACGCCTCCTCGACGGAGCAGATCAGCCCCCTGCTGCCCGGCTCCTCGATCCACCGGGTCGTCGTGACCAGCCGTCACACCCTCGGGGATCTGCCCGGTTCCCGGATCGTGGACGTCGGCGCGCTGGCACCGGACGAGGCCGCTGCGCTGATCACGCGCACGCTCCGGATCCGCCGCTCCGACGACACGCGTGCCGAGGACGAGCCGCACGCCGTACGGGAGCTCACCGCGCTATGCGGGCACCTCCCGCTGGCACTGGCCGTCGTGGCCTCGATACTCGCCGCCGACCCGGACCAGTCGGTCGGCGAACTCACCGCGGCGTTACGCGACCGTGCCACCCGGCTGGAAGAGCTGACGTACGGTGACCGCCGTTCGGTGGCTGCCGCCTTCGAGCTGTCGTACGCCAGCCTCACCCCCGACGAGGCCCGTACGTTCCGGCTGCTGTCCCTCAACCCGGGGCAGCAGGTGAGCGTGCCGGCGGCGGCCGCGCTCACCGGGCGGTCCGTGCCCGAGGTCAGACGGCTGCTCCGAGCGCTGCGGAACGTCCATATGATCGAGCCCGGCGAACCACGCGGCTGGGTCCGCTTCCACGACCTGCTGCGCCTGTTCGCCGAGCAACGCTGCGGCGCGGAGGAGGACCGGGCGAGCGTCGAGACCGCCGTCGACGGGCTGCTGACCCACTACCGTGACGCCGCCCGCGCCGCCACCGAGCGCATCGTGACGGCGGCCCGGGCACGCGGACACGACGCCGCCGCCGAGGACTGGCTGGACACCGAGCGCCTGAACCTGCGGTCCGCGCTCGACCTGGCCCAGCTGCACGGCCGGCCCGCCCTGGCCCTTCCCCTGGCCCACGACGTCAGTTGGTTCCTGCGCCGCCAGCAGGACTGGGAGGCGGGCCTGGAGGTGTGCGAGACGGCCGTGCGGTTCGCCCGGTCCGCCGCCGACCGCGCACAGCAGGCCCTGGCCCTGTACAACAAGGGCGACTTCCTCAAGCACAAGCAGGACTTCCACCAGGCGCTGCCCGTCTTCGCCGAGGCCCTCGACCGGTACCGCGAGCTCGATGACCGCACCGGCGTCGCCAGGACGCTGCACAGCCTGGGAACCGTCGCCCGCCGCATCGGCCGGTACGCGGACGCGGAGCGGTACTACGCCGCCGCCCTGCCGCACTTCCGCGAGACGGAGGACCACCCGGCGACCGGCCACACCCACTTCAACCTCGGGTACACCGCCCGCCACCAGGGCAACCACGAGACCGCCCACGACCACTACCAGCGGGCCCTGGACGTCTACCACCGCCTCGGCAACTCCGCCGGAGCGGCGCGGACCCTGCACCACCTCGGTCACCTGGCGCTGGCCATGAACCGGCCGGCGGCCGCACGCGGCTACTGGGAACGGGCCCGTTCGGCGTACCAGGAGGCGGGACTCCCGCAGTACGCGCAGGAGGTCGCGGAACTCCTGACCGGGTTGGCCGGGCCGCGGGCGGTGTAGGAGGACGCCACCGTCAGATGCGGAGGGCGCCGCCTCGGCCGCGCGGCGACGGGCCGGCCGGCCGAGGACGGCGGGAGGTGCGTCAGCCGGTCAGGCCTGGATGTGTCGAGGATCGACCGTCGCGTACGGGGCGAGGTGGAACGGAGGGGGCTGTTCCTCGTCTCGCCTGACCCCGAGCCCTACGAGCGGGATGTCTTCGTCTTCGTATGCACGGACCCGGACCCAGGAGACTGCGGTTTCACCAGGGTGGGACACGTGTCCACGGCGACGGGGGCGAATCACGCCGTCTACGTGATGGACGGTCGCGACCGCAGGGCGGCCGTATCGCTCTCCCAGATCCGGGCCCCCTTCCCGACCTGGGAAGACGGGATCATGGAGGTGCTTGCCGCGTTCGATCGGTGGCGCTGACAGGTGTCGTGCGGGTCAGGAGGGGGCCGGGTCCGGCTGCAAGGACCGCCAGATCCGGTCGGGCAGGATCCGTGCCGCCTGGGCGAGATCGACGTCGTAGGTGCTGGACAGCCAGCGGCGTGCGGTCTCCGCGACCGGTCCGATGACCAGTGCCTCGATCAGCGGCTCGGGGGTGGGTGCGATCTCGCCGGCTGCCATCCGCGGCCGCATCCAGTCCACGATGCCCGCCAGCATGCCGGCCTTGGCCGCGCGGATCCGGTCGGCGTGGGCCGTGAGGTAGCCGGAGTAGGCGGAGGCGTGGAGGAACAGGGCGGCGTCCGCGTGCTCTTCGGTGAACCGGAGGTAGGCCCTGACGAGTGCCCGGACACCGGTGCGGGCGGTGCGGGTGCGCGTCACGGCGACGGTCAGCTCGCCGAACAGCTGCTCCATGCACCGCGTGTACAGGGCGGCGGCGAGACCGTCGAAGCTGCCGAAGTGGTGGTACAGACTCCCGAGGCTGACACCGCTGGCCCGGGTGACCGCGTTCACCGTGAACCCCTGCTGGCCCGTTGCGGCGTACACGTGCAGCGCGGTGGTCAGCAGGCGGTCGACGGTGGCCTCGCCGCGTTGTTGCTTAGGAGACATGGCTCGGTCTCGTTGACGTCATGGCGGACAGCGTAATGCACGAGAAATCCGAGGAGTCTTCTAGAAAAATCCTCAGCAACTGCCCGTCGTTCGGGCGGACTTCGGACGTCGGCCCGCGTCGTGCCGATCAGTCGGCTGACGCGGCGAACGGGCCGCCTTCACCGAACACCGACGCGGCGAAGCGTCCGCCCATGCGGCGGTGCGTGGCCGAGTCCGGGTGGACCTGGTCCGGCAGCGGCAGTTCGACGAAGTCCTCATCGCCGTAGAGCGTGCGGCCGTCGAGGTAGTGCAGGTTCGGGTCGTCGGCCGCCCGTTGCGCGACGATCCGGGAGAGCGCGTCCCGGATGACGGTGAGCGTCAGCCGGCCACCGGCGCGGTCCGCGGGGTCGCCGAGGGCCCGGAACCGCAGTGTCGGGGCGTCGAAGTCGGGTGCGAGGGGGCCCGGGGTGTCCTCTTGGATGGGGCAGAGGATGGGGGAGACGACCAGCAACGGCGTGCTGGGGTGCCCCTCGCGGAGGGTGTCGAGGAAGCCGTGCACGGCCGGGAAGAAGGCGCGCAGCCGCATCAGGTCGGTGTTGACCAGATTGATGCCGATCTTGACGCTGATCAGGTCCGCGGGGGTGTCCCGCATGGCGCGCGCGGTGAACGGATCGAGCAGGGCGCCGCCGCCGAAGCCCAGGTTGATCAGTTCCACGCCGCCCGCGACGGCGGCCAGCGCGGGCCAGGTCGTGGTCGGGCTCTCGGCGTTGGAGCCGTGGCTGATCGAACTGCCGTGGTGCAGCCACACCCGGCGACCGTGGTCCGGCGCGACCTCGACCGGCGCGTCGGTGCGCAGGGCGATCAGCTCGGTGACCTCCCGGTGCGGCAGCCAGATCTCGACGTCCTTCTCGCCGGCGGGCAGTGCGGCGAACCGGGCGGTGCCCGCCGGGCCGGGGCGGACGTCGGCGGATCCGGTGGCCATGTCGATGGTGCGGACGTTGCCGCCGGCCACGCTGGCCCGGCCGGTGAGGCGGCCGTCGACGAGGAGGTCGTACACGCCCTCCGGAGGGGGCGGGGCGCCCCGGTAGACCGTCTTCGTGGGCAGCACGTCCAGCTCGACGGCGGTGGCCCGGGTACGGAAGGCCAACCGCACACCCGAGGGTTGGGCCTCGGCCATGGCCAACTGCTCATCGGGGATCTGCCGGCGGGCCCAGGCGGGCAGCCGGTGCGGCAGCACACCCTGCGCGGTGCGTTCCAGGTCGAGGGCGCCGCGCAGGATGCCCGGTCCGACCGGCGTGGTGATCCAGTCGGTCACCGAGGGGCGCGCGGGGTGGTCGGGGACGTCGTCGAGCTGGGAGTTCATCGTTACAGCCTGCCAACCGGACACCCGATCCGCAGGTGATTTTCCCTGCCACGCCCTCATGCGGCCAGTTGCGGCCCGCTACTGCCGGCTGCGGCCAGGTGTCGGGTGGCGGCTCCCGGGGCGGCGGTGACCGTTGCGGACGCGCGGGGGCGGGGCACGGCGCGGCGGCCGGCGGTGGCCCGGGCGGCGGTGCCCGCAGCACAGGCCGCCCCCCGGCCGAAGCGTTACGCTCGTTGAGTAGGGACGCGTTCCGATATATCGGAGGCGGCTATGAGCCAGTACGACGAGTACACGACTCCGTCGCAGGCCGAGGGCGAGCGGCTGGAGGAGGACAGGGACCCGGCCGAGCAGCGGCACCCCGACACGCCGCGCACCCAGCCGTCCCAGGCGGAGGGCGAGCGCCGGGCGGAGGACGACGAGGACTGAGAACGGTGGGCGCCGGACCGGCGGCCACCACCACGCCTGCCGGTTCCTTCCGGCAGGCGTTCCGCGCGTCCGACCCCGAAGTCCCACCCACCCGGGATGGGGATCGCCCCATGACATCGGCGAAGATGCCTCAGTGGTCCGGTGGGGTGGGCGAAGTCCCGGTCAGGTGGTGGGCATGGCAGGCAAGACGGTCCGGGCGGAGCAGGTGCGCGAGACGAGGGAGCGGATCCTGAGTGCCGCGGAGCGGCTGTTCGCCGAGCGCGGTGTCCACGCGGTGTCCAACCGCCAGGTCAGCGAGGCGGCGGAGCAGGGCAACAACGCCGCCGTCGGCTACCACTTCGGTACCAAGGCCGACTTGGTGCGTGCGATCACCCGGCAGCACACCGAGCGGATCGAGCAGGCACGCCTGCGGATGCTCGCGGAGCTCGACGGGGCGTCGGAACTGGGAGACTGGGTGGCCTGCCTCGTGCGGCCGACCACCGAACACCTCGCCGCGTCGGGCAGCCCCACCTGGTTCGCCCGGTTCTGCGCCCAGGTGATGACCGATCCGGCGTTGCAGGACGTTGTAGCCGAGGAGTCGCTGGCCTCCCCGGCGCTGCGGCAGACGCTCGACGGGCTGAACCGGTGCCTGCCCGACCTGCCGGCCGACGTCCATGTCGAGCGGGGTGCGATGGCCCGCCAGCTGATCGTCCACACCTGCGCGGAGCGGGAACGCGCGCTGGCCGAGCACGCCGCCACATCACGTGCCACCTGGCACGATGCCGCCACGGGCCTGATCGACGCGATCGTCGGACTGTGGCGGGCACCGGTCACTCCCGGTAGCTGACGGGCGTCCCGGGCCGCGGCGGCCGCACCCGGCCGCCGCGATCCGCCCGGCGCGGGAGGTCAGCGTGGCGCAGCGAGGTCCTGGGTCCACCAGGGGCCGCCCGCGCCGTGGACGACTCCGATGCCGACCGCGGTGAACTTGCAGTCGAGCATGTTGTCTCGGTGCATGGCGTCGCCCATCCAGTCGCGCACCGCCACGGCGGCGCTCCCCGGCCCGCGGTCGAGGTTCTCGCCCCAGCTGCTCCACCGGTACCCGGCGGCGGTGATGCGCCCGTCGGGGCCGACGCCGTCCGGTGAGATGTGGTCGTAGTAGCCGCGTGCCGCCATGTCGGCGGAGTGCCGTTGGGCCGCGGCGTGCAGTCTCGGGTCGATGCGGAGCGGTCCGCAGCCGGCCTTGGCGCGGTGGGCGTTGATCAGTGCGGTGGCCTGTTCCTCCAGGTCGGGCGGGGTGGGCGTGGGGGAGGACGGGGTGGGCGGGGCGGTGGTGGGGGTGGCGACGGCGGTCCGCGACGGGGAGGGGGTCGGGGTGGGCGTGGGGCGGGGCGCGGGGGCGGCGGCCACGGATCGTCGCACCGTGGGCTCGGCCTTCCGGGCGTCCCGAGGCGGACCGGGAAGCCACCACACGGCGACGGCGACGGCCACCGCGAGCGCCACCGCCCCCGCAACGGCCGTGCCCTTGGCCATCCGGTGCGGACCGGGCGGCCGCTGCGGCACGGGGTGTGCGCCGTGGCCGGCCCGCGCCGCGTCACCCGGCGCCGCGGTTGTCGGTGCGCCGGGTGCGGTCGGTGCGCTGGGCGCCGTCGCTGCGGTGGGTGCGGTGGATGCCGTCGCCGCGGTGGCGGCGGTGGGGGCGTGCAGGGCCGCGTGCGGGGTGAGGTGCGCGGGCAGCGGCAGCAGGGCGAGGCCGGCCAGCAGCCCCTCGGCGGGCAGGAGGTCGTTCCAGTGGCCCGAGCAGGTGGCGCAGTGCCGTGCGTGGCGGGCTATGCGTTTGCGCCACAGAGGCGCGGGGTCGCCGTCCCAGGCGGCGGTGAGCTGGTCGAGTTCGGGGCACGGCGGGTTCCCCGCGAGGGCGCGGACGACGACTCGTCCGGTCTCCAACTGCTGCTTCATCCGCTGCACCCGGACCGCGGTATGACGCGTCCCGCTGCCGAGGGCGGCGGCGAGCTCCGCCCGGCCGATCTCGCCGGCGGCCTCCAGCCACCACAGGGACAGCAGCGAGCGGTCGCCCTCGTCCAGCCAGCGGGTGGCCTCGGCCACCTCACGACGCTGGCCGGACAACCCCAGTTGCAGGATGGTCAGGTCGACGAAATCGGCGGCGCGGTCGGGCCGTTCGGCCGTCTGGTCCAGGCCGACGACGGGCGTCTTGTGGGCGACGGTCCAGCGGCGCCGTACCTGGTTCATGGCGATCGCCACCAGCCAGGAACGGAAGGACGCCGGCTCGCGTAGTTCCGTCAACGACTCCAGGACGCGCAGCATGGTCTCCTGCACCACGTCGTCGACGTCCGCATGGCCGTCCAGTGCCCGGCCGACGACGTTGTAGATCAGCGGCAGGTACGCGGAGACGAGCTGCTCCCGGGCATCGTCGTCTCCCGCCTTGGCCGCCTCGACGGTCGCCGTACCGTTGTCCCACTTCACGCCTGTTCGGTCCTGTTCATCCGTGTACACCTTCATGGCCCCCGCGCTCAGGTGACCCGTCCGGCGCCTTGCGACAACAGAAAACCTACGGGGAAGTGGAACGCCGTCGAGGCGCGGCCCCCGGCCGCCCGGACGAGGGGTGGGCCCGGACGAAAAAAATTTCGGGGCATTTTCCGTTATCGGGGACCGCACCAGAGGTCTCCCCAGTGCGGACCGTCCACCGGGCGGACCACACCAGACCCGCCGTCCCCACCAGGTCGCCGGCACGGGTCCCCGGTCACGGACCAACCGTGACGGACCACAGGGACCCCACGACCGGACCGGAAACGGAATCATGAACCACGACGACAGCCTCCGCCCCGCCCTGCGCGACGAGACGCCGGACGGCACCGGCCACCGCACCGGTGCGTCCGCCACCTCCGGGCGGCACGCCGCGACCCGGTCCGCCCGTCGGCCTGCGCGCAACGGCGGGAGCCACCGCGCCGACGCCACCCGCCCGCGGTCGAGGACGGCGCTGCTGACGGCCGCGGCCGTCATCACCGTGGGGGGCTCCTGCCTGGTGCTGATACGCACCGGCTCCGGGGCCGACCAGGTGCTCGCGGCCGATCCGTCCGTGCCGGCGCGGCCCACCGTGGCCAGCTCCGTGCCGCCGGCATCGAGCAGTGCCTCGCACTCGCCCCGCCGTCACAAGGCGTCGCCCACCGCGTCCGACACTGAACGGCCCGGCACGCCGCACGCCTCCTCCGGGCCGCGGACGGCCGACGCCGAGAAGCACTCGCGCCCGGCCCACCGCACGACGCCCCGCGCCCCGCACGTCGAGTCCGGAACGGGCGCCCCGGCCGGGCCGCGGGCCGCGACCGGCACCGCCGCGGACTTCGCCCAGAAGGTCGTCGACCTGGTCAACGCCCAGCGGGCCCAGCATGGTTGCGGTCCCCTCACCGTCGACCGCCGCATCCAGAAGGCGGCCCAGGCCCATTCGGACGACATGGCCGCCCGGAACTACTACGCCCATGACACGCCCGAGGGCGTCGACCCCGGAACCCGCATGACCAATGCCGGATTCCGGTGGCAGAGCTGGGCCGAGAACATCTTCAAGAGCCCCAAGGACCCGGCCACGGCGGTGGACGGCTGGATGGACAGCCCCGGGCACCGGGACAACATCCTCAACTGCTCCTACAAAGTCACCGGTGTGGGCGTCAACCTCAGCTCCAACGGCCCTTGGTGGACGCAGGACTTCGCCACCGGTTCCTGACCCCCGAGTCGGGCGCGACCGGTGAGCCGGGGGACACGCGTACGGGCGGAGCCGGGCCGGGGGGCCCGGCCGCTCAGCCGCGCGGGCGGACGTGGAGGTCCAGTCCGCTCGTCCCCGGCGCCTCCACCCCCGGCAACAGCCGCATGGCGCGGTCGTAGTCGCCGCCGACGAGCGACCGGAACGGGACCGGCTCGTCCGTGAAGAGCCCGTCGAGCCGCCGCCCGTACGCCTGCTGCGCCGCCGCGAACCGCTCCTCCGACAGAGCGTTGGCGTCGTGGACCGCGAACGGATCGAGCGGTGCCATGCCGGTGAACCAGAACAGGCCGTGCTGGACGGGGTGGAGGACGTCCGCCAACGGCCCGTGGATGCCGCGGTCGGAGAACGCCGACTCCCGGGCACCGAAGGTGACGGCGACCAGCGCCCGCCGCCCCGCCAGGGCGCCCTCGCCGTAGGGCGCAGGGACCTGTGGCCCGTAGCCGAACCCACTGGTGAAGACCCGGTCGATCCAGCCCTTGAGGATCGCCGGCACCGAGAACCACCACAGCGGGAATTGCAGGATCAGCGCGTCCGACCAGCGCACCTTCTCCTGCTCCGCCACGATGTCCGGCGACAGTCGACCGGCCAGCGTGGCCCGTTCGGAGGCGGCCATCACCTGGAGCCGTCGGTCCGCGGCGTGGTCGGCGAAGTCGTCGGCGTCCACCGCCGCCTTCCACTTCATCGCGTAGAGGTCGGACACCTGCACCTCGTGTCCGGCCGAGCGCAGGTGCTCGACCGCGAAGGCGGCGAGTGAGGTGGTGAGCGAACGGGGTTCCGGATGGGCGCTGACGACGAGGATCTTCTTCCGCCGCTGCGGCGTGGTTGTGGTCATGCCGCCACGTTCTCCCAGGTCCGGACGGGTAGCCAGCGCCCTGTTCGACCGGTGGAACGGTGATCCTGGTACTGCGGGGACCACGCATACTGGGTCCATGGAAGGCGTGGACCACATCGAGCGCACGGACGGCGTCGGCGACCGCACCGTGAGCGGTACGCAGGACGGTGTCGGGATCGGCGAGGAGGCCGGCCGCGACCACGCGGTCGACGGGATCGGCGACGCCCGGCGCGCGCTCGGCGGCTTCCTGCGTGCCCGCAGGGCGCGCGTCGCGCCGGAGCACGTCGGGATCGCCGGTGGCCGTCGCCGCCGGGTGCGGGGGCTGCGCCGCGAGGAGCTGGCCCAGCTCGCCGGGATCAGCGTGGACTACTACGTACGCCTCGAACAGGGCCGGGCCACCCAGCCGTCGCCCGAGGTGCTCGACGCGCTCGCCAGGGCACTCGGCCTCGATGCGGCGGAGCGCCGGCACCTCGCCACCCTGACCGCCGCCCGGCGCGGCCCCGCCCCCAGCGTCCGGGTCAGCCCCCTGGTGCAGCGGATACTGGACACCACGGCGCACCTGCCGGCCTTCGTGACGAACCACCGCCTCGACGTGGTGGCCTGGAACGGCCTGGGCGCCGAGCTGCTCGGCGGTCTGGCCGACCCGGGCCGCCGCGACCGGAACCAGGCCCGGTACCTCTTCCTCGATCCCGTCTCCCGGAGCGTCTTCCCCGAGTGGGAGGACCGTGCGCGGGAGTCCGTGGGCCAGCTGAGGGTCTCCGGGGGGCGTTACCCGGACGACGTGGAGCTGTCCGTGCTGATCACCGAACTGGCCGCGCAGAGCGTCGAGTTCCGGCGGATCTGGGCCTCCGGTGAGGTGGTGATGTGCGGGGCCGGGCGCAAGCGGCTGCGGCATCCGGTGACGGGGGAGCTCACGCTGGACTACGAGACGCTGCATGTGCCGGCCGCGCCCGGTGAGACGGGTCTGGTGGTGCATGTGTTCGGTGCCCAGGAGGGCAGTCGGGAGGCGGTCGCCCTCGCCCGGCTGGCCACGGCCGTGGCGGGGGATCTCGTGGCGGGGGATCTTGAGGTGGGGGATCCCGACCTGGGGTAGCCGAGCGGGCGCCGGCGTCCCGCCCGGCCGTGCCGCAGTGCCCCTTCGGCGTGCCGAGGAGGCCCGACCCCGTTACCCGATGGGCTCCAGCAGCTGTGCGTACTCCTTGCCGAGTTGCGACATGGCGTGCGCGAACTCCTTCTGGGAGATGGCCTCTTGGAGCGTGCTGAGAACGGCCCGTACCCCGCGAGCGGCCTCCGAATCGGTCAGGCCGGTGCGTACGCGCACCCGGCGGATCGACTCACGGGGACCAAAGATCTTCATCTCTCCTCGCCCCCACTGGAGCGAGTCGCGCAGCGGCCCGGGAAGTTCGAGGGCCAGGTCGCGGACCTCGCCGTCGCTCAGGCGGAGGGCGAGCGTTTCGAGCGTCGCGCGGGTGAGATCGGCCGCTTCCTGCCGGGAGAGTCCCGCGCGGTCCGCCACTGCGTGGAAGAACTCCTTGTCGTCCATGTGGGCCTCCTCATCGGGATCGAGGGCTGGGTGGGGGAGGCAACCTCACCCACCACCTTGCCACGCACCCCTCCCGCGTGCGCGGGGACGACGTGACCGACGGGCTCCCACCGGCACCGAGGAGCCCTTTCGGTACTGGTCCAGTCCAAAGTGTTGACGCATCCGCAACAAGAGGTGACGCTGTGAGGCGATTGGTCTGGACCACTTCTCCTCGCGGGAGGGCATGTGCCACCTCGTCACGTCAGAAGTCTCACCGCCGCCGTCGCGGCCGCCTGCCTCACGCTCGCGGCGGTCGGCACGGCGCTCGCCACCGGCCGCCACACCGCCGCCCCGGCCCCGACGGCCGTGGGCAGCAACTGGTATGCGGCGGCGCCCTATCTCATGCCGCTCGACAACGACCCGCCGGATGCCGGAGCGGTGATGGACGCCACCGGCCTCAAGGCCTTCCAGCTCGCCTTCGTCCTGGCGCCGAACGGGGGTGGCTGTTCGCCGACGTGGGGCGGAACCAACCCGGTGGCCACCGACACCGCGGTGGCCGGCGTGATCTCCGCGATCCGCGCGAAGGGCGGCGACGTCTCCGCCTCCGTCGGTGGGTACGGCGGCACCAAGCTCGGCCAGAGCTGCGCCACCCCGGAGGCGACCGCTGCCGCCTACCAGCAGGTCATCGACAAGTACGGCCTCAAGGCGCTCGACTTCGACCTGGAAGAGCCGGAGTACGAGAACGCCGCCGCCATCCACAACGAAATCGGGGCCGCCAAGATCCTCCAGCAGAAGAACCCCGGTATCTACCTCTCCGTCACCACGGCCGGCACGGTCGACGGCACCGGTTGGTTCGGCAAGCAGATGCTCAACGAGGCCAAGTCCCAGTCCTTCACCCCGGACAACTTCTCCATCATGCCCTTCGACGGCGGCTTCAACGGCGCGGCGTCGCAGACCGCCGCACTGACGAACTTCAACGCCGTCCTGCGGTCCACCTTCGGCTGGGACGAAGCCACCGCGTACGCCCACGAGGGCATCTCGCAGATGAACGGCCGCAGCGACACCGGTGAGTACTTCACCCAGGCGGACTTCCAGACGGTGCTGGACTTCGCGACCGCGCACCATATGGCGCGCTTCACCAACTGGTCCGTCAACCGCGACCGGCAGTGCACCCCGCCGGACAACAACGGCAAGACGTCCGGCACTTGTAGCAGCGTTCCACAAGGGGCGTACGACTTCACCAGGTACTCGGTGAAGTTCGCCGGGGCCACTCCGCCCACCACTCCGTCACCCACCACCACGCCGCCGGGCGGCTCCTGCACCGCGGCCGCCTACCGCGCCGAGACCGTCTACGTGGGCGGCGACACCGTCGCGTACGCCGGCCACACCTGGAGGGCCAAGTGGTGGACGCAGGGCGAAACGCCGTCCACCGGTGGCTCGGGGGTCTGGCAGGACCTGGGCGCCTGCTGACGCGGCACGGCTCCCCCCGCCGCACGCAGTAAGCGTCCCGGCACCGGTGTCGGTGCCGGGACGCGTACGCGGAGCCGGTTACTTCACGTTGAGGCCGGTCCAGGCCGCGCCGACCGCCTTGTACTCGGCGCCGGTCGTGCCGTACAGATCACCCGCCGCCTTCAGGGTCGCGGTGCGCGCGGCCTTGTAGTTGGTGGTGGAGGTCATGTACGTGGTGAGGGCCTTGTACCAGATCTTCTCGGCCTTGTTCCGGCCGATGCCGTTGACCTTGGAGCCGTCGTAGGTCGGGCTGTTGTAGCTGACGCCGTTGATGGTCTTGGCGCCGCTGCCCTCGGACAGCAGGTAGAAGAAGTGGTTGGCGACGCCGGACGAGTAGTGCACGTCCTTGTTGCCGACACCGCTGGACCAGTAGTCCGCGGAGGCGCCGTCCTTGCTGGGCTTGTCCATGTAGCGCAGCGGGGTGCCGTCGCCGTTGATGTCGATCTTCTCGCCGATGAGGTAGTCACCGGGGTCCGACGGGTTGTTGGCGTAGAACTCGGCCGACGTGCCGAAGATGTCGGAGGTGGCCTCGTTGAGGCCGCCGGACTCGCCGCTGTAGTTGAGTCCTGCGGTGGCCGCGGTGACGCCGTGGCTCATCTCGTGGGCGGCCACGTCGAGGGAGGTCAGCGGGTGGGAGTTGCCGCTGCCGTCGCCGTAGGTCATGCAGAAGCAGCCGTCGTCCCAGAACGCGTTGACGTAGGCGTTGCCGTAGTGGACGCGGGAGTAGGCGCCCTTCCCGTCGCCGCGGATGCCGTTGCGGCCGAAGGTGTTCTTGTAGAAGTCCCAGGTGACGGCCGCCCCGTAGTGCGCGTCGACACCGGCGGTCTGCCGGCCGCCGCCCCATGTGTCGTCCGCGTCGGTGAAGAGCGTGCCGGTGCCCTGCGTCTTCTGGTTGAGGTCGTACGTCTTGTGGCCGCCGCGGGAACCGTCGGTGAGCTGGTAGGTCGTTCCGCTCTTGGTGGTGGTGAGCGGGACCGTGCCGCTGTAGGTGCTGGTACCGGTGCCGGTCTCGATGGCCTCGTTCTGGAAGAGCTGCTTGCCGGTGGCCGCGTCGGTGATGACGTGCAGCTGACTGGGCGTCCCGTCCTTCTGCACGCCGGTGACCACGGTCTCGTACGCGAGGACCGGCTTGCCCGTGGCGGCCCAGATCACCTTGCGCGGCGTGGCGGAGCCGTGCGTGGTGGTGTCCTTCTTCGCGGCGGCAGCGCGCAGGGCGCTCTTCTTCGCGGCGGAGGGGGCGAGTCCGGCGGCCGTACTGGCCACGGATATCCGGGCGTTGGTCGCCTTGGTGACGCTGCGGGTGCCGTTCGCGGCCTGGTGGACCACCAGGTCGCCGCCGAGGACCGGCAGCCCGGCGTAGGTGCGCTCGTACCGGGTGTGCACCGTGCCGTCCGCGTCCTTGATGACGTCCCGGACGAGGAGCTTCTCCTGTGCGCCGAGGCCGATCTTCGCGGCGGTCGCGGCGGCACCGCCCTGAGCGTCCTTGATCGCGGACGCTCGCTGGGCGGTGGAGAGCGCGACCGCCGACGCGCCGGTGGTGCGGTCCGGCTGCGCGCTGGCCGATCCGGCCTGGACGCCGACCGCGACCATGGCGGCGGAGGCGACCAGGGCGGCAGCGCGCAGGGCGGTCGTGCGGGGGGTGGTCGAGATGCGTCTCAACTCGGTCTCCCTTGAAGAGGCCGTGGGGTCCCACGGGCCCTA
Organism: Streptomyces sp. NPDC048506; assembly: GCF_040651315.1. NCBI lineage: Bacteria > Bacillati > Actinomycetota > Actinomycetes > Kitasatosporales > Streptomycetaceae > Streptomyces > Streptomyces sp. NPDC048506. The sequence goes on from NZ_JBEZIX010000015.1 coordinate 31,629, forward strand.
GAGGTGGGGCCGGGCAGCCGAGGGGTGGGGTGCCCGGTGGAGCAGGAGTGAATCGAGTGGAGACTGCCATGAGTTGACGGCTCGTGACAGATGTTCAACATGCAAGAAACAACTTATTCACGAATTCCATCGCTCCGGGACGCCGCCGGGACCGAAGAATGTCGATATCGGATCGCCAACTGCCCGGCGGCGTCGGTGCGTCGAGGGACGTCAGTCCGGTTGAACGAGGGCCTTCAGGGCCTGTGCGGAGTTCCGATCAGCACCCGCAGCGCCTTCATCAGCCGCGTCGCGTCCTTCTCACCGAGCGGGGCGAGGAACTCCCGTTCCGCCGCCTCGCGGGCGTCCTCGGCATCGGCCCGCACCCGCCTGCCCCGCTCCGTCAACTCAACGACGTTGCGGCGGCGGTCCTGTTCGCTGCGGCGCCGCTCCACCAACCCCTTGCCCTCCAGTGCGTCGATGAGCGCGACCATCGTCGTGCGGTCCACGCCCAACCGCCGCGCGGCCTCCAGCTGCGACAGCGGGCGGCCTGCCGCCAGCACCGCGAGCACTGCCAACTCCCGCGCGTCCAGCCCGAACGGGGCCAGTGCGGGCCCGGCGTGCTCGGCCAGCCGCAGCTGCGCGTGCTTGAGCAGGTAGCCCAGCCGCGTGCCGAGCAACTCCTCGACCGCGGCCCCGTTGTCGTCGTTCTCCGCCATTCCGGCATCCTAACCATCCGGCGCTGATAGTCAGCAGCGCTGACGATCAACTATGGTGACGATTATGTCCATCGACGCACCGCACCACACGCTCCGCTTCGGCATCAAGACGACGCCCATGCACCTGACCTACGACGACATCCTCCGCGTCTGGGAGGAGGCCGACGAACTGCCCGAACTCGACGACGCCTGGCTGTGGGACCACCTGATGCCGCTGGCCGGACCGCCTGGCGGCGCCGTCCTGGAGGGCTGGACGCTGCTGTCCGCACTGGCCGCCCGTACCACTCGGCTCCGCCTCGGCCTGCTCGTCACCAGCAACAGGCTGCGCGCCCCCGCCCACCTCGGAAAGATCGCCACCACGGTGGACGTGATCTCCAAGGGGCGCCTGATCATGGGCCTCGGCGTCGGCGGCACCCGACAGCCCGCCGGCCCCAACCCGGCCGTCGCCGAGTACGCCGCCTACGGCCTGCCGCTCCCGAGTCCCGGTGAGGGCCTGGACCGCCTCGCCGAGACGATCACCATCCTGCGCCGCATGTGGACCGAGGAGGTCTTCGACCACGACGGCCTCTTCACCACCCTGCGCGGCACCCGCAACGGCCCCGGCCCGGTCAGGCCGGGCGGCCCGCCGCTACTGCTCGGCGGTTGGGGCGACCGCACGCTGCGCATCATCGCCGAACACGCCGACATCTGGAACGTCCCCGGTCCGCCCCACAACGGCACCGACTGGATCGCCGAGCGCGCCCGCGTCCTGGACGCGCACTGCGCGGCGATCGGCCGCGACCCTGCCGAGATCACCCGCTCCGCGCAGATCATCGTCGACTACGCCGACCCCGCCGCCACCCGCGCCCACGTCAGGGCACTCGCCGCCGTCGGCATCCGGCACGTCGTGCTCGCGCTGCCCCGCCCCTATCCGGACCATGCCGCCCGCTGGCTCGTCGACGAGATCGTCACCCCTGTCCGCGAGAACGGCGCCTGACGGTCTCTCCGCCACTCGGCCGCGCACCTCGCCTCCTGGGTGCGGTAGTGGTGCCCCTTGCCTCGGCGTCAGCGGAAGAGTGCGGCGAGCAGATCATCGCCGATGCGGCGCACCGGCTCCAGGCGCAGTTGGTAGTACGCGCGGCGGCCGGCGCGGTCGACCGTCACCAGGCCCGCCTGGCGCAGCCGGGCGAGGTGGCGGGAGACCTGGGGGAGGGTCATGCCGCTGCGGGCGGCCAGTTCCGAGGGGGTGAGGGGTTCGCGTGCGATGGCGCGGGCGATGCGCTGACGGCCGGGGTCGCGGAGCACTTCGAGCCGGCGGTGGACATCCGCGTAGTTGGGCTGTGCGGCGCCCTCCGTGAGCGGCGGGTACTGGATGACGGCGACCGGCCCCGGCTCGTGCTTGACCAGGACGTGGGGGCGGCCGAAGACCGAGGGCACGACGAGCAGCCGCGTGGTGGCGACGTTCACGATGCCGTGGTGGAACTTGTCGAACACCACCCGCGGTGGCCCACTGCGGTACGAGGCCGAGGGGTCCAGCCCGGCCAGTGCCTGGCCGGGGCCGCTGCGTTCGATGGTCGCGCGGAGCCGAGGCACATGGGTGGCGATCGTACGAGCCGCCCGTGTCAGGTCCGGCTCCAGGGCCCGGGCCGCCTGGGACAGCAGGGCGAGCAGGTCGGAGCGGAGTTCGTCCGGAGCGTCGAGCAGTCGCCGGGCGAGTTCGGCCCGGGCGGTTGAGCGAAGCTCGGCCGCGGCCAGCAGGTCGTCCCGCTGCGTGGCGTCGTGCAGCACCCGGTCCAGCGGGGCTCCGGAGTTGCCGCCGCGCACCGCATAGCCGGTGAGCTCGGCGAAGCGCGGGAGCGGCAGGTCCGCGATATCGGCCAGTTCGGCGTCGAGGGGGCGGTCCGCCGTCGCGCGCAGGGGCAGCAGGTACCGGGCGCGGTAGGAGGCCCACAGCGGGGCCCAGCCCATGATCCGCTGCCGAAGCCCCGCGGGCAGGGCCGCGACCGCCCCCTCGTCGCGGGCAGGGCCACCGCTTCCAGGCCCTTCGGCGTCCAGGTTGCGGGCCCACCGGACCGTGGCGGGATGGTGTTCGGCTTCCGTGTAGGCGTGGAGCGCCGCCGTCAGCTCGGCCAGCGGCGAGGCGCCGACGACAACGCTGGACGGGGCCGCTCCGGCGAGCATCAGGACCACGCTCATCGCCGCCTCCTGTCCCGTGCCGCACCTCGGTCGCTTACCGCGAGTGCGGTAACCATAGTCGAAGCCGTACGGGCAGCTCCTAGCGTTCCGGCAACCCCAGAACGTCGCACCACTCGGAGCGTCCATGCATTCCCCAGTCCCCGATCTGCGTGCCGCCTTGTGCGAGCACCGGCCCGCGCTGAAGGAGCTGAGTCTCAAGCTGCACGCCATGCCGGAGACCCGGTTCGAGGAGCATTACGCCGTCGAGCAGCTCACCGACCGGCTCGCCGCGGCGGGCTTCGAGGTGGACAAAGGAGTCGCGGACCTGCCGACCGCCTTCACCGCCACCCACCGGGGCGCGGCGGACGGCCCGACGATCGCGGTGCTGCTGGAGTACGACGCGCTGCCCGGTATCGGTCACGGCTGCGGTCACAACCTCATTGCGGCCGGTGGCCTGATCGCCGCGCTCGCCGCGGTCACCGTGAGGCCCGGCCACACCGGGACGCTCAAGGTGATCGGCACCCCGGGCGAGGAGGGCGGCGGAGGCAAGATCCTCATGCTGGAGCGCGGCGCCTTCGAGGGCGTGGACGCGGCGGTGATGTTCCATCCGGCCGACCGCAGCCTGCGGGCCCGGCACGCGCTGGCCGCCAGCCACCTGCGGCTGACCTTCCACGGCGTCGCCGCCCATGCCGCCAAGGCGCCCTGGGACGGCCGCTCCGCAGCCGCCGCCGCGCAGCTGTTTCTCACGGCGGTCGACTCGATGCGGCAGTTCGTCCCGCCGACCGCCCGCGTCCACGGCATCGTGACGCACGGAGGCGACGCCCCCAACGTCGTGCCCGAGCGCGCCGAGCTGGACATCTACGTACGCGAGGCCACCTCCGTGGCCCTGGACGAGCTGCTGGTCCGGGTACTCGCCGCCGCCGAGGGCGCCGCACTGGCCACCGGCACCACGGTCGAACACGCCGAGACCGCGCCCCGCTACACCGAGCGCAACAACAACATGACGATGGCCGACCGGCTCGCCGCCCACGCCGCCGGCCTCGGCCTGGAACTCGAACCGCCGTCCCCCGCGAATCCGGCAGGCTCTTCGGACATCGGTAATGTGTCGGTGAAAATACCCGTGATCCATCCGTACGTGCAGATCTGCCCCCGCGGGACTCCCGGGCATTCCGCGCAGATGCGCGAGGCAGCCCGTACGCCGGAAGCCCACGCCACGACCGAAACGATGGCGACCGCCCTCGCCGCCCTGGTCCTCGACCTCCTCGGCGACCCGGAATTCCTCACCTCGGTGCGCGAGGAGTTCCACGCATCCGTGCCCGACTGTGCCCCCGATCGCTGTCAGGAGTCGTGATGGCCCCTTCCTCCCCGACGGACCTGGCATCCAATGCCCTGGTCGACACGTTCTTCAACTGGGATCTGATCGCCCAGACCTTCCCCAGGCTGATCACCGAGGGGCTGCTCAACACCGTCACCATCGCGGCCGGTGCGATCGTCGTCGGCATCGTCATCGCCCTGGTGGCGGCCCTGCTGCTGCTGTCGAACCGCTGGTGGATACGGCTCCCGGCCCGCCTGTACGTCGACATCTTCCGCGGCCTGCCCGTGATCATCACGGTCATGCTGGTCGGCGTGGGCCTGCCCGCCGCCGGTATCCGCCCCTTCGGCACCGACCCGTTCGGCTACGCGATCCTGGCGATCGGCATCATCTCCGGCGCGTACACCGCGGAGATCTTCCGCTCCGGTATCCAGAGCGTCGATCCCGGTCAGCTCCAGGCGGCCCGCAGCCTCGGCCTGAGCTATCTCAAGGCGATGCGCCTGGTCGTGGTGCCGCAGGGCATCCGGCGTGTGCTGCCGGCGATGGCCGGTCAGTTCGTCAAGGACATCAAGGAGAGCTCGCTGGTGTACCTGCTCGGCCTCGCCGCCGGGCAGCGCGAGCTGTACTTCATCGGGCAGGAGGAGGTCGCCCGCACCTACAACTCCTCCCCGCTGATCGCCGCCGGCCTGTGCTACCTCTGCCTGACCATCCCGCTGACGTACTTCGTCAACCATCTCGACAAGCGGCTGCGCGAAGGCCCGAAGGGCGGCAACCCGCCGGCCGCGGCCGACGCGGACGTCCCCCCGACCCCCGTATCGGCCACCGCAGGAGCGCAGGCATGACCGCCATGACCAAGGCCCCGGCCGCCTCTGCCGCGCTGCGGGTCACCGGCCTCAGCAAGAGCTACGGCAGCCACACCGTGCTGCGCGACATCACCGTCGACGTACGCGCCGGCGAGACCCTCTGCCTGATCGGTCCTTCCGGCTCCGGCAAGTCCACTCTGCTGAAGTGCCTCAACCTCCTGGAGACCCCCGACTCCGGCGAGATCTGGCTCGGCGAGACCTGCCTGACGGCTGCGCGCGCCGACGTCGACGCCGCCCGCGCCCGCATCGGCATGGTCTTCCAGCACTTCAACCTCTTCCCGCACATGAGCGTCGAGCGCAATGTCACGCTCGCCCTGACCGCGGTCAAGGGCATGGACCGCGAGCAGGCCCGGCAGAGCGCGCTGCGCCGCCTGGCGGAGGTCGGTCTCGCCGCCTTCGCCGACCGGCGGCCCGCCCAGCTCTCCGGCGGCCAGCAGCAGCGCGTCGCCATCGCCCGCGCGCTCGCCATGGAGCCCGAGGTGATGCTCTTCGACGAGGCCACCTCCGCGCTCGACCCCGAACTGGTCAAGGACGTGCTCGCCGTGATGCGGGACCTCGCATCGGCCGGTATGACCATGGCCGTCGTCACCCACGAAATGGGCTTCGCCCGGGAGGCCGCCGACCGCGTCGCCTTCATGTGCGACGGCCGCCTCGCCGAGATCGGCACCCCCGACCGGATCTTCGAACGCGCCGACCACCCCCGGCTGCGCCAGTTCCTCTCCCAGGTCCTCTGAACGCCGTCCCCCGTACAGGAGCCCCTCCCATGCACAGCACCCTGCACAGCACCCTGCGCAGATCACTTCTCGCCGGCGCCGCGGCCACGCTGCTGCTGCCCCTCACCGCCTGCGGCGGCGACAGCAGCTCGGTGAAGGCCTCGACCGCCAAGTACAAGCTGGTCCAGAACGGAGTGATCACCGCCGGCACCCAGGCCGAGCAGCCGCCCTTCGCGATGACCGACGCCTCCGGCAACCCCACCGGCTTCGCCGTCGACCTGATGAACGAGGCTGCCAAGCGCCTCGATGTGAAGGTCCAGTACAAGACCACGAACTTGCAGGGCATCCTCGCGGGGCTGTCCGCAGGACAGTACGACATCGGCGTCGCCGGCGTGGGCGCCACCCCCGAGCGCGCCAAGCAGGTCTCCTTCACCACTCCGTACTACTGGGGCTTCACCTCGGTGGTGACCAAGAAGAGCGGCACGGAGACGCACCTCTCGGACTTCGACGGCAAGCGGGTCGGCGTCGTCAGCGGCGCGGTCCAGGAAGCCTTCATCGCCAAGGAGATGCCCAGGGCGAAGCTCGTGAAGTTCAAGGATCAGACGGCGCTGATCTCCCAGCTGCTCTCCGGTGGCGTCGAGGCCATCGTCGTCGGCGGCGCCGACGCCGACGCATACGTGAGGAAGCAGCCCGTACGGACAGCGGTCGAGCAGGACAGCCTTCAAGGCAGCGCCTTCCCGCTGCGGATGAACGGCGACCCGAAGCTCCTCAAGGACATCGACGCCCAGATCGACGCGATGATCGACGACGGTACCTACGTCACGCTGTACAAGAAGTACTTCCAGGACCCGATCGCCGCCGACCTGATCAAGAAGCGCCCCCACCTCGCCAAGCAGGTCGAGGGAACCGACCTGGCCCCCGCGAAGAACTGACTGCGAAGAAGTAGTACGGACCGCCGGCGGCGCCCCTCTTCCACGGGCGCCGCCGGCTTCGCGGACGGGGAAGGTGCTCAACGGCCTTGGGAGAGCAGCGCCGACGGGCCCCCTCCGTCATTCGGTGTCTGTGGTGATGGCCTTCAGCATAGGGATCCTCGCGGCCCGGCGCCCCGGCCAGAGGGAGGCGAGGACGCCGATCGCGGCGGTGGCGAGGAAGAAGAGGACCGTACGGCCCCACGGGATGACGAGGGGGACGCTTTCCTGGCCGAGGACGGCCGCCGCGCCGATCGCGCTGCCGGCGACGAGGCCCAGTGCGGAGCCGAGGAGGGAGATGGTGACCGATTCGAGCCGCAGGACGGAGCCGATGCCTCGGCGGTCCAGACCGAGGGCCCGTAGTACGCCGATCTCCCGGACGCGTTCGAAGACGGCCATGCCCATGGTGTTGACCACGCCGAGGGCCCCGATCAGCACGGTGACGCTGAGCATGGCGTACATGATGTTCAGGAACGGGCCGGTCCTGGCAGCGGCTGCCGCCCTTGCGTCGGTGCGGTCCTGTACGAGGAGCGCGGGGTTGTCCAGGGTGCGCCGGATCTCCTGCCGGAGCGCGGCCGTGCGGCCGTGGGCGGCGTCGACCAGGACGGATTCGACACGTGGCCGGTGCTCTGTGTCGGCGGTGGGCGGCAGCGTCCTGTCGGAGAGGAGGACGGGAGCCAGGGCGTCCGTGCCGTCGTAGATCGCCACGACGGGCAGGGTGGTCTTCGTGCCCGAGTCGTTGAGCGTCGCGGTGACGCGGGAGCCGAGCCGCCAGCCCTGGTCGGTGGCCGTCTGTTCGGTGACGGCGATGCCGTGGTCGAGCTGGTCCAGCGAGCCCTTTCGGACGGTGACTGCTGCCAGGCGTTGCACCGTCGCGGGGTTGACGGCGTTCGCCGGCAGGGAGTTGCCGCCGGCGACGTCGACGTAGGTGTGGATGACCGGGGTGGCGGCCTCGGTGTCCGGGAGCCGTGCCACGCGGGCGGCGGTGTCGTCGCCGATCTCGGCGAAGTCGACGGCCGTGATGCGCAGGTCCGAGGTCATGGAGCGGTCGGCGTCCTGCTCATCCATGCGGTTCACCGAGGAGACGACCACGGTGACCGCGGTGATCACCGCGAGACCGACCATGAGGGCGGTCGCGGTGGCCGCCGTCCGCCGTGGGTTGCGGCGGGCGTTCTCCACGGCGAGCTTGCCGCGGATGCCCGCCAGCCGGGTCAGCGGGGAGCGCATCAGCCCAGTGACGCCGAGAGCGAGCAGCGGGGTGAGGACGATCAGCCCGATCAGGAGGACGGGTACGGCGCAGAAGAGCAGGTTCTGGCTGCCGACGGCGGCAGCGACCAGCAGGGCGCCGAACGCGGTGGCGGCCAGGCCGATGGCGTTGCGGCGGCGCAGCGAGGCCGCGGTGGGGGGCTCGCTGGTACGCAGCGCCGCCACGGGCGGTACGGCCGCCGCCCGACGGGCCGGCAGGTACGCGGACAGTACGGTGACGCCGATGCCGACCGCGAACGCCGCGATGAGCGGTGTGACGGAGAAGATGTGCAACGGGGCACTCGGCCCTCCGGTGACCCCGAACAGCCTGCTCAGCAGCGCCGCGACCCCGATGCCCAGCACATAGCCCGCCACCGAGGCGACCGTTCCGACGAGGGCGGCTTCGGCCAGGACCAGCCGCATCACGTACTTCCTGGTGGCGCCGACCGCGCGCAGCAGGGCATGTTCGCGGGCGCGGGCCGCACTGAGCATGGTGAAGGTGTTGGCGACCAGGAGGGTGGAGACGAACAGTGCGATGCCGGCGAAGCTCAACAGCAGTCCGGTGAGCTTCTGATCGTCGGCGGTGAAGGCCGCTGCTTCGGCGTCCAGGTCCGCTCGTGTCACGGCCCGCAGTCCGGAGGGTAGCAACTCCTGGGCCTGTGCGGCGAGTTGGGTCTCCGGCGTGCCGTCGGCCGCGGCCAGGGTGATCGCCGTGTAACTGCCCGGGGCGGCGGCGAACTGCTTCTGCGCGGTGCGGGTGTCGAAGGCGATGAGCGTGCCGCCGGCCGCCGAGCGGCTGTCCTGGGCGGTGAAGACGCCCACCAACCGGGCGCTCCGGGCGGTGCCGTTGACAACGATGCGCACCCGGTCACCCACCCGGCGCCCGGCCCGCTCGGCGGCCTGCTTCTCGACGGCGACCTCTCCGGCGGCACGGGGGCCGCGGCCGGCCGTGAGCGGGTAACGGGGGTCCTTGCCCGTACGGTCGGTGACGTAATTGATGCCCGCGGCCTGGTTCAGATCGCCGACCAGGGTGCCGTCGGAGCCGGCGAGGAAGGCGCGGCCCTCCACAGTGCCGCGGGCCGCGGCCGCCCCGGGCAGCGCGCCCAGCCGCCGCAGCAGCGTGTCGTCGAGACGGGGAGCACCGCCGGAGGAGTCCGCGGGCCGCGAAGGGCCAGAGCGGTCCGGTTTGATCTCAACGGAGACATCGGGTTGGGAGTTGGCCCGTGCACGAGCCACGGCCGTGCTGACGGACTCGCTGTAGATCAGCGACCCGGTCACGAACGCCACGCCCAACAGCACGGCGAGAGCGGGCATCGCGAAACGGAGGCGGTGGGAGCGCAGGGTGCGAACAGCGGCGCGGAACATCGACGGCCTTCTGGAGGGGATCGGTCGGTGGGTCGTCACGGTCGGCCGACCCGCTGCGAGACGTCGAAAGCCTTCATCTGCTCCAGCACCCCGGCCGCGGTCGGGTCCGGCATCTCGTGGACGAGGCTTCCGTCGGCCAGAAAGAGGGCACGGTCGGCGTGCGCCGCGGCCACCGGGTCGTGGGTGACCATCACGATCGTCTGGCCCAACTCCTTTGCGGAGGAGCGCAGGAACGACAGGATCTCGGCTCCCGCCCGGGAGTCGAGGTTGCCGGTGGGCTCATCGGCGAAGACGATCGCCGGCCGGGTGGCCAGGGCCCTGGCACAGGCGACCCGCTGCTGCTGGCCGCCGGACAGCTGGGCGGGGCGGTGACCGAGGCGGTCCGCCAGCCCCAGGATGTTGATCAGGTCCGTCAGCCACTCCTGGTCGGGGGTGCGCCCGGCCAGGTCGCCCGGCAGGGTGATGTTCTCCCAGGCGGTGAGGGTGGGCAGCAGGTTGAACGCCTGGAAGACGAAGCCGATGCGCTCGCGCCGGACCCTGGTCAGCTGGACGTCGTTCAGCGAGCCCAGGTCGGTGTCGCCGATGCGCGCCGTACCGGACGTGGGCGTGTCCAGTCCGGCCAGGCAGTGCATGAACGTGGACTTGCCGGATCCGGAGGGCCCCATGATCGCGGTGAACTCGCCGCGCAGGAAACGGGCCGACACCCCGGCCAGCGCCATGACGCGGGTCTCGCCCTCGCCGTAGACCTTGGTCAGACCGTCGGCGGCGGCGACCACCGCGCCCGGCCTCTCGGGGGACGACAGGGCGTCCGTCCTCTGATTCATCGCATCGCTCCTGGATGACTGCTCGTGGAAAGGCGGCTGGGTCGAAGGGCGGGGGAGGGGCGAGGCCGGCGGGCACCGGGGCGTCCCTGGAGGTCGATCCTTCGGTGCGGCGGGGGTGCGGCGGATCCACCGGAATGCCGAAGCGGCCGCTGCCTCCCTCGGCCGAAAGGCCGAGGTGGCGTGCGGGCGTGCTGCCGTAGCGTGACCTGCCATGATCTCCGCGCTCCGGGCCCGTTCCGGTACCCAGCAAGCCCTCTTGTGCCTCGTCGGCGCTGCCCTGGTCGTCCTCGTGGTGCTGGAGGGGTTGAACGCGCCGTACCTGCCGGTGGCTGCGGCGACGGCAGCCTCCGGGGTGCTGTGCCTGGCCGCCCTGGTCGTGCCGGAACGCCTGTTCGCACGGCAGGTCGCACTCGCCACGGCCGCCTCGTGCACCCTGACCGTGGTGGAGACGCAGCTGCCCCACCGTCCTGAGAACACCCCGGGCATGGTGGAGCTGTGCGCGCTGCTGCTGCTGATCACCCGCGCCGTGCGGCGCCACCGTCCGCTGAAGGCGGTCGCACTGGCCGCGGGACCGGCTCTCGCCGCCGTCCTGCTGCCGTTGCGGATTGCCGAGTGGGACCACCATCTCAAGGACCTGATCACCCTGATCGCTGTGGTCGCGGTGCCGTTCATGGTGGTGCTCGGCTGGTGTCTGCGCCTGTGGGACACGTTGCGCGAACGGGAACGCGAGGCCGTCCGGCAGGCCCAGCGCCTGGAGCACGCACGGGAGTTGCACGACTTCGTGGCACACCACGTCACGGCGATCGTCACCCGGACCAAGGCCGCGCGCTTCGCGGCCGCGGCCGGCCACTCCCAGTCCCCGGAGGACCTGGACCGGATGCTCGCCCAGATCGAGCGGGCCGGATCCCAGGCGATGGGGTCGATGCGCGCCATGGTCTCCGACCTGCGGGACACCACCGCACCCGCCGCGACCCTTCCCGCAGGCGGCCTGGGCGGTCTGCGCGACCTCACGCGGGAGTTCTCCGCGGCGGGACCGCCCGCGGCCCTGACCCTCGATCCGCAGCTCGCCGACCGCCGACTCCCGCCCGAGACCACCACCGCGGTTCACCGCGTGGTGCAGGAGGCACTGACCAACGTCCGCAAGCACGCGGCCGGTGCCAGCCGGGTCGAGGTGCGGGTCGCGGTGCGGCCCGGCGCCCCGGACCGGCTGGAGGCCTCGGTGACCGACGACGGGCGGGGTGGCACTCCGACCGCCGGTGAGCGGGCGGACGGGCGTGGCTACGGCCTGATCGGTCTCGCCGAGCGGGTCGAGAGGCTCGGCGGGCGCATCACCGCCGAGTCGCAGGACGGCAGCGGCTGGCGTGTCCTGGCGGTCCTTCCCCTGGACCCCGACTCCTCCTCCGGCTGATGGCCGGCGCACCTCCTGCGATCATGTCCGGCATGACGATCCGGGTGCTCATCGCCGACGACCAGGAGATGGTTCGTGCCGCGTTCCGCATGATCCTCGACTCCCAGCCCGACATTCAGGTCGTCGCCGAGGCGGCGGACGGGGCCACGGCTGTCGAGCAAGCCCGGCGGCTACGGCCCGACGTCTGCCTCCTGGACATCCGCATGCCCGAGCTGGACGGCCTGGAAGCCACTCGCCTCCTTGCCGGGCCGGATGTCCGACACCCCATGAACGTCCTCATCGCCACGACCTTCGACCTCGACGAATACGTCTACAGTGCCCTCCGCAACGGTGCCTGCGGCTTCCTGCTCAAGGACGGAGCTCCCGGCCTGCTCACCGAAGCGGTGCGCGCCGCGGCCGCGGGGAATTCGCTGATCTCCCCTTCGGTGACCGTCCGCCTGCTCGCGCACATGGCGCCGCATCGCAGCCGGCCGGCCACCTCTGAGGACCGTCCGGTCCCTGCGGGAACGCGCGGGCCGGACGGGCCGGTAGAGCCGCTGACCCAGCGTGAACTCGACGTCGTACGCCTTGTCGCGCGCGGACGTACCAACGAGGAACTGGCCGCCGAGCTCTACGTCACCCTGTCCACGGTCAAGACCCACCTCGGCAACGTCCAGCGCAAGCTAGCCGCCCGCAACCGGGTCGAGATCGCCGCCTGGGCCTGGGAGAACGGGATCTGCACCGGCGGCCAGGACTGACGGCCTCCTACGGTGCCTGCGCGGCGACGACCCTGTGGAACAGCGCCTGGACTGCCACGGTGACATCGTCGGAGGAGCCGTGGTGGCAGGGCCCGGCATAGGCATGGGTGAGGAAGTCCGCGGTCAACTCCACTTCACTCACGTCGAATTCACCGGCCTTGGTGCCCTCGGTGAGGATGGTCACCAGGACGTCGCGCGCGGCACCCGTGGGCTCCTCGCCGCCCGCGCCCAGCTCATGGAAGAGCAGGTGATACAGCTCGTGATGGTCGCGCTCGGCGGCGACCCAGGCGGCGACCAGGCCGTCCAGACGCTCGGCCCAGCTCAGGCCCGGCTGCTCCAGCAGTCGCGCGGGCCGCTCGGCCATCCGCTCCCACATCTCCGCCTGCAACGCCGTCAGCAGCTCCTGCTTGGAGGCGAAGTAGAGGTAGACGGTGCCCTTGGCGACCCCGGCCCGCGCGGCGACCTTGCTGATCGTCAGCGCCTCGTAGCCGTCCTCCAGCAGCAGGGCGGCCACCGCATCGAGGATCTGGCGGCGGCGGACGTCGGGCGGCTGGAAGCGGCCGGTGGGCGCGGTCTTGGCGGGCACGGGGTTCTCCTGGCAGGGCGGTGACCGGCGTCCGGTCAGCTGTCCTCACCGAGGATGCCATGCGGCCTGCGGGCCCATACAAGCACCGCGGCGTCCGTGCCGTGTCCCTCGTCGCGAGAGCCCTCTGCGTGCTCGTATCCCGGATGCTGATGCAGCGGAACCCGCAGTCGCTCGGCGCGCAGCAGTTCCAGGTCCGCCAGGTGGCCGCGGAGTTCGTCCAGGGTGGCCAGCTCGCCGGGGGCTCCCCACGTGCAGCTGTCCTCGTCCCATTCGCCGATGACCAGGATGCCGCCGGGCGCCACGGCGGCGACCGCGGTGGCCAGGGTGGCGGTGCGAGCCGGGCCGCGCGGCGGCAGGGCGTAGGAGCTGAGCACCAGGTCATAGGTGCCGTCGGGCTGCCAGGTGGCGCTGTCGCCGACGAGGAGTTCGAGATCCAGGCCGCGCCGGCAGGCACTGGCGCGGGCACCGGCGATCGCGCGGGGTGCGATGTCGACGCCGGTCACCCGCCAGCCGCGCTCGGCGAGCGCCAGGGCGTTGCCGCCCGCTCCACAGCCCAGATCCAGGGCTCTGCCGGGGGCCGGCTCCTCAGTCCGTGCCAGTAGCAACGGGTCGGGCGCCATGGTGTCGCTGCCGTCGCCTTTGTAGACGGCGTCCCAGTCGGTGTGGCCGTCGTGGGAGGGGCTGCTGGTGAGTGTGCCGCTGTTCACAGGGGGCCTCCGTGGGAAGAGAACTGCGCGAATGACCGTTGGTCAGTAGTATGACCGACGGTCATTCATTCCGTAAAGCGCCCCAGGAGGCTGTGATGAGCACCCCCGAGTACGACACCGTGATCATCGGCGGCGGCCCCGCCGGACTCACCGCGGCCCAGGCCCTCACCCGCTACCGCCACCGGTCCCTGGTCGTGGAATCCCCGCACCCGCCCCGGAACCAGGCGTCCCGCGGCGTCCACGGCATGATCGGCCTGGACGGCGCGACCTCCGCCGAGGTGCGGGACCGGGTGTGGCGGGAGCTGGACCACTACGGCCTCGCCGAGCTGCGCCGCACCACCGCCGACGACGTCGTTCCGCTCCCCGAGGGCGGCTTCCGGGTGCACCTGGCGGACGGGACCGCCGCCTGGGCGCGCACCGTGCTGCTGGCCACCGGAGTCCGCGACCTGCACCCCGAGGGCGTCGAGGGCTTCGAGGAGTGCTGGGGCCGAACCGTCATCCACTGCCCGTTCTGCATCGGCTGGGAGAACGCCGACCGCCGCTGGGCCGTGATCGCCGATGACCCCGACTACGCCGCCATGGCGGGCACCGCGTTCCGCGCCTGGTCCGGCGACGTGATCGCCATCGCGCCGCTCGACATGGACCGTGCCGACCAGGTGCGCCGCACCCTCCAGGAGGCGGGCAGCGACCTGGTCCAGGGGGACATCGCCCGGCTGCACCACCACAACGGCGACCTGCACACCGTGGAACTCGCCGACGGCACCCGCATCGCACGGCAGACCCTGCTGTGGTCCCCGCCCCAGGAACAGGTCCCGCTCGTCCGCCGCCTGGCCAGGAGACTCGGGCTCGTACGGGACGACGACGGCTTCGTCACCGTCGACGACACCCGCCGGACCAGCGTCCCCGGGCTCTACGCCGCCGGAGACCTGACCACCCAGTGGGAACAGGGCGCCGTCGAGGCCGCGGCGGCCGGCGCCGCAGCCGCCGGCGCCATCCACTTCGCCGGCCTGCACTGACCGACCGAGATCCGGAGCCACCCATGCCCCGCCCCACCCTCCCCATCACCGCGGCCTTCACCGACTACATCGACCACATCGGCGACCGCACCGCGATGTACGAGGCCGTCGCCGCCCACACCGGCGCCCAGCGCGTCCTCTACCCCGGCAGCTACCTGGACCTCGCTCCCTCCTTCGTCTGGCCCGACGTCACCTACCTCGACGCCGACCCGCGCGCCCGCCGGGCCTTCGCCGACCCGGACCACGCCCGTCAACTGGCCGTGCACCGCAGGCGATTTCCCCAAGACCCACGGATCACCTTCCTCCCCGGCGACTACGCCCACACCCTCGCCGCCCTGCCGGCCGACGGCTGGGACCTGGTCATCTCCCTCTATGCGGGCCCCGTCTCCGAACACGCCACCCGCTGCTTGCGCCCCGGGGGGTGGCTCCTGGCCAACAACAGTCACGCCGACGCCGGCCTGGCCGCACTCGCCCCTGGCTACCGCCTCACCGCCGCCCTCCACAACGACCGAGGGCGCCACCGCCTGGTCGCCCACCGCCTCGACCGCTACCTCCAGCCCCGACGGCCACCCCACCCCATGCGCGAGGAACTGCACCGACGTGGCCGCGGCATCGCCTACACCCGCCCCGCCGACGCCTACCTCTTCCAATACCGACCCATCACGTAACCCCTGTCCGGTAGATCCGACGGCGCGATGAGTTCCGGCCGGGGCGCGAGTCTGTTCTGGTGACTGTCGCAGGACATCGCACGACGCTGCCCGGCACGAGACACCACGGAGGACACCATGACGACCATGCCGAACGACCCGACCACCACGCCGCCCGGCCGCCCGCCCGTCGTTGACCTGGCCACCTGGCAGACCGCCCGTGACGAGCTCCTGCTCCGCGAGAAGGCCCACACCCGCGAGGGCGACGCCCTCGCCGCGGCCCGCCGCCGGCTGCCGATGGTGGAGCTCGACGGGACGGTCGAGGTCGTCGGACCCGACGGCCCGGTCCCGTTCCTGGACCTGTTCCAGGGCCGCGACGAGCTCGTGGTCTACAAGCACATGTGGTACGACGGCGCGCCGCACCAAGGGCAGTGCGAGGGCTGCACCACCACGGCCTGGCACCTGAAGGACGCCGTCTACCCCAACGCCCGCGGCGTCTCGTTCGCCATCCTGACCACGGGACGTTGGGACGAGGTGGCCTCCTACGCCGAGTTCATGGGCTACACCCAGCCCTGGTACTCGGTGCGCGACGTGGACGCGCCGGTCGGCGGCGACATGGGTTACCTCACCTGCTTCCTGCGCGACGGCGACCGCGCGTTCCTCACCTACTCCACGACGGGCCGTGGCAACGAGCCGGTCAACGGGTCCCTCGGCCTGCTCGACATGACGCCGTACGGCCGCGGCGAGGCGTGGGAGGACAACCCCGAGGGCCGGCCCGAGGGCCGCCGCCCGTGCTGGTACTGGCGCTCGGACGCGGACGGAAACGCCACCTGGGGCCCGACCAGCCGCCCCGTGCCGCAGTGGACCCGCCCCGGCGCGACCCCCGTGGAGACCCTCGGCCGGCACGGCCACCACCACTGACGCGTCCTCGTCGACGGCGTCGGCAAAAAGTGGGCTGCGGAAAGCGTCGAAGCCTCAGGCCAGAGCGGTTGTTGCCGAAATGCGCGGAACACCCTCTCCATCTTTTGGGAACGCACCGGCACTCTCCGCAGGCCACGGCGCAACATCACGCCGCAGGCGTGCCCGAAGCGTCGAGGGTTTCCCCAGCATCGGGTGCTTGCCGCCCGGACGCCTCATTTCACGGGAACTCGGCGCGGGGCCGGGCCGACTAGTGGGGCGTGGAGCGGAGCGAGGATGGATCGGTGTCCCTGGAGGCGCCGCAGGCGGGCTGTGCGGCAGGGCTCGATGTGCGGATGCGGGGTGTGGTGTGCCGTCATGGCCGGCTGGAGGCCGTGAGCGGGGTCGATCTGGATGTGGCCGCTGGTGAGCGGGTCGCGCTGACCGGGACGAACGGGTCGGGGAAGACGACGCTGCTGCGGGCGATGCTCGGGCTGCACCAGCGGTTCGAGGGGGAGATTCTGGTCGGTGGGCGCGGTACACGTAGTGCCGCCGAGTGGGCTTGGCGGCGGCGGGCGTGTGGGTGGATTCCGCAGCGGCCGGCGGCCGGGCGTTTCCCGCTGCTCGCTAAGGAGTTGCTGGCCAGTAGCGGTGCTCCGGAGGCGGCGGTGGAGGCGGCGGAACGGCTGGGCGTGGGGGATCTCGGGGACCGGCCGGTGGACGCTCTCTCGGGTGGTCAGTTGCAGCGGATGCACCTGGCACGGGCCGTGGGGTGTGTGGCGGCCGGGGCGGGTGTGCTGCTCGCGGACGAGCCGACCGCGGCGCTGGACTTCGCGGGGCAGGAGGAGGCCGCCGAGGTGCTCACTTCGCTGCCGGTGACGCTGATCGTCGTGACGCATGACCGGGCGATGGCGGCGCGGTGCGATCGGACGCTGGAGATGGCGGCGGGCCGGCTGCGGGAGGTGGCGTGAGCGCCTGGGGGCAGGTCGGTGACCTGTTGCAGTTGGTGCCGGTGCAGCGGGCGGGGGTTGGGCTGCTGCTGGCCGCCTTTGGGTTGCCGGTCGTCGGTGTGGTGATCGTCGGGCTGGACATCATGCCGGTGCGGTTCGCGATGATGCATGTGGCGCTGCTGGGCATCGCGGTGGGGCAGTTGGTGGGCCTGGACCCGGTGGTGTGTGCGCTGGGGGCGTGTGCGCTGGCGGGGGCCGGGGTGGCTCCGCTGGCCCGTACGCCCGACGGCCTGTCGGGGGCCATGGGGCTGTTGATGAGCCTGGCCATCGCTGCCGCGCTGTTGCTGCTGGCGCTGTCCGGGGTGAATGCCAATGGGGCGTTCGCGCTGCTGTGGGGGTCGATTCTGGCGGTGCGCCCGAGCGACCTGGTGGTGCTGGGCGTGCTGGCGGTGGCCGTGCCGGGGTTGTTCGTCTGGCGGCGTCGCGAGCTGGCGCTGCTCTTGCACGACCGGGAGCTGGCCTGGTGCTCCGGTGTGGCGGTGCAGCGGCTGACGGTGGTGCTGCTGGTTCTGGTGGCGGTCGCGGTGGCCGGTGCCATTCGTCTGACGGGCGCGTTACTGGTGGACGCGTTGACCCTGCTTCCGGCGCTTGCCGCCCGTCGCCTCGGGCGTTCGCTGGTGTCGATCACGTTCTGGGCGATCGGTATCGGCGTCGTCGTGAACGTTGTCGGCTTTCTGATCTCGCTGACCTGGGACCTGCCGCCCGGTCCGGTGCTCGTCCTCGCTGCGGGGGCGGTCGCCCTTGCCGCACACCTCATCCCCGAACGGAGAACATCGTCATGGCGTACGTCCGCTTCCCCCTCCGTCCCGTCGCCGCCGTCACTGCACTGAGCGCGGGACTTGTCCTGCTGACCGGCTGTGGTGACGGCACCAGCTCCGGAAAGGGAGAGGGAGAAAAGGCCGGCAAGTCGTCGGGTCCTGTTGTGGTCGCCACCTCCAGTTGGGAGGCGGCGCTGGCGAAGGCAGCCGGGGCCAAGAACGTCACGTCCATCGTCCCCGCCTCGATCAAGCATGCGCCCGACTACGACGTGAAGCCCTCCGATCTGACCAAGGTCGCCGAAGCCGACTACGTCCTGTACGCCTCGTTCGAGCCGTTCGCGGGACGGATCAAGGACGCGGCCGGTTCCCAGGCGAAGGCGGTCGAGGTCAACCTGGACAACACCCCTGCGAAGACCAGGGCCGAGGTGACGAAGCTGGGGAAGGCGTTCGGGACGGAGCAGGCCGCCGCCAGGTGGAACGCCGAGTTCACGGGGGAGTGGGATTCTCTGGCCAAGCAGGTGAAGGCCACGTGGCCCGGTGGGAAGGCCCCGGCGGTGGCGGCGCAGATGTTCACGACGTGGGCGGCGCAGTTGGCGGGGGCGAAGGTGGTCGGTACGTACGGCCCGGAGGCGGTCACGCCGGCTCAGCTGTCCGCACTGTCGGCGAAGAAGCCGAAGTTCGTGCTGGACAACGAGAACATGTCGACCGGGATCGTGCTGCCCGCCTCGGGCGCCAAGCAGCTGAACATCGCCAACTATCCCGGCGCGGACCTCGACCTGCTCGGGGTCTACCGCAAGGCCGCCGGGCAGATGGAGAAGGCGTTTTCCGGTTCCTGACCGGGGCGGCTCGCGTAGGCAGGGGGTAGATGTAAGGGCAAGGGGAGGGGCTGCTGTGTGCGGCCCCTCCCCTTGCGGCGTCAGCCTGCCTGTGCGTGCTCGGTGGGGAATTCGGCGGCCGCCCTCTTCCGTAGGGCGGCGCGGTCGGGCTTGCCCGCCGGGGTGAGAGGCAGTTCGTCGGTCACCAGCAGCAAGCGTTCCGGGTGTTTGCGGCGTTCCAGGCCACGGATGTCCAGGTGGGCACAGAGGCTCTCAAGTGCCGGTCTCCGTCCGGTTCTTGGTACGACGCAGGCCGCGAGCCGTTCGCCCATGAGCGGATCGGGGATGCCGACGCACAGTACGTCGCGTACGTCCGGGTGGGAGGAGAGCTCGCCTTCGACCTCGGCGGGGCTGATGTTCGCGCCGCCGCGGATGACGATGTCCTTCAGACGGCCGACGACGTGCAGGGTGCCGTCGGCGTCCAGCATGCCGAGATCGCCGGTACGGACCCAGCCGTCGGCCGTGCGGTAACGCATGTTCAGCTCGGGTGCGCCGACGTAGCAGAGCGGGGTCATCGGGCCGCGCGCGATGATCTCGCCCGCGTCGCCGGAGGTGCCTCCGGGCAGCGGGGCGATGCGGATCTCACAGACGCGAGGATCGGGTCGGCCCACCGCGATGCCAGGTCCGCTGTCCGGGCCGTTGTCGGGGGCGTTGAGGCTGGTCAGGCCGCCGTGGCAGTTGACGCCGTCGGCGGAACCGTAGAGGTTGACCACCGCGCATGCGAAGGCTCGGCGGGCCTCGTCGCGGGTGGCCGCGTCGAGCGCCGAGCCGCCGAGCACCAAGGCGGTGGGCCCGGTCGGCCCGGTCGGCCCGGTGGGCCCGGTGGGCTCGTCGGCTCCGTCCGGAAGCCGGTCGAGCATCATCCGCACCATGGTGGGCACACCCAGCACGTGGGTGGGCCGGTGGGCACGGATCGCCTCCAGCGCCGCGTCGGGCGTGAAACGGTCCAGCAGCACGAGGCATCCGCCGTGCCGGGCGAGGGTGACGGCGGTTCCGTTGCTGCCGAAGGCCGAGGCGAGCGGGATCAGGAACAGGCAGCGGGGCCGCGTACCGTCACCGAGCAACGGTGCGAACGCGTTGCCGCGTCCGCCGGCGAGCGCGTTGTGCGAGTACGCCACCATCTTGGGCTCGGCCTCGGAACCGGACGAGACCAGGATCCGGGCCGCCGTGTCGGGGTGGGGGCGCGCGGGCGTGAACGCGGACGGGTCGGTGCGCAGGAGGTCGGCCAGTGACAGGCAGCCGTCGGGGACCGGGCCGGGACCGGCGGCGATCACTGCGCGCAGGGCGGGGAGTTCGCCGGACGCGGTGGACAGTTCGGCCAGCTCTCGTGCGTGCTCGACGCCGCGGTGCTCGATGGCGGCGATGACCGCGCGGGCGCCGGAGCGGCCGAGCAGCGACAGGGCTTCCCGCCCGCCCCGTCCGACCGGGAAGGGCAGGACGACCGCGCCGAGTGCGGCCACGGCGAGGTCCGCTGCCACCGCCTCTCCGCTGTTGGGGAGTTGGACGCCCACGATGTCCCCGGGACAGACGCCCGCTTCGGTGAGCCCGGCGGCCAGACAGCGTGCCTGCTGGTCCAGCTCGGCGTAGCTGACCTGGCCGCGTGCGTCGATCACGGCTATGGCATGCGGGTCGGCCATGCGTCGTGTGCGGAACAGCGCGTACAGGTCCAGGTCGGGGCAGTGGCCTTCGGCGGCCCAGGCACGCCGCAGCGCCGTGGGGACCAGATCGTGGAACCGGGAGGAGAGCCGGGATGGGGACTGGACGGTCATGCGAACCTCCAGGGCGAGGGAACGACGAGGGAACCGTGCACATCGCGGGTGAAGGCGCCGTGCCAGCGCGGGTCCTGCGGCAGCGCGGCGAGGTCGGTGGTGACGGCGGTGGCGGACCGGCCCTGTGCGCGCAGGGCGGCGACCGCCTGGTCCGTCGTCATCTCGCGTAGCCGTGCCGGGTCGGCACCTGCCCGACAAGCGGAGTCGTCCGCCGGGGCCACCCATCCGTCGGCCGTCGGCAGTGGGCGGCGGAATCCGGCCGGGCGGCGCGGGTCCCGGCCCGCAGCGGACCGTCGCAGCGCGGGCGCGGTGAGCGTCTCCGCAGCACCGAGCAGCGAGGACTCCACCCGTACGCCGAGCCCGGTGCGCTCCCGAGACAACAAGCCGGCCAGTGCGGCCTCGGCGCCGACCAGTCCGCCGAGTACGTCGATCAGGGTCATCAGGGAGGGGGCGGGCGGCTCGTCGGCCGGCCGGGCCGCTTCGCCGACGCCGGTACGGGCCTGGACCATGAAGTCGGTGCCCATCGGGGCGTCGGGCAGGCGGCCCGCCCAGCCGCTGGTGCA
The DNA here is from genome assembly GCF_040651315.1 of Streptomyces sp. NPDC048506. Lineage (NCBI taxonomy): Bacteria > Bacillati > Actinomycetota > Actinomycetes > Kitasatosporales > Streptomycetaceae > Streptomyces > Streptomyces sp. NPDC048506. The sequence continues at coordinate 52,741 of NZ_JBEZIX010000015.1, forward strand.
GGCGTACACCAGGCGCGGGTTGACGGCGGCGAGACGGTCGGCGCCCAGCCCCCACTGTTCCGCCTTGCCCGGTGCCCAGTTGTGCAGGAAGACGTCCGCGTCGGCGGCCAGCTCACGCAACTCGGCCTGCCCGGCAGGGGACTTGATGTCGATCTCCACGGCCTGCTTGCCCCGGTTGAGGGCGAGCCAGCGGGCGGAGACGCCAGAGGTGCAGGGCGGCATTGCGCGCAAGGGATCCCCGCCAGGTGGTTCGATCCGTACGACGTCCGCGCCGAGCAGGCCGAGGAGGTGGGCGGCGAGCGGGGCCTGGATGCGGCGGCCGGCTTCCAGAACAGTCAGGCCGGCGAGGGGGAGAGCGTCGGCGGGGAGGGGGCGGGCTGTGGACGGGGGCCCGGCCTCCCCGGGGTACGGCGTGAGGGTCCATGGCGCGGCGGGGATCGCCTCCGCCGCCCGTTCGGCCAGTGCGCGCAGGGCGCACACCTCGGCCCCCGATGCGGCGGCGGCCTCACGTATTCGGGGCCAGGCGGCATCGTTCGCCGTTCGGTGCAGGGCCTGGGGGATGGGTGCGCAGGCGGTGGCGTAACGGAACTGGAAGGCCGGCCAGCCGCTGCGTATCGCCTCCTCAGGGGCGCCGAGTGCGCGCCAGAAGCGGGCCCAGGGGGCGGGTTCCAGCGCCTCCAGCTCGAAGCGGGTGCCGCAGGCGGCCGTGAACGGCGGGCCCCCGGGAGCCAAGGGCACCGCCTCCGCCTCGGGCGCGTTCGCGGCCGCGATGTACTGGGAGATCGTCAGCAGCGCCGCCCGGTCGGCCCCGGTGGTGATCTCTGTGGCCTCACCCCCACCACGTGCCCGGCCGAGAAGCGCGGCGAGCAGCCCCTGCACGGTGAGGACCGACGCACAGGTGGCGGCGTAATCGACGGCGAGGCCCCGGGGCCCGCCGTCGCGCCTGCCGTGCACATGCATCACTCCGCCGGCCGCCTGGACGGTCGCCTCGTCGGCGCCGTCCGCCTCCGGCAGGACATCCGCCCAGGCGGCGTGTGCGGTGACCTCGCCCGGCCCGTTTCCCGCCGCGGCGAAACGGGCGGGACCCGTCGACGTTACCGAGCTCTCCGTCGCCCTCGCGCCGAGCGAGCGCAGGTGGGCAAGGGTCGGCGCGGTAAGTGCGGCAGGGCCGGCGACCTCTACCGTCACCTCCTCCAGAGGCCGGTGCGTACCGATGACAGTGGTGTGACCCACGGCATTCCTCTCCGGCGGCCGGTCGCGCGCCGCGTGTCGTGTACGGACCTGGGTGTCTTCTACGGACCTGGACGTACGGGAACCGGACGACGACCGGGGCCGACCAACTCCACACCAGCAAGTCGGACTGTCGGTTCACCGAGTTCCCGGTGGATGTGGAGGAAAGCGGTGGCCCCCTTGGAGCGCGTGCAGGGCATCCCGAGTGCAGCGCCGGCCTTCGGCCGCGGCGGGTTCGGACTGCCGGGCTGTCCGCCCGACGTCGCAGAGTTGCGCGAGCGCGTCGCGGTGTTGGTAGGGGAGCGGGTGATGCCTGCCGAGCCGGTACTCGACGCGGGCGGACCGGCCGCACGCGCCGAGCTGTGTCGGCTCCAGAAGGAGGCGAAGGACGCAGGGCTGTGGGCGCTTCCGCTGCCCGTTGAGCTGGGCGGTCAGGGGCTGCCGCTCTCCCGGTACGCGCATCTGGCCGAGGCCGAAGGGGCCAGCGACCACGGTCCCGCCGCCCTCGGCTCCGCGCCCCTGCTGGACGTGTCGATGCTCGCCCGCCACGCCACCGCGCCCGTCCAGGAGCGCTGTCTGCGACGCATCGCCGCGGGCGAGCTGCGCATCTGCTACGCGATGACCGAGCCCGACACACCAGGCACCGACCCCACCCTGACGTCGACGCGCGCCGAGCCCGGAGCCGAGGGGACGTGGACCGTGCACGGCCGCAAGTGGTTCATCACGGGCGCGGGCGAAGCCGACCTGGTGACTGTCATGGCGCGGACCGGAGACGACCCGTCGGACCTGTCACTGCTCCTGGTCCCCACGTCCGCGCCGGGATTCCGGGTGGTGCGCGAACTGCCGGTTCTGGGGGTGGGCGGTCAGTGGGAGATCGAGCTGGACGGCGTCACCGTGCCCGCGGATCACCTGGTCGGCGAGCGCGGCACGGCGCTGCGCATCGCCGGTGAACGGCTGCGTCTGGGCCGCATCCTGCGCTGTCTGCGCTGGCTCGGACAGGCCGAGCGCGCCTTCGACTTGATGTGCGTACGGGCACGCTCGCGGGCCCAGAGCGCAGGCCCGCTGGCCGACCGGCAGCTCGTCCAGCAGCTGGTCTTCGACGCCTTGCTCGCCATACGTACAACCAGGCCGCTGGTGTACGAGGCGGTGGCCCGTCTGGACGCGGGCGAGGACGCCAGGGTGGAGACCGGGCTCGCCAAGGTCGCGGCGGCCCGGATGCTGCAACACGTCGCCGACGCCGCGATCCAGGTGCACGGCGCGGCCGGACTCGGGCCGGACACCGCGCTGCCGGCGCTCTTCCGGACGGGGCGCGCGGCGCGGTTGCTCGACGGCCCGGATGAGCTGCACATCGCCGCGGTGGCGCGTCGGGTCCTGCGTGCGTACGACGTCACATCGTGAACGGCTGCGTCAGCCCGGTGAGGAGCGCCAACCCCCACGCCAGGAAGAAGTCTCCCCAGACCAGCTCGTGGCGGGTGGCGAGGCCGCGCTCGGCGTCGTAGCAGCCGTCCTGCAATACTCCCGTCGGGGACAGGTGTGCTTCCGTCAGGCGGCGCAGGACCAGCCGCCCTCGGGTCGCCAGCCGATCGCCCTCCGGCTCGTCGCCCGTGGCCCGCGCGAACGCGGCCAGCTTCAACGCCGCCACCACCTCGATCGCTGCGGCCGATGCATCGACCGGGCCGTGCGGATGTGCGTCCTGCGCCGGCGGGATCAGCCTCGCATCCGGCGCGAGGCGCAGTGCGGCAAGGTGTGCTGCGGCCTTCCGCAGACCGGTGTCCTCGTCCCCGAGCCAGTGCAGCGCGTCGGCGACCGCCAGCAACAGCCACGCCGCCGTGCGGCTCCAGCCGGGCGCGGGCTCGGGGTACGCCGTCCATGCGGCGGGCGGCCGGGCCTGCCATGCCGGCCGTGGCGGCTCCTCGGACAGGCAGAGTTCGAGGTGCCGGATGAGGTGGCCGTACGCGGCGGCCGGCCCGCTGCCCGGCGCGTGCGCCAGCAGAGGTACCAACCCCGGCACCCCGTCCGCGCGTGCCAGCAACCGCGGCCCGCCGAAGGCATCGCCCCATGGCACCAGCCCCAACTCCGCGTCGTACGCGGCCAGACAGGCCCGCGCCGCCTCGTCCCTCAGCTCGCCCGCCGCCTCGTGGCCACCTGGCCCGGCGGCCAAAGCGGTGCCGTACCAGAACACCAGGCCGCGCGTGGCCGTGTCCTGCTCGACCCAGTACCGCAACCGCTGCGTGCAGTCGGCCGCGGCCTTCCGGTGGTCCGGGTCGCCCGAGGACAGCGCACGCAGCCACAACAGTCCGGCCCAGAAGCCGCCGGTCCACGAACCCCGAGCGGTGGTGGTCCAGGACCCGGTGTCCGGGTCCGCGTACAGGGGGAAGCGCGGACCGACCTCGTCCGCCGTCACCGAGACCCGCGCCAACAGGGACGCCAGCGCCCGGTCGGCCCAACTCGCCTCTCCTGACGGCGTGTTCATTACGCTCATCCCGGCTCCCCGCGGCGGCGCGACATCAGCGGTACGGCGACCATCGCCGCCGCCACGAACTCGGCGGCCACCAGGAGCCATCCCGGTACGTAGCCGGAGGCCGACACCAACGCACCGAACAACGGCGGGCCCACCGCGAACCCGGCGAAGAAGCCCGCCGAGACCAGCGCCGAATCCTGCCCGGCACGCCCCGGAGCCGCCCGTTGCATCACCAGCACCATGGACACCGCATTTGCCGACACCGCGAACGATCCGAGGGTGATCGCGGCCACCCACACCAGCGGATGCGCCAGGACCGCGGCGGCGAGGAGCAGCGCCGCGCCCACCGCCCCGGCCGCCAGCAGCGCGGGCATCGCCTCGGCCCGCCCCGGCCGCCCCGCCGCACGCGACCACCCCACGCGCCCGCCTATGCCGGCGACGCCGAGAACGGCTACGAGTGCGGCGGCCGTGGTGGGGGAGAGGCCCAGCCGCTGCGAACCGAACAACGCCAGGTACGTATTGACCGAGGCGATACCGCAGCCGAGCAACAAGGAGAAGACCGCCAGCCGTTTCGTCACACCTCGCGAGGAGGACGGTGGGCGCTGGCCGGGAGCCGTCGCCGGCGCGTCGGGCGGCAGTGCGAGAGCGGCCCACCCCGCGGCCAATGCCGCCGTGCCCGCCGCCGTCCACACCGCACCGCGCCAGCCCACGCCCACGGCCAGCAGTGACAGCGGCAGCCCCGCCACGAAGGCGCCGAACTGCACTCCGGACTGCTTGAGCCCGGTGACCCCACCCCGCCGCTCGGCCGGAACGACGGCCAGGATCACCTTGTTGGTCGCCGGATTGGCCAGGGCCTGCGGCAGACCACCGAGCGCCACCGCGGCCAGCAGCATCCCCGCCCCCGGAGCGGCCCCGATCAACGTCAACGAGACCCCGGCGAGCAGCAACAGCACCACCAGACAGCGCCGCGGCCCGACCCGGTCAACCAACCGCCCCGCCACCGGCGACAGCAGAGCCGCCGCACCGAACCCGGCCGTGGTCGTCAGCCCCAGCACCGTCCGCGAGATGCCCAGCTCGCCGATCAGTCGCGGCCCGAGCGCCCCGATCAGGAAGAGCTGCATCATCGAGAAGGCCATCGCGCTCGTCAGCAGGACGGTCACAGCCGGGCCCGGCCCTCGCGACCCTGTTATGTCGCCGTCGGGTCCGCCGGCCTCCGCTTCTGTCTCCGCCCCTCGCTTCACTCGCACCGCAGCAGCCCTCCCGAGACGCCGGCCCGCGACCCCTCCATGGGGCCCGCCCCAGTCAGTCGTATGGGCCGGGTCGCCAGTTCCCGGTCGCCGGCCGACCGCAGGCTGGTCGTTCTTGTCAGCACCGCCGGCGGCTGAAGGTGACGCTTTACGCAGGCCATGGTCGGCATTCGGCCACCCCCTGTCCGAAACCGGTGGGGCGCCTTGTCATGATGTCGGTGCCATGCCTGTCACCGCTGCGCTGCGATATATCCGGGCCGCGGTGTTCGCCGCGGTCTGCGTCGTGTTGTCCGCGACAGGGCATGCCGTGATGTCCGGTCCTGCGCTGCCAGGGTGGACGCTCGCGGTGGCTTCGGCGGCGACTCCGACGCCGTCGAGCACTTCATACGCACCTCCCACCGCTGCGAGATCCGCCACGCCTCACGCGTCGTCTGCTCCGACGGCCTCGACCTCGACGGTCCCTCCGCCGCCACACCCATCGGCATGGGCTGCCACGTCTGCGAACGCTTCGACGGCTCCCAGCGCGCTGCACCGGCCCTCGGTCGCCCTCTGAAGATCGACCAGAACAGCGGCACGTTCGTGCCGTATCCGGTGGCGGACCGCCCGGCGTGACGGCGCCGCGGAGCACAGGAAGTAGGGCCGGCTCCCGTTGCGGTTACCCTGGCGTGGCAGCTGGTTCGCCCCGTCAGCCAGGCGGGCGTGTCGTAAGAGGGAACCCGGTGAGAGTCCGGGACTGCCCCGCAGCGGTGAGCGGGAACGACCGCCGTCATACGCACTGGGCCCGCATTCGGGCCCGGGAAGCGACGGCCAGTAGATGCCTGGTACGTACGACTCGTACGTGCGGGAGGCGTGCCCGCGAGTCCGAATACCTGCCGCTGCCCGTACGCCACGGGGCGTGCGGTGATCTCGGCGGCTCGACGGAGGCCGGCGGATCCGGGCACACGGTGTGCCCCTCCGTCACCGCTTCCTTCGCGCCCCGGGCCTGCTTGCCGCGACTCGCGAAGGAGAGTTGACGTGGCCGACCGAACCGTCACCCTGCATTCCGCTGCCAAGAAAACACCGGCTGATTCCCGGGTCACACTCGCGCACATCATGAGCGAGCACGACACCAACCTCTACGGCACCATCCACGGTGGCGTCGTGATGAAGCTCATCGATGACGCAGCCGCTGCCGCCGCCGGGCGCCACGCCGATGGCCCGGCCGTGACCGTCTCTGTCGACCGGATGACCTTTCTCGCCCCCGTGCGCGCCGGCGATCTGCTCAGCGTGCACGCCGAACTCGAACGCGCCGGCCGGACATCGATGACGGTGGTGGTCCGTGTGACGGCCGAGCGCTGGAACGCCGCCGGCCCCGTCGCCGAAGTGGCCACCGGCCGACTCACCTTCGTCGCGATCGACGCCGAAGGCACGCCCCGCCCGGTTCCCGCTCTTGACGACGGCGGGACGAACGCGCGTGGAGGCCAACTCGCCTAGCGACGTGCGCACGGGTGGTTCTGTTCGCGAGAAGCTCGTGAACAGAACCACCCGTGCCACCAGAGTGCCAGCAGGGTCCGGGCCAAAGCGGTGAGCTGGTACTCGACCTGCAGTGGCGCCTCAGGATGTGCGTGCCTTGCCACCAGTCCGTCGAACGACGACGAGGAGTAGCTGTTGGCCTTCCTCGGCTTCCCCGCCGAGCACTGGATCCATTTGCGCACCACGAACCCCATTGATTCCCCATCTCCACCGTGCGGTCGCGGACCAACGTCACCCGCGGGGCCGGCTCCCGCACCGCCGCCCTGGCCATGGTCTTCAAGCTGGTGGAGTCCGCCCAGCGGCGGTGGCGGGCGGTGAACGCGCCTCACCTGGTCGCGTCTGTCCGGGCAGGTGCACGCTTGGAAGTCGTACACCAGCGGTCGACGTACAGCACTGATTGGTGCGCGGCCGGCGCTGACAGGTCTCGCTCTTGGCCATCGACGAAGCCCGACCGTCGGTTAGGTCCCGGGTCGGCCCCGGGCCGCCCCCAGACAGAATCGGGGATGAAGCTGCTCTACAGAGCTGGACACCCCGGAAGTCGACCGCGCATCCAAGATGCTAGCCAGGGCCACTGACAACCCACCCTGCGAACGCGGCAGCCCTCGGCCCTGTTCCGCTCACCCCCTCACCCCCGCACCACAAGCGCACCAGATCGAGCGGGGAACAGCGGGGAGCCGGTGAAAGCAGCCCAACCCGACTGAGCCACGATCCGACCGATCGCCCACGTCAAGGCTGACCTGCGCCGATGCGGATCAGAACCTGCCTGGCCGGCGGATATCCACCTTTCACGGTCTTTCAGGTTCATGCCGTCTTACACAGCCGATTCTCCCCAGATTCTCCCATCGTGGCCACGCTCACGTGGTGCACGTCTTTGACAGTGCCTTGGCCGGCTGGCCGGTGGTCGAGCAGCCGGGCGGCGATCACAGCGGACCGGGGCATGTGGCGCTGGGCGGCGACGGATCGGGCCGTCTCAGGGCCATCACTCGTGGAGCCGCTCTCACTGGACGGGGAAGATCGCGCACGTGGTGGTGGCGTGTGCGTACACCTTCCCGTCGTCGACGCCGACCACCTGAGCCTCGGCGGTGCCGAGCGTGCGCCCGACGTGGACGGCGGTGCCGGTCGCCCGGAGCTTTCCGGTCCGCGCGGTCACCGGCCGGATGAGATGCACGTTGAGCTGTGCGGTCGTGTAGCCCGTACCGGCGGGCAGGCGGCTGAAGACCGCGGAGCCGAGCGCCGAGTCCAGCAGGGTGGTCAGGTAGCCGCCGTGCACGGTGCCCATCGGGTTGTACAGGTGCTCGCCGGTTCCGCCCTCGAAGACCGCCCGGCCGGGCTCGGCGTCGACGAGCGTGAAGCCGAGCGTGTGCGAGATGGGTGCCTGCGGCGTACGGCCCTCGATGATCGAACGCAGGAAGTCCAGGCCGGAAGGAGCGGTGGTTTCGGTGTTTTCGCTGCTCATGGCAGTAACGCTAGATCGCTTCCACGCCAAGACAAGTACGGATTCTGGACCGCTACCGTGGGCTGCATGAGTGGATACGGGCAGTTCTGCGCGGTCGCCCGCGCGCTGGAAGTCCTGGGTGAGCGGTGGACGCTGCTGGTCGTACGGGAGCTGCTGCTGGGCGAGCGGCATTTCAACGACATCCGCCGGGGTCTGCCGCGCATCTCACGGACCATGCTCTCGACGCGCCTGAAGACCCTGGAGAAGGCCGGGATCGTGTCACGGGAGGACGGCGGCTACCGGCTCACCGAGGCGGGCGAGAATCTGGCGCCGGTGGTGCGGGAACTGGGCGGCTGGGCCATGCACTGGGACCGGCGCGGCCTGCGGCCCGAACACCTCGACCCCGATGTCCTGGTGTGGGACATCCGCCGCCGTACCGTGACCGAGCACCTGCCGGAGCGGCGGACCATCGTCGAACTGCGCTTCCGCGGAACCGAGGGCGGGCCGTACTTCCTGCACATCGCCCGGCCGCAGGTCGACCTGTGCACTGACGACGGCGGCTTCGAGGTGGCCTTGCGAGTAGACGCCGACCTGGAGGCACTGACCCGCTACTGGCTCGGTGAGACACCATGGGCCCCGCTCCTGCGCTCAGGAGCCGTCACCTTGACCGGACCGAGCACGCTGCGACGGGCCTTCCCCACCTGGTTCTCCGGCTACCTGCTCCGCGCCACGCCTGCCACGGTCCCACACCGCGGTCGTGCTCCCATCGCCGGACAGCAGCTGAACACCGCGGTGGAGGACGGCGGGTGAGCGAACCCGGCGGCCGCGTTTGCGGCTGAATCCCCTTTGCGGACCGGTCAGTTCATTGCCTGGGGGCCAAGTGGGTGTTGATGCGGTCGACCGTGCCCTCAAGGACGGGTACGGGGCGCTGCCCACCGACGCGACGGCGCCCTCCGTATGGCCGGCGGGCGCCGTCCGCGTGATCAGGGCCGTCAGGGAAGCTGGAGTCCGGCAGCAGCGAGATCTGCCGCTGGACTCCGTCGTCACCGCCCAGTGCGGCATAGCTCGGGAGCAGCTTCTCGCAGAGTGCGGCGAGTTCGGCCTTCGGCTGCTTGGTCTTGAACGCGTAGTACTGGAAGGGCGGTCCGGCGTTGACGGACGGCTGCCCCTTGACGAGCGGTGTCCGCACCAGGAGCTCGCAGACCGGGTACAGCAACCCCTGCATCACAGCTATGAAGCTGCGTTCGTAGGCGTACCGGTCGCTCTGCGTGAACAGGTCCTTGTCCTGTGCGGGGTCGTGCACCTGCATGGGCGTCTGGTAGATGGCGTCCAGAAGCGCCAGGACGTAGCAGTAGACGGCGTTGGAGAACTCCATCAGGTCCTTGACGTTCTGGTCCGCCTTGACGGTCTTCAGGTCCGGGTCGTCGAGCACCGGCCAGATGACTTCGGCGTCGTCGATCGTGTACTTCTGCTTGCCGGTGTCGTCACAGACGACACCGATGCCGTCGAGGCCCTTCGCGATGTCGGAGAACTTGGTGTAGTGGGACGCCTGCCACTTGCCGATGTCCTGCGGCGGGTGGTCGTCCGTGCGCACGATCGGGTCGGGGAGCAGGCCCTTGTCCTCGGGAGCTCCCTCGCCCTGCTCGACGATGATCTGCATCGCCTGGATCGCGGACGCCTCGTCCACGATGAGCCGCGGCTGGTCGGAGCCGCCGTTCTGGTTCCAGTAGGCCCGGTGGTACTGGAACTTCCACAGGTCCTTCTTCGCCCTGGCCCAGTCGATGGTCGAGCTGAGGTTGTGGATGCCCCGTTCGATGCGCGCGTAGAACTCGCCGAGGGAGTGGTACGGCTCGATCTCGCCGAGAGCGGCCCCCGGAGGGGTGGCCGGCAGCTCGATCTGCATGAACGTGTTCCTGACCTGGTCGGTGGAGAGCTTCCGCAGCCGCATGGGCAGCTCGGGCTCGCGTTTGAGCATCACGCCCGGGTAGGTGGGGATGACCTTCGGGTCGTAGAGCCGGAAACTCGTGTCCCCGACCGCAACCGATTCCTTCGTGGTCACGGTGAATCATCCTCCGATGCCGATGCCGATGCCGATGCCGGTGGGGAAGTTGGGGGATGCGAAGAAGAGACGTGCAGTCGCGCGTACGCCCCCGGGCTCAGCTCCCGGGTGACGACCGTGAAGTGCCGTCGGGTCACGGCGAGATGGACGGTTCGCTGTGCGGGCGGATCCGGTTCCTCGCCCCGGTGCACCGCGGCCAGGTACGCGTGGACGGGCGCGCAGACCCGCAGCAGCCGCAGGGGCGGCGACGGGGTCGTGCCGTCCTCGGTGCCGGGCGCGTCCAGGACCTCGGTGCAGGCCCGCTCGAAGCGGATCAGGTCGATCAGCAGGTCGATCCACGCCTCGCGCTCCGCGCCGGGCCCGGAGTCCGGCCGCGTACGGGCCAGGTGGCCGGCGAAACCGGTGCTGAGCCCGGCCAGGGTGGGGGAGCGGGAGGGGTGCGCGTCCAGGTGGCCCTGCGCGAAACCGTCGAAGATCTCCTGCCCGAGCAGGTGCACCGCCCCCGGGTGCAGGGTGCGCATGCACTCCAGCAACCGCAGCCGGTAGCCCTGTTGGTGGACGAGCAGCCGCTCGCGGGCCGACAGCCGACTGGACGCGGTGATCGTGTGGCCGGGGTCCTCGCCTGTCGGGTGCAGGATCACCGACTGCATCCAGCGCTGCACGGCGGCCAGCGAGGTGGCGTCAGCCACGGGAGCCCCCCGCCGGTGCGGCTGCCGCCCGCTCCTGTGCCCTGTCGAGCTCGGCCAGCAGCTCCGGGAACGGCGGCAGCTTGTCGTCGCGTTCCAGCAGGGTGGACACTCCGCCGGTCAGCTCGGTCGCCAGCCGGTACAGCTCCCACACCGGTTCGGACACGGGCGCGTCGTGGGTGTCGACGATGTGCGTGCCGTAGTGGGTGTGCCCCGCGAGGTGCATCTGGACCACGCGCTCGTGCGGCAGCTCCCGCAGGTAGCGCACCGGGTCGAAGTCGTGGTTGAACGCGGAGACGTGGACGTTGTTCACGTCGAGCAGCAGTCCGCAGTCCGCCTCCTCCGCCATCCGCCCGAGGAACTCCCACTCGGCGAGCGTGGAGGCGCGGAACTCCACGTAGCTGCTGGGGTTCTCCAGGACCAGCCGGCGCTCCAGCATGTCCTGGACGATGCGCACGCGGCGCACGACGTGGTCGAGGGTCTCCTCGGTGAACGGCAGCGGCAGCAGGTCGTGGGTGTGCACGCCCAGCACGCCCGTCCAGCACACGTGGTCCGAGACCCACGGGGCCCGTACCTCGTCGGCCAGCCGCTTCAGCCGGCGCAGGTAGCCGAAGTCCAGGGGGTCCGTGCTCCCGATGGACATTGAGACCCCGTGCAGGACGACCGGGTACCGTTCGGCGATCTCCGCCAGGGCGTGGCGTCTGCCGCCGCGGGTGTCCAGGAAGTTCTCGGAGATGATCTCGAAGAAGCCGACGTCCGGCTGGTGCCGGCGGATGTACGGGAGGTGCGGCGTCCGCAGCCCGACCCCGAGGCCGAGGTGCGGCAGGCCCAGCCGTGCCTCGCTCACTGCGGCTGCGACATGTAGTCGTAGTGCGGCATCCGATCATCCTCGACGCCCTCGCCCGGGGCCGGGCCGAACGCCTTGCCCGCCGGGTACATCCGCGCCTCGAAGAGCCGACGAGCCTGCTTCCACACGCTCTTGGCCTTCAGCGGGCCGGCCGAGAAGACCCGGCTCTCGTTGATCGGGCTGGCACAGCTGCCGTTGTAGCGGCAGTCCTGCTCGCCCGGCTGGAACTGCTCGTAGTCCGTGCCCGCGTAGCCGCAACCGCCCTGGCCCCGGCAGGCGCCTTCGCCGTGGCAGACGTGCAAAACGGTCGCGCAGGTGCCCATGCCTGCCATGGGGGCCTGGCCCGACGCGTCAAGCCCGGCACAGGAGTTGAGGCCCATACAGACGTGCAGCTCCCGGGCCACTTCCTGGGGGGAGCAGGTTCGGATCCGGGTCCGGGCACCTCTGGGGACTGCGGGCGGAGTGCGCGGGGCGCTCACTCATGGTGGTCGTACCTCCCGGCTCGAAGACGAAGGCCACACCCTGGCAGGGCGGCCCGAGGGGACGGCAGAGGGAGATCCGGCCACGGCGCCCCCGGGGGAACAGATCGGGCCACTGTCCGGTCATCCGGTCGACGTCGGCTCCTTGCCGCGGAATCCGCCGGCGGTCGACGAGTTCCACAAGAGCATCGCCCCGGGGGCCGACGGAGCTCAGGAAGGAGCTCGACCCGCCGTCCAGGACCTGGCGGACTGAGCTCCTTGACTGAGGACGGCTGGGCCCTGGAGCCTGCCACTGACCTGGCACGGTCGCCGGGCCGGCAGGCCGAGGTCGAGGCGCTTGTCAGCGAATTTGCTTGCCCTGTGGGCCACTTGAGCGCAATCGGCGATGGGACGCCCCGCCGGGCTGTGCCAGTCCGGCGGGACACGGCTCGCCTTCCAGCGGATGTGAACCATCAGCCAGATGCCACCGATGGCAGCCACAGCGGGCGAACCGGTGTCATCTCGGTTGGTCTGGTTCGTCGCTGTCCCGTCTCTCGCGGTATCCCTGCTCCCAGCCTGAGGACTTGATGTCCGAGATCAAGGCCGACGGTGATCGACGGCTGTGGCATGCTCGTCCGCATGATCGATGTCCCGCCCGATGGCTGGTCGTTCGCAACGGCCCGGGAGCCGGCTCGGTTCAGTGCCTGCGAGGTGAACGGCGCTCCTGGTGTTGAGCACGCGGTGGGCGCGCGCGGGACCCTGTGCGGGAAATCGGCGCGGCACACCACCCGGTATCTGCACCTGTTCGATCGAGGCGCAGTGCATTCGTGTCTGCGGTGTCGTGAGAAGGCGGAAGCCGCTCCGACAGAGCCGAGCGGACAGGAGCGCCTTCATGACAGGGTTCAGGCCGCCGCTCAGGGGAGAGTCCGTGACGACCTGCTTGCCGCGCTTCGCAAGGGCGCAAGGGTCGCCGTGTGGATCAACGGTCCATCCGCAGCCCTGGCGAGGCGCTACGCGAAGCTCGACGAGTTGACCGACGGGGCGGGGCCCGTCGCTGATGCTCTCGATGCCGCTGCGGCGATCGGTTTGGCCCGCGTTGAGGACGGACCTTGGCGGTTCATCGTTGTCCTACCGGAGGACGGCGGTTGCCCGCTCGTCGCACGCGGACCACGCGACCTTCACTCGTAGGTTCATGGCCGACGCGCTCACCACGGCCCCGGCGGCGAAGCACACCTTCCGGCTGACGTTCCTCGGCCTCGGTGCGGTGGCACTGCCCGTCGAGGGATCGAGGGATCGAGGGATTGGGGGATCGGCGGATCGGGGGCGCCAACACCATGGCGATCTCGGCACTGGAGCGGCGCTCCGAGATCGGGTCGTGCCCCGCGCCGGGGGCACGACCGGGGCCGGATCGGACTGCAATTCCTCCCCCAGTCCGTGACGCTCTCGACCCTCGGCGGAGCGACGGGCGTCGCACGCGCCCTGACGGTCACCATCGGCTGGGCCCTCAACCAGAACTGGCCGCTGACTCCTCCCTCCCTGCCGGTCCTGGCGGGTGGTGTGGTCACAGCAGCTGCCGGCGACCGCTCAGCGGCACGTGATGAGGGGACCGGCCCAGTCGGCGTGGTCGGAGTTGTTGCCGTTGCCGCCGTCGGTGACCACGAGACGCAGCTCGGTGCCGCCGGTCAGGTCTGCGGTGAGGTGCTTCGCGGGCTGGTCGACCGTCATCAGCCCGCTGTCGGCGAGCTTGGTGCCGTCCCGGTAGATCTGGAAGACCACCGAGCCGTTTGCGCCCACTTCGTCGTCGATGCCCACATCCACGCTGAGGGCGGAGCAGGCGCCGCCGAGGTGATAGGTGATCTCGCTGAAGGCGTGGGCCCCCAGCCCTTCGGGGTAGCTGGTTCCCTGGATGGTGAGGGGACGTCCGTCGATGCTGCGATTCAGCCTTACCGGCGCCCAGCCGTTCTGGCTGGAGGTCCACGGCCGGGCGCTCAACGCGGTGGTTCGGGCGGTCGACGGCGTGCCCTCGGAGCCCGGGTGCGCGGACGGCGACGGCTTTGCCGACGACGAGGGCCGGGAGCTCGGAGGCTTCGACGCCGTGGTGCGGGTGGGGGACGGGGATCCCGTCGCTGTGCTGGAGGCGTTCGCCGAGCCGCTGGGCGCAGCCGTCGGCGGGTGGTCCGGAGTGGTGGCCGACGAGGGACCGGACCGTCCAGGGCTGCCGGCCGAGGCGTCATGGCGCGCCGGTCCGAGCAGGGTGCCGACGGATATGGCAACGCCGGCCAGGACGGTCACGGCACCAGCAAGCACGGCGATACGCGCCGGTGAGAGCCGGGACACCTGGGCCGTGCGCGGTCCGGCGGACCGTTTCTGCCCCACAGGGCGCATGGCGACGGAGGGTTCGCCGCCGGTGGCGGAATCCCGTTCGCCGTCGGAGGGATCGGGTCCGCCCCCTGACTGGTTGGCCAGCCAGGAGTCGAAGCCATCGCGCAGCTCGGTGTTCCGGGCATTCTGGTGCCAGGCGGCGGCGGTGTGGCGTACCGCCGCCAGCAAGCTGTCCCGCCAAGCCGCATCAGACCCCTCTCCCGGCTTGGGGGAGTGCAGGACGCTGTCGATGGCTTCCTTCGCCAGATCCGCTGCGGCCTGGGAGGATCTGGTGCAGGTGCGGGCGTAGGCCAGTACGGCGGCGTAGTGCCGGCGGTGGAACTCGTTGAGGGCTTCCTCGCCTGCCTTGACCGCGCCGTCCGGAGCCGGCTCGCCATACGGAGCAGCCGCCGCCCGGCGGCCGGTCCGGGCTGCCGCTCGGATGTGCTGGACCAGCTCGGTGTCGGAGGGTGCTGTCCCGCCGATGGTGTCGAATTGCTCTTGCATGAGTGGGCTACTGACCCTTCAACGTCCTGACGTTGAGTGAAAATACCGCACGACGTGGACGGATGTGATGGCAGCCCGTCGTAGTGACCGAGCCCAGGCGAAGATTGGATGCTGATGACGGCGCGACATGACATGACGTCACCTGACTGACAGGGCATCGGTCTTCGCCTGTACGAGCGCGTAATCGGCTGCTTGGATGCCGTGGGATGCACGGGCGTCGGCGCTTGAGTGCGAGCTCTTCGTCCTCCTCGCCGCCCGCATCAAGGGCCTGGCTGTACCAGCTGAATGACCATCCCCTCTGTGTGTGGAGGGTTTCGTTAAGCAGCTTGGGGCTGCTGTTCTCTGATGTGGTGTCGGTTCTCGTAGTCGATGGGTGAGAGCCAGTCGCAGGCCGAGTGCCTGCGGCGCGGGTTGTACCAGTCGGTGATCCAGGTCCCGATTTTGATGCGGGCCTCGGCCCGGGTGTGGAAGCGGTGGCGGTGGATGTACTCGACCTTCAGCGTCGAGTTCGTCGCCTCGGCGACCGCGTTGTCCAGAGCCGACCCGACGCGCCCCATGGATTGCACCACGCCCAGCCGGTCGCAGGCGTCACCGAAGATCTTGGACGTATATTCCCTGGGTTCAACCAGTCGTTGCAACACTCCTGATCAGAGGGGTGTGTTGTGGGACGGCCAGCGGGTTGGATGACGGAGTTGACAGGGCGGTCGCCGATGAAGTCGCCGGGGCGGCCCTCGACGCGGCCGGCCAGCCCGAGCTCGGCCATGATCTTGGCGATCGTGTTCTTCGAGACTCGCCAACCACGTTCGCGCAACTCGATGTGGACCCGCGGGGAGCCGTAAGTGCGGCCCGAGGCGTCGAAGACCTCTTTCACCGCCAGGGCGAGATCGGCACGACGCTCATCACGCCGGGTCGGCGGGCGCCCCAGCCACTTGTAGAACCAGGGCTGCGAGACCTCAAGGGCCCGGCAGGAGACGGCGTGCGGCACCCGGTGGCTGGTCCTCTGGTCGGCTATGAAGTCCGCAACGGTCACTTCGTCGCCTCCTTGACCCACAGGACCACTGATCGCTTGAGGACATCACGTTCCATCCGAAGCTCGTGAATCTCCTTGCGCAGCCGCGCAAGTTCGGCCCTCTCGTCCGGGTCCAGGCCGGCCCGGGTGGCCTCCTTCTCCCTCAAGATCCAGGTAGCCAGCGTGCCCTCGTTGATCCCCAGATCACGCGCAACCTGCGCGACCGGCTTCCCCGTCTCACGGGCAATCCGGACCGCCCCGGCCCGAAACTCCGCGTCGTACCTCTTGCATATCTCTGCCATCAAACTTCCTCATAGCGGATCTCCACACTATGAGGGGAGGGACAGCTTCGCCGGTACCCCAGAAGACGCCCTGCACTGCGCCTGTGGCCTCCACCTCGCCGACCCCGGCATCTGACCCGACACCGCATGCGACACCGGCTCCGGAGCCAACCCCCGAAGGATTTACGACGGGGTCGTGGAGCTGTGGAAGAAGGAGGTCTGGCCGCGGGTAAGGCCACCGCGACCGCGTGCGACGGCTGGATCGTCTTCGAGGACGAGGCTGGTCAGTCGATGACGCCGCCGCGCGCCAGAACCTGGGGCCGTGTGGGCCGGACGCCGGTGGTACAGGTGCGGGGCAGGGGCTTGGGACGGGTGTCGATGGCGGGTATGACCTGCTACAAGCCGGGCGAGCGATCCCTGATGTTCTACGCGGTTCGCGAATACAGGGGGCGCAAGGGCCAGCCGAAGGGCTTCGGCGGCGTGACTTGAGTGACCTGCTCGTCCGGGCCCGCGTCCAGCTCGGTGGCCCGAATGTGCTGGTCCGGGACAACGTCCGTATCCACCTGACGGCCCCCGTTCCGGGAGTTCATTGCCGCGAACGCCGGCTGCTCACCGTCTTCCAGTTTCCCTCGTACGCACCGGACCTGAACCCGAAGGAAGGCGTCTGGTCGACGGTCAAGCGCGACATCGGCAACCTTGCGCAGTCGACCTGAGTCAGATGACCAGGGCCGTGAAGCGCCGGCTCAAGCAGATCCAGTACCGCCCTGACCTGGTCGACGGCTGCCTCGCCGGAACCGGCCTGGTCACGGACGGCTGAACGGCATCACGAACTCAAGGTCAGTAGAGCCAACCTTCGAGGGCGTCACGAAGGTGATTGTCGTCGCCGCGCAGGAACAGGGCACGGATTTCGATGTCGGGGCAGAGGCATGCCAACTCTTCTCCCTCTTCCTCGTCGACCCCGCCGGTGCCTCCGGCCTGGAGGACGAACGGAAGGTCGTCCGGGTCGCCGCCAGGCCGCTGCTGCCACTCAAAACCGTGCACGCGGACGAACACCTCACCGAGGTACCAGTACGCGCCCTGGACGAACGGCGTGTCCTGAGCGGCTCGGACCTCGGCGGCCGAAGAGAACCGGTCACGGACCAGGGCCTCAAGCCGGTCCAGCGACTCCACGGTGAAGTCCCATCCGCCGCCGGTCGTGCGTGCCCACTCCTCGAACCCGGCCCGCCGCGGGGTGAGCCACTGCTTCAGCAGCGGGTTGCCCGTCCACTCGTTCTCCTCGCTCGCGCTCATGCTTCCTGAGCATACGCAGCCGCCTGGCCGCAGCAGGGCGGCCACCGACTCCCCGGAACCGGCCTGCCCGTGGTCGACGAACGCGACCAGCGGATGATGGCCGAAGGTCTTCTTCCAGTTCGCGGTGGCGTCCTGCTTCTCGAAGTGCGCAAGGACCAGCACGCCGTCGATGTCCACGATCACGTGCCCGTCGGCGGCCGGACCGTTCGTCCCTGCCAACTCCCAGATGCGCGACCGTGCTTCGGCCCGCGCCGACCGGATCGCGGTGAGGGCCTTCGGTCCGGCCGCGGCGAGGGCGTCGATGAGCCGGGAGACCGTGGGGTCGGATGCCACCGGGCCGAACACGTCGGGCTCGGCCCGCAGCATGGCGACATCGGCGAGGAAGTCCCCGCCCAGAGCCGTCGCGAGCGCGACATCCAGCAGGACCTTGCCCGGGTCGTGCACCGCCCGCGGCTTGCGCCAGGGCGCCAAGGCCGCCGATATCGCGTCGTCCAGGCCGGACTTGCGGACCGTCTCGACCAGCAGCACCGCCCCGGCCTGTGCGACCACCGAACGGCCACCGCCCCGGACACGAACACGCGGGTAGCACCCGATATGCTTCTTCCCCTGGGAGGTGCCTCCGACTGGAGTGGGAACAAGGGCCTCGACAATCCTCATTCTTGCTGGGCGTGGGCGTTTTGCGTGTTACCTGACCACCTGTCGGACACCACACTTCATGACGTGACGATGGGGTGAATGCGATGCCTCTTGAGGGCGAGTACGAGCCGAGTCCGGCGCAGTGGGTGCGCGATCAGGTCGAGCTGTACGAGAGTTCCGGCGGCACGCAGGGATCGACGCTCTGGGACACCGGCCTGCCCGTCGTCATTCTCACGACGCGCGGCGCGAAGAGCGGCAAGATCCGCAAGATCCCGTTGATGCGCGTGGAGCACGAGGGGCGGTACGCGGCCGTGGCCTCGAAGGGCGGCTTCCCACGTCACCCGGTCTGGTACTTCAACGTCAAGTCCGACCCGCACGTGGAGCTCCAGGACGGGCCTGTACGCCGGGACATGACGGCCCGTGAGATCACCGGGGATGAGAAAGCCGAGTGGTGGGAGCGCGCGGTCGCCGCGTATCCGCCGTACGCCGAATATCAGGAGAAGACCGACCGTGTGATCCCCGTCTTCGTGCTGGAGCCCGCGCGCGGGTAGGTCCCGACGCTTCTTCACCTGGGAAGTGCCTCCGACGGGTACGCAAACAAGGACTCAACATTCCTCGTTCTCACTGGTCAAAGGCGTTTTCTGCTTGCCTGGCCACCAGTCGGACAACACACTTGGTGAAAGCGCGAGGCTAAGAATCTGCGCGATCTTCAGGCCATCGGCCGCCGCCTGGGCGAGATCGATGCCGCCTGCCGCGCCGGCCTCTGGGCCAACGCCCTGGCCACCGATCCGGCGTGGGACAAGACACGCCCTCTCGCCCGACGGCTTCTCCTCATGACACTGGGCGACTGGCGTCAGCCACTGCCACGCCCCGTGCGCCCGCCCATGGGTGACCACTGAGCACGTCCAGGGCGCGTGCCAAACCTCAGTTCCGCCTCCCGGCCCGACACTCACGGAGCGTTCGAATCCGCGGTGTGCTCTGGCGCCTCCCGAAGTGGTGTACATCTGCTGACCGTTTTCGGGTTCTGGCTCAACTTCCCTGATGCCACTACTGTCTGTCACGCGAGGAGGACGCGTTTCCGTAAAAGCCGGAAGCCTGCGCGGCCGAACATCTGCCCCTTGAACATCTCGATGCGGTTGATGTGGCCTTCGACCACGCCGGAGTTCCAGGGCAGGGGCAGACCGGCGATGACGGCGTCGAGCCACTGCGGGAGCCTCTCGCCCTGCCGCTCGGTGAGCATCCGGGCAAAGGAACGGACATGCCTGGTGAGGGCGTCGAGTTCGGGACACTCGGCCAGGACAGCTTTCAGTTGGAGCTGTTCGTTGTCGGTGAGTGATTCCGGACGGCGAAGAATCCAGACAGCGACCGCCCGGGGCGACGGCGGCCGTGCGGTAACCGGCCGGGGTGATGTGCGCTTTTCCCTGAAATAGGCGGTGACGATGCCGTAGCTGCCCTTGTAGCCGAGCGGGATGATCTCCTCCCAGAGTTTCCAGGCGTTGGTGCAGCCCTCGTTCCAGCGGTCGTCGACGCCAGGCCGCTTCGCCAGCCACTTGGCCAGGCTGGACGCCTCCCGGTCAGACAGGAGGTCCACCGGACGTCGGCCCTCGACATCGACCAGCACGGTGCCATAGACGCGGCCCTTGCGCGTGGCGTACTCATCGACGCCGACCACCCGCGGGGCCGGCGCATCAGGCTCAGGCAGCAGGTCGACCAACCGCAGTACGGTACTGCGGCTGACGGACACTCCGAAGACGCTCGCCATCCGGGCGCCAGCCCGGCCGGCGAGGGCGAGGCCGACCATGGCCAGGGTCGAACGCAGACGTTCGGTCCACCGGCTATATCTCCTGGTGAGGCCCGGCACCTGCTCGACGAACGTCCGCCGTCCGCATGCAGCGTCCAGGCAGAAGAACCGTACGGTCTCGTCACGCACGTCCACCGACAGCGCCGTCACGTCTGCGACCGACGGGAACAACAGCTCGTCCAGCCGAAGCATTGTCTCTTCCACGGCGCCGAACTGGCGGCCAGACGAGAATCGCCACTGATCATTTTCAGCTTCCCCGAGACCGTTGCGGGCCTCATTCGTCACTCAGCGTGTGCATTTCACGGAAGTTGAGCCAGAACCCGTTTTCGTGAACACAGCCGCGGAACTCCGGTTCGTGGTCGCCGCGGGACACGTGAACCACCACCGCAACCTCCACGCCTGGGACGAAGCGGTGCGGGTCTCGACAGACTGAAGATGACCGTCCCTGGCGTAGTCGGCCACGGAGTCGTGGCTCACGCCAGGGTGACGTGCATGCCGCCCTCGGTCAGGAGATCGAGGACCACACCGAACAGGTCGTAGGGCTGGCCACCCGGTGACAGGACCTGGGACGAGTGCTCGCGTGCGGTTGCAGCGTCCCGCCAGAGCAGAGTTGCGGGGGCGGTGTAGCCGAAGGTGCCACGCAGGCAGTCATCGATGGCGGCAAGGCAGCCGCCGAAGTAGCCACCTGGTCCGTTCACCGCCTCGCCGAGCGCAAGGTAGAGGCCCGGTTCGTCGGTGACATGACGACCATCGAGTTCGTAGGCGTGACCGGCTGGCCGGTCGCAGAGGGCACGATAGGCAGCTCGTTCCCGGACGAGGTCGTGCCAGGCCCAGCGGCGCCGGGTATCAAGGCCGGCCCATGCAGCTGCCGTGTCAGGCGGCCCCACGAGCCACCGCTCCCAGATGGGCCGGGCGTGTTCGGGAACGGGCGTGAAGAGCTCTCCATCGAGCTCCAAGTCGATCAGGTCCGTCCCGTAGGACGATGGGCGCCAAGCACTGACTCTGGTCCAGAGCAGGCGTTCGGTGAGCGGCTCACCTTGATCGTCTCGTATCTCCAGGGCGGCCTGCTCCAGGTCCAGCGCCCGCCGGGTGCCCTTCGCCAGTGCCGTCCGCAGTTGATCACCCCTGGCGAGCCCCCGAAGGACGAGCGGGGGCGCCGGCTGCTTGTGCGGCAGGACACGGGCGAATTCCCGGCAGCAGCCGAGCCATCGGTGCCCGTCGTGCACACGAACGCGGCCCCTGTGTCCCTCGGGCGGACCTTCGTAGTCGTCCAGTCCGGTGAGCACGAGACTGTCAGTCCTAAGGGGCCCCGGGCTCTCCGCATCCTCCAGCAACCAGGGGGCGAGTGTCTCATCGTCCGGCACCAGCCAGAGTCGGTTGCCGACCCAACTGCCCACTTCTGCTTGCGGAACCCAGCCGAACAGCTCGTAGGTCCCACGTTGGGGTTCTCCAAACAGCCCTTCCGCCTCGGCGCAGACGCCCCAGGCATGCCCGTGCTCCGTCTCCGTGAGCGTGTACTTCGTTCGCCGGCGATGGTCCTCATCCTTGTGCACGCTGGGAATCATGCCGGGACCAGGTTCCAACGGCGAAGTCATTTCCCCCGTAGTCAGTCGTGCTGCTGTTGTTGTGGATCTCGGTGTGGTGGGTAACCGGACCCTCGTAGACGTTCTTGGCGACGGCGGAGCGCGCCTTGCTGATCGCGTCGCCGATAGCGGTGGCGACCATGGCGAGGCCCGGTTCCCGGCGAGCGACCGGCCAACCACGACGACGAGGCGGGTGTCGGCGTCGATGACAACCTGGTGGTTGGTGGAGTGCCGGTAGTTTTTCGACTGTGCGACGATGGCGTGGTTGCGGGTGGGGACCAGGGTTCCGTCCACGATGAGCACGGTGTTTCGCCAAACCGCTCACGGGGTCGAAGCGCGAGCATCGGCCCGAGGTGGTCGATGACGCGATCAGCGGCCGACTTCGAGATCCCGAGCAGCGGTGCGAGCTGCCGCATCGTCAGGTTCGTTCGCCAGTAGGCCGCGACCAGCAGTGCCCGGTCCTCCAGCGGAAGGCTCCACGGCCGGCCCCTGCGGACCACGTCCGCACCCTCGCGCCGCAGATGCGTCACCAGCTTGCCGAACTGCCGTGGGCTCGGCCCGAATGCGCGATTCCCGTCATCGCCTCGAGGCGGTCGACCGTCCGATGCAAGTCAAGGGAGTACTTGCCATTGAGGGAAGTTACCTCTCGAATTCAGTCGATCTCTGGTGTGCCCTCACATGGGTTTGACGCATAGCGACCAGTACGGTGGTGATGCGGACTTCAAAATCGAAGTGTCGGCGTCGACAACAGCTCCGGGAACCTGGTTGCACTCGGAATGGTCGTTGGTCCCGTCGATTCGTTTCAATACGACGTAATGACTGTTACCAAACATTCGAAAGGGTAGCGCACACGGTTCTGTCCTGGTCACGTCATTGTAGGTGTATCCGTTCGCCGCACGATCTGCAGTCGTATCGAACCAGAGGCAGTCGCCGGCTTTGGCATCCTTCAGATCGCTCCCGATAGCGAATACGTACAGACCAAGGTACACACCGAGCAGAGCGATCATTGCGACTGGAATCTTGAGGGCGAGGTGGGCCCGCCGACGGCGTTTGGTGGCGTCCCGGCGGCGGGCCTCGCCGGGGATTTCCGCGTCGGCGGCTTGGGCGACCGACTGGGCCGCACGCGGGGCAGGCTTCGGGGCGCCAGGTGGCTGCGTGCTGTCCATTACCCGGGTGCGCGGCGGTGGCGGCAGCACCGCTGTGGCCGTCAGGTCTGACGTACCCTCCGTCCCCGGGGAATCGGGTTGATCACCGGACCCGGTGTCGGCCGTTGCCGCGTCGGAGGCGGTGAGAGCGCGCAGAGCGCTGGTGCGCTCCCGGACCGCCACGCGGGCACCGTTGATTCCCATCCAGGCACCCGGACCCAGCGCCGCGCCCAGCTCCTCCTCGCACCACGCCAGCAAACGGGTGGGGGCTGGGCGCTGCTCGGGTTCCTTGTGGAGGCAGTCGGTGATCAGCCGGCGTAGTGGCGGGGGGATCGAGGAGAGGTCCGGGGCGTCCGCGACGACACGGTGGGCGACGGCCCATTCGTTCTCCGCGGCGAACGCCTCGCAGCCGGTGGCGAGGAAGTACAGGGTGGAGCCGAGGGCGAAGACATCGGAGGCCGCGTCCACGGATCGGCCTGAGGCCTGCTCGGGCGACATATACAGCGGGGTGCCGATCCGGGTGGAGTTACTGCTGTAGGTCACCGACTGAGCCAGGGACTTGACGATGCCGAAGTCGATGACCTTCGGACCGCTCTCGTCCAGGATGATGTTCGCGGGCTTGAGGTCCCGGTGGACCACCTTCGCGGCGTGGATGTCGGCCAGGGCATGGGCGATGCCCCAGGCCAGCAGCGTCACCTGACCGGCCGGCAGTGGTCCGTTGTCGACCACCAGGTCCCGCAGCGACGGACCGGCCACGTACGTCGTGGCCAGCCACGGCCGCTCGGCCTGCGGCTCAGCGTCCAACAGTGGTGCGAGGTGCGCACCGCGCACCTTCTGCGCGGCACCCACCTCCCGCGCGAACCGCTTCCCGAACTCCGCGTCCCTGACGAAGTCGTTCCGGATCACCTTCACAGCCGCTGGCTGCCCACCGGGGGAAAGCGCAAGGAACACCTGCCCCATGCCCCCCTCGCCCAGCCGCGCCAGCAGCCGAAAGCCCCCAAGACTGTCCGGATCGAGCGACTGCAACGCAGGAAATCGAAATGCCACCCTCGACATGAAGCACTCCCCCTCGTCTTCCCGCCCCCGGGCCTTCCGTCGCTCCACGAGCGTAGGGCCAGCCCCTGACGCTCCGCCAGTTCAGCCGGACGTCGGATCGGCCTCGACCTCGGAGCCGCGGGCAGACAGCACTCGCCCCCGCCGAGACCGTCGGGGTCCCCGAACGCACGGGAGGGCACACTCCTGTGCAGCGAAAGCTCAACTGGCCACATGAAGCGCTCAGTCACGGGAGGGCTCTGCAGTCGGGCGGCTCGGAGGTCGCCGAGTGCGCGAGCGAGTTGTTCCAGAAGCTTGTGGTTCTCCTCGGCTTGTGATTCCAACGTGAACCTGGGTCGCTGTCAGGTGTAGGCAGTGGGCTGGTGGTCGGCTGCGAGCCCCTGCCGATGCCGGCGGGGTGGCAGACGAACTGGGCGGCGTCGGCGTTGGTGCAGACGGTGGCGTGGCGGGGGGAGCCGCTGAGGGAAGCGGAGCTGGTGTGGATGAGCCTTGACCGCCTGGTGCAGCCACAGGAGGTAACTGGGCACCCGCTCCGCTGGTCGCAGGATTCCCGTTGGCGCTTCCGCCGGTGTTGCCTGACGGGTTCGACATGCCTCTCCTCAACTGTGACCCAAGTCCCGGTGCAGAGAGGGGGATTATCCTGGCGCGCTGATCGGAAAGCTCTGCTCCTCGATTCCGCCTGCCCTGCCAAGCGATCCGTCGAGCCCTCGGCGAGCAGCGACAGGCGCACACCGGGCCGGCATCGGATGTGTCTGACATCTGCGTCCAGAGAAACCTGGGCCATGTCCGGCACTGACAAGCGCGCACGGCAACCAGCCGGATTCGTACCGGCGCCATGTGGCCGGCGAGGTCCTGGTCGAGCTGGCGGCGCAGGGTCGCGAGGTCCCCGAACTGCGGGTGCCCGACCTCCATCGGCTGGTCTCGCCTCTGTGCCCGCATGGTGTTCAGTGTTCGAGTCGGCCGGCTGTTGACCCTCGACTTGGTGGAGGGCTCAGAGTTCTGGGTGTGGAGAGCGAGATGCGCAGTATTGGTGAGATGGCCCGGGACAGTGGACTGAGTGTGAGCGCCCTGCGGTTCTACGACGGTGCCGGCGTGCTGGTCCCGGCCTGGGTGGATCCGGTGAGCGGCTACCGCTGGTACGGCCCCGAGCAGCTTGAAGAGTCCCGGTTGCTGGCCCGGCTGCGCCGGGCGGGTATGCCGTTGGCGGACATTCGGCTGGTACTGGCCGGCTGGTCCAGTGCGGACACCGACCTGGTGCGGAAGCTGCTTCAGGCACATCTGCGCCGTCTTGAACTGGGGCTGTCCGATGCCCGCAGTGAGTTCTCCACGCTCCGAACGCTACTCGAATGCAGGGAGAATCCCATGACCATGCTCCGCACCGCCACCGTCCGGCTGGCTGTCTCCGCGCCTGAGCTGGCGGCCGCGTTGGACGCGGTCCGCTTCGCCGCCAGTGCCGACCCGGAGCTGCCGATGCTCGGCGGTGTCCTGTTCGACATCGAGGGTGAGGCGCTCCATGTCGTGGCCACCGACCGGTACCGGATGGCTGTCGCACAAGCCGGCACCACCGGGCATGGCGGGCCCCGTGTGCAGGTCATCGTGCCGTCCCCGCTCGCCGACGCGATGCGGGCGCTGTTGAGCGACGACGCATCCGTCCAGCTCACTGTGGACGGCGACCGCGTGGCCTTGGAGGCGGGGGACCGTCAGGCGGCAGGCCAGTGCCTCGATCACGACTTCCCTGATTATCGTCGCCTCGTCCGCCTGCCGGCAGGGCACCGCGCCCTCGTTGATGTCACGGCTTTCCGGGAGGCGGTGGAAACCGGCGCCGTCCGTGCAAGCGAGGTGCGCGAGCAGGACGGTGTTTCCTATGACCTCAGCGTGCTCAAGGTAGGGGCCGACGGCGTGGTGACCGTCTGCGAAGACGGTGACGACGACCAGGACCACGTCGCCGTCAACCGCGATTTCCTACTCCAGGCCCTCGCCGCCGGATCCCGGGACCAGCTGATCCTGGAGTTCGGCACACCTACGGCGCCCCTGGCGATCCGCCGGATCGACACCGAGGACACCTTTTCGATACTGATGCCTGTCCGCCTGGAGAACTAGCCACGGGACGGGCGCTCGGTCGCCGTTGACGGTCAACTTGGGGCCGAGTTCAAGGCGCTGCTGTCGTGGTCCTTGGACTCGGCTCCTGCGGTGCGGGGGCCGGGCAACGCGGCCGCGAGCGCCTGGCGTGTGCGGCGATGCCGGCCACGGCGGCGCACTCCCCGCTGCCTTCCCTGACGAGGAGTCCGATCCGGCCGTGGGGACGGAATCGCGATTCCGCCCCCACGGCCGGATCCCATCGGTACGCGCGGTCCACCAGCGGAAACGGTTCCTGGCCAGCCACTCCCAGCTGATCAACTGCACCGCACGTCCTGGGGTCTGTCCGAGCCCGCGGTCGCGTCGGCGGCCGGCGCCCCGTCGTGGACGCGGACAAGCGGCGTGTGGTCCTCGCCCGCCGCGCCGAAGGCCAGTCGATCCGCGAGATCGCTGCAGGGGTCGGCGTTTCCGTTGGCGTAGTGCGCAAGACCCGCAGCCCGCAGCCCGCCGACCGCTGAGCCTCCGCGACTACCTTGCGGCTGGTGTCTGAGCTAGGACTCCGGGGCCGATTCACCTCGCTGCACGAGGCGCTCGACACGACCACGCCCGGCGGACGCCTGGACTTCCATGTGCTCGCGGCCCTGGCGGAGTTCATCCGCGAACTCATCGTGCAGCGCACCAACGCGGGCCTGGACACAGCCCGCGCCCGAGGTGCCCGGCTCGACCGCCCGCCGGCGATGACCGACGTACAGGTACGTCACGCCCGCGACCTGCTCGCCCGTCCGAAGAACACCGTCACCTCGATCGCGAAGCTCCCCGGGGTCTCCCGCAACACCATCTACAACTACGTGCCCGAACTGAAGGGCGGCCGTCTCACGCTCGCCCAGACGGCCAACACGGCAGAACTGCCCCGACCCTCCAGGTCAGCGGACTGATCACCGCCGTGTGCGGCTGGTGACACAGGTCTTACCGGCACCCCTACTTCTTCGGCGCGCTGCGTTGCCGCTCTCGGATGCGGTCCTGTGCGGCGAACAGCCGCCGGTTCTCCTCCGTAAGCGACAGCTGCTTCGGCCGGGCCGTGCATGCAGCCTGCTTTGCCTTCCGACGGGCCGTCACGGCGGCGCGCGCCTTCTTCTCGCACTGCGGGTGCACCGGCTTGCCCCGACAGGGCCCCTGCCCGCGGCTGGCCCAGACCTGGCCCTCGATCGGATCGGCGCACATTGCGCACACGGCTGAGCCACGCCGCTGCGGGGGTGGAGTCGCTGCTCGCGGCGCCCCGCGTACGGGGATCTCGCTGTTCATGCGCGGAAGCGTAGAGCCGTCAGCGCCCGTTGCAGCCGCGCCGCCCGGCCGACGTCTGGTGGCTACTGCACGAGATCCGCTCCCGGAATGGCGAGCTGTCAGCGCTGGGGCAGGGCACTGTGGCACGTGAACTGAGCGCGCGGGCCCTTCTGCCGTTGTTCAGCAGGGAGCCCAACGACTCTCGGAGATCCGCAGGTTCGCGGTAGTGCACGCCGGTCATCCCGAGCGCGACGGCAGCTTCGATATTCTCCAGTCGATCATCCACGAAAAGACACTGGTCCATGGCGACACCCGCCCGTTCGGCAGCAATCTCATAGATCTCGCCGAGGAGCAACGGCAGGTCTGTCTCAGGCGCATAGGCCACCTTCACGGTCGCGCCCTCCGTCAACCCCGCAGCACGTTCCAGTTCTGCCAGGTGGCTCGTGTCATAAAAACGGATCACGTTGTCGAGGTCACACAGCACCGCACCGAGAGGTCCGCCGAGGACCTTGGAAGTCGTCACTGGCCTTGGGTAGCACAACGCTCAGCGAGCGGTCGGCGCCTCGTGTGTTCTTGTCCCTCTGCGTTCCCTGGCACCCCGGCGTGGATGCTCCACGCCACCAGCTGGCCAGGAACCACCGAGCAATACGCCCACACCCACCCTCACCAACTTGCTGTGCCACCAACCACCTGGCCCACCCTGACCGCTTCGCCCGCCCCATCACCACCACCGAGCTGCTCCACCTCGTTCCGCCCCGAACTCCCGAACCACGGAGTAGCCCCTGATCCGTTGCAGTATCAGCCCTTGGCCGAACTGAAGAGGCGCGCGACGGCCAGGGCGCTGGCGGGAACCCGGGGGATGAGCGGGAGGATCCGATATACCCGGCCGAACTGACCTCGCCGTATCTGGACCGTTTTTCCTGCGGCGTGTGCCGCGCCACGCTCAACCGCCGATGATCGCCGCCGGCCCCGGCCCGGCCCCTGCACCCACCACTGCAACCGAAACCGCCACCACGGAACGACGAAGGACCCGACCGGAAACCGGTCGGGGTCTTCGTCTGCCCTGCTGGGCGAGTGCGGAGGGTACGAGATTCCCACTCGTGAGGTGTTGCCCCCAAGACGCCATCCACATGTTCGTCCGGCTGTCCGGGGACAGCCGTGGGCATCCTGACCTGCGGCGGAGCGATCCACCGGCTGGGCTATGAACGGTGCTGGACGGGGGTGAATGCAACCAGAACCGCAACCACGGCCCGGCTCTGCCAATCGTGCCTGGAACCGTACGGCGCAGTCGCGCCGACTCGCGTGACGGGCAGGCCGACGACTACTCCGCAGAAGTCGTCCTTGCGGCGCTACGACGATGTGGGACAGGGCGGCCGGAGGAGAGCCTGCTACGGGTGCCGCGGGAGGGGAGCGCTCGGCGCGGTGGTGCGCAGTGGCTTGGCCCACCGGTAGGTGCCCGGCCGACGGCGTTCGGCGTTCAGAGCGCCGAGGGTGTAGCGGTTGATCCACTCGTTGATCCTGGCGGCGGGGCGGCCGGTGATCACCAGGTGGTGGGGGGAGTCGTCCGCGCGGACCGCTTGGATCACCGCGTCGTTGCGGCCCAGACTCACGCTCTGGGCGACGTAGCGGAAGCGGAACGGACCGGGCTGCCGACCACGAGAGAGCGCGTCGATGGCTTCGGCGGCGTAGGCGCCGGTCGGCATGGCGGTTGCGCAGGCCATGCGAAGTTCCCCGATGCCGGGTGCGCTTACGCGGGCAGCGTCGCCGACGACGAACACATCAGGGTGCGAGTTTGAGCGAAGAGTGGCGTCGACCAGTGCGCGCCCTCTGGCGTCGACGGCCAGTCCGGCCGCGGCGGCGAGGGGCGGGACGGTGAGCGCCGCCGTCCAGACCACCACGTCGGCGGGGATCTCGCCGTGGTCCGTCGACAGCCCGTGCGGGTGCACGGCCGTCACCCTGGTGTTCGTGTGGACGCGGGTGCCGAGCCGTTCGAGTGCGGCCGCGACGTGCCGGCGTCCGGCGGGGGACAGGCCCGCGCCCGGTTCTTGTCCGGTGACCAAACGGGTCTCCCAGCTTGTGGCGGATTCGGCGAGCTCGGCGGCCAGCTCGATACCGGTCAGCCCGCCTCCGACGACCGCCACTGTGCCGCCGCCCTCGGCCAGCCGCGCGCCCAGCTCGCCCGCCCGCTCGACGGTGTAGGCATGGTCTGCCGCCCCGGGCACCCCCGCAGTGTCGGTCCGGCTGCCGAGGGCGTACACCAGGCGGTCGTAGCGGACCACCGTGCCGTCGTCGAGGGAGACGCTGCGGCCGGCCAGGTCGATCGCGACGGCGCGGGCGGTGACCGTGGAGATGTCACGCCCGGCCACCAGCTCACGCAGCGGGACTCCGGCGGACCTGCGGCCGGCGGCCACCTCGTGGAGCCGGATGCGCTCGCTGAACCGGGTCTTGGGATCGATCAGCGTCACCCGGTGGCGGCGGCTCACCCGAAGTGCCGCCGTCAGGCCCGCGTACCCGGCACCGATGACCACGATGTGCTGCTTCATTCCGCCGCTCCTCCGCTGGCTCCGCGCTCCTGTCGCGCGGCTTCGCAAGAGTGGACTGGATAGCCCTGTCGGATGTGACATCGATTCGAGAACCGGTTCCGACGAATCCGCAGGGGCGTCCGTGGCGGGCCCGGCGAGGGGTCAGTCACCGGAACGACGAAGGCCCGGACCGTCGAACCGGTCGGGGCCTTCGAGCAGGCGGAGGATACGAGGTTCGAACCCGTGAAGGGTTGCCCCCCAACACGCTTTCCGATTCTCTCGAACGCCGCCCGCCGGGGTCCGAATCCGTTCGACGGTGTTTCGCGCGAGGGTCACGACCGGGTGTCGGAGCGCTCGGACAAGCGGGGGGACAGTGCCTGGCCCAGGGCCAGCACGCTCAGGCCGAACATCAGGACGCCCAGGGGGACATGGAGCGACGGCATGTGCGCGATGCCCAGCACCACCTGCACGGAAGCGAGTACGAGGAAGCCGGACGCGTACAGGATGGGGCGTGGCGACCCGCCGCCCGGCCGCCACGCCAGGATCGTGGCGAGCACGTACAACATCGATGCGCCGTACATCACGCGCGCTCCGACGCTGTGCAGTACCTCGCCGTGGGACGTGGAGAGCAGCAGCCCGGCGGTGACCGCCTGAAACAGAATGGCCAAGGTCTGCAGGGCGATTGCGACCTGTAGGAACGTCAGGCCGCGGTGTGTTGCCGTCGTCTGTGTGGCCATGGTGCGGTCCCCTCTTCTGCCTCGCGGCGGTGAATCGGTAGTGTCTCGGTAGTCCGACGACGTGGGCCCGCGAAATGTGAGGCGGAGCGCCGACGTCACAGTCCGGTGGGTGTTTCGTCGAAGTGTCGAGAGCGGAAGCGGACGAGACGGACGAGGAACCGGGGGCGGTCGCGACCATGAGCACTCCATCCGAGCCAGGGCATGACCGGTCCGAGCCGGGCCTGAGCGCGATAGTCGGCGAGCGGCGACATCTGATCAATCTCGCCTACCGGCTGCTCGGTTCGCTCACCGAGGCCGAGGACGCCGTGCAGGAGGCCTACGCCCGCTGGTACACGATGTCGCGGCAACGGCAGGAGGCCATCGAGTCGCCCGGCGCCTGGCTGACGACGGTGGCCACCCGCATCTGCCTGGACCTGCTCGGCTCGGCGCGGGTCCGGCGCGAGCGCTACGTCGGCGAATGGATACCCGAGCCGCTGCCGGACCGTACGGAGTGGATCAGCGGGCCGGCGGGCGGCGGGAGGACCGAGCCGGCCGACCCTCTCGACCGGGTCACCCTGGACGAGTCGGTGAACATGGCGTTCCTCGTCGTACTGGAGTCGATGACGCCGGCCGAACGCGTGGCATTCATCCTGCACGACGTCTTCCGGTATCCCTTCGCCGAGGTTGCAGAGATCGTCGGCCGGACGCCGACGGCCTGCCGGCAGCTGGCGTCCTCGGCCCGTCGACGTGTTCGCGCCGCGCCGGCTCGGACGGTTCCGGTGGCCGGGCAGGCCGGTCTGGTGCGGCATTTCAAGGAGGCGTGGGAGGCCCGGGACATCGAGGCCCTCGTCGACCTCCTCGACCCCGACGCCACGATGATCGCCGACGGCGGCGGACAGGTCGGCGCTGTCCTCCGCCCGGTCGAAGGCAGCGAGCGCATCGCGCAGTACCTGATCCACATCGCCGGCAAAGCTCCTGGACTGACGCTCTTGGAGAGGACGGTCAACGGCAGGCCGGGCCTGGTCGCCCAGCATGCCGGCGTCACCGTGACCGTGGCGGCGTTCAGTCTCACCGGCGGCCGCATCACTCACATCTGGGCGGTCCGCAACCCGGATAAACTCCGCCCGTGGGCCGAGAAAGGACAGAGCTGACCTGGTTGGTATGAGTGTCCGAGAAGCCATGCGGCCTGGGTGGCGCACCTGAAAGCAGCTCGCCGAGGAGGATGTCTCTGCGGCCTGTTCGCCACGGTCTACCCGGTCCAAGTCCGGACCTGGGACCGCGAGACGACGAAGGCGGAGGGTGCGAGATTCGGACTCGTGAGGGGTTTGCCCCCAACGCGCTTTCCCGTTCTCCCGAACGCCGTCCGCTGGGGTTCACACCCGTCCTGACCCGCGACGGAGCACTGCTGGGCGGCGGCTGAACCTGGTCGGACTCGGGGTGAATGAGAGTGGCCCCGCTGATCGCCCTTGCCACGGCCACGGCCGCACCTGGTGCCGCTGGTGGTGTCGCCCCAGGCCCGGAAGCTGCGGTCGCCCGCGCGGCGTACCGGCGTCCTGCCCAGGGCACGCACTCGGCGGCGCGCCGTGCAGAGGCCGGCCTGGTCTGGCCGCACGATGGAGCGGACGACGAATGGTCAGCGGTTTGGAGCTGTTGTCGTATCGAGCACGGCTTGTGCTGATCCAACGGGGCCTCGATCGGTGATCATTGTGACGCCGATCGATAGTCGGCCATCGCCCCGTTTCGACTGACCAAGACAGCCCCAAACGCCTGTCGGAGTGTGACTTGGTCCCCGAGTTGGCCCGTGAGCAGTTGAGTTGGCCCGCCTGAGTGCCAAATGTGGCCCGCAGGGCAGCGGTTGACACTCTCACCTGCGGCCGGTGGCCTCGTGCTGGTCCAGCGGCATCGCCCGGGGCTGGGCGGGTTCGGCGTGGTGCCGCTCATCGAGGACAGGTCCCGGCCCTCCTCGATGGCGGTGGCCGGCAGATGCACGACCGCCCCGATCGCGGCGACACCGGCCCGCGGCGGTACCGGCCGGTCGGGGCGGCGTCTGCGAACCAAGCGCAACATGGAGCACCACGCAAAAATCCACACCGAACGCTGGTCACAGGCCGTAGTGACTACTACGCAGGGCTACTTGGGGCCTCATCGCAGCTTCCAAAGTGGAGGGCCAAGAAGAGCGCTCAGGCGGGCCAACTCAACCGCTGAAGGGCCAACTCAAGGACTCGGTCACAGGGAGGCTCGGCCTCGCCTTGGTTCGGTGACCCGCGTCACATCCGGCTTCTGTCAGCAATCGGGGCGCCGTCTCGTTCAAGGGGCACGCGAACGAGACAGGAGCAACGCCATGAAGCACCGCATCGTCGTACTCGGCGCTGGATACGCCGGGGCCTTCGCCGCCGGAAACCTGGCCCGCCGGCTTTCGCCCGCCGACATCGAGATCACCGTCGTCAACGCCGTGCCCGACTTCGTTGAGCGGATGCGGCTCCACCAGCTCGCGATCGGCCAGGACTTCGCGGTCCGCAAGCTCGCCGACGTGTTCGCGGGCACCGGGGTGCACCTGCGCCTGGCGCGCGTCACCGGCGTCGACCCCGAGCGCAGGACCGTTGCCGTGACCGGCGAGGACGGCGACGGTGAGCTCGCGTACGACACGCTTCTCTACTCGCTCGGCAGCTCCGTAGCCCACCATGGCGTCCCCGGCGTGGCCGAGTACGCCTTCGACGTGACCGGCCTGTCCTCGGCGCTGAGTCTGCGCGAGCGCCTGGTCGGCCTGGGCGAGGGCGGCACCGTGCTGGTCGTCGGTGAGGGGCTGACCGGCATCGAGACCGCCACGGAGTTCGCCGAGTCCCGGCCCGACCTCTCGGTCGCGCTCGCCGCCCGCGGCGAGCTGGGCGCCTGGCTCTCCCCGAAGGCCCGCCGTCACCTGCGCCAGGCCTTCGACCGGCTCGGCATCACCGTCCACGAGCACACCGGCATCGAAGCAGTCGAGCCGACACGGGCGATCGCCGCCGACGGTACGTCCATCCCGGCCGACGTGACGGTGTGGTCGGCCGGGTTCGCCGTGCACCCCATCGCAGCCGCCAGCGGCCTGGAGGTCGCCGAGACGGGCCAGATCCTCGTCGACCGCACCATGCGCTCGGTCTCGCACCCGGACGTCTACGCCGCCGGTGACAGCGCCTACGCGATCGGCGAGAACGGCCGGCCGCTGCCGATGTCCTGCGCCTCGGCCGGCTACACCAACATGCAGGCGACCGCCGCGATCATCGCGCGCTTGACGGGCAAGGAGGTCCCGACCACCACCTTGAAGTACCACGGCAACCACATCAGCCTCGGGCGGCGAGACGCGATCTTCCAGATGGTGGACGGGGACGTCCGGTCGAAGTCCTGGTACCTGGGCGGCCGGACCGCCACGCGGCTCAAGTCGGCCATTCTCAAGGGGGCCGGGTGGAGCATCGCCCACCCGACCTTCGGCATGCCGAAGCACAAGCGCCACCTGACCACCGCGCCCGACCGCATCGGTGTGAGGGTCGCCGCATAGGCTCTTCCGCATGGACAGCGTAGCCATCGATCGGTTCGAGGCCAGCCGGGGCCGGCTGGCCTCGCTCGCGTACCGTCTGCTCGGCTCGGCGGCCGACGCCGAGGACGCCGTGCAGGACGCGTTCCTGCGCTGGCAGGCCGCGGACCGGGAACGCATCGAGGTGCCGGAGGCGTGGCTGACCAAGGTCGTCACCAATCTCTGCCTCGACCGGCTCCGCTCGGCGCAGGCGCGCCATGAGCGCGCTGTCGGAGACTGGCTGCCCGAGCCGCTCCTCGAGGGCGACCCGATGCTCGGCCCTGCCGATACCTTCGAGCAGCGCGAATCGGTGTCCTTGGCCGTACTGACCCTCATGGAACGCCTCTCGCCGGTCGAGCGGGCCGCTTACGTCCTGCGCGAGGCCTTCTCCTACCCTCACGCCGAGATCGCCGGGATCCTCGACATCACCGAGTCCGCGAGCCAGCAGCATGTCCACCGGGCCCGACGCCGGGTCGCCGCCGAGCGCCGCGGCGGCGGCGAGGTGGACCCCGCGTCCGCGCGCCGGATCGTCGAGGAGTTCCTCGTCGCCGCCACGTCGGGGCGCACGGAACGGCTGGTGGCGATGCTCACCGCCGACGCGACCGCGATCTCGGACGGCGCCGGACTGGCCAGGCGGCTGCTGCGGTACAAGACGCGCGAGCGCATCGCCTCCTACGTGCGGGCCGGCTTCAAGCCCACTGCGGCGAAGCGGCGGCTGGCCGGCGGCTCCCCCGCGATGCACATCGCGCTGGTCAACGGCTCCCCAGCCGTCCTCGCCGTGGTCGACGACCGGGTCGTGGGCGCCGTGGCGTTCGAAGTCGGCGACGGCAAGGTCGCGTCCCTGCGCGGCATCGCCGCCGCGGACCGGCTCGCGCGCCTCAATGCGGCCTGGCGGCAGCACGAACCCGACGCGGCGCCGGTCATCCACGCATGGTGACCAGAGCCACCGGAATCCAGTGACCGGAGTCGGAGCGAGGACGGCACCCCTTCGGTCCCGCGCTGCGCAGCAGCACGGGACCGAAGCACGTCGGTCTCCCGAATCAGACTCGGCCATGCAGTTCGAATCCCCGATGGCCAACTATCAGTCGACACAGTGGCCAACTACGAATTGTCACGGAGGGCTGACGAGGACGAATCCGAGCGCCCCTGGCCACCCATTGCTCGAAGTCACACCGCGGTCAGGCCGGCGCCAGCGAGCCCAGCCGTCGACTACGTCTGGGCGGTACTGGATCTGTTCGAGCCTGCGCTTCACGGCCCGGGTGATGTCGCCCAGGTCGGCTGCGGCGAGGTCGCCGATGTCAGGCTTGACCAGCGACCAGACGCCCCCCCTGAGCGTTCAAGTCCGGTGACTGGCCAGGCAGTTGGAAGACGGTGAGCCAGTCGGCGTTCGCGGTGATGAACTCCCGCAGTCCAGCCGCCAGGTGCAGACGCGCGTTGTCCCAGACCAGCACGATCGGGCCGCCGAGCTGGATGCGGGCCCGGACGAGCAGGTCACGGAAGTCCTTCCAGCCGAATCCCTTCGGCTCGTCCTTGCGACTCCAATACTCACGGATCGCGTAGATCAGCCGGGACCGCTGCCCACGCTTGTGGCAGGTCATCCCCGCCATCGAGACTCTGCCGGAGCCGCGTCCTCGCAGAACTTCGGCGGGGTGGGGGCCTGGAAGGCGATACGGGCGGGAGTTTCGGGGAGCCCAGTTGAATGGTTCGTCGTTCGGCGGTGGGCCGAGCTGGTGCGTATGCGGATCTTAGGTGTGTGCTGTTTAGTGGTCGGAATGGGAGGGGGAGGACGTGGAATCTGTACTTTCTTGACGAAGTTGATGGTCGGGGGTGTTGTGGTTCGTAGGTGAGAGTGGGCAGCGTTGCACTCACCCGTCAGGTGGTGTCCGCGCGAACTGAGAACGCTGGTGGGACCGTGCCGTTGTCCGCGTGGTGGCGCGTGGTGGTGCAGGCATGGTTGACGTCGTGGCGTTCAGTCAAAGACCGCGGAGTGGTCGGCGGCGCCTCCATGCCACTCGATCATGAAAAGGGTGGCGTCGTCGCTGGTGCGCCCGCCCCGTTCCCTCTTCAGCGTGTGAGAGAGCCGGCGCAGATCCGCCCGCACGCCCTGTGACGGCTCTTCCCTTAGACGGTTGACGCATTGGATGAGGCGTTCCTCGCCGAATGGCTCCCCGCCGGCGACGTGCTCCTCGATGATGCCGTCGGTGTAGCACAGCACACGGTCGCCCGGCTGGAGCATGTGCTCTCTGATCCGGGGCACCTCACCGCCGAAGCCCACGGGCAGTGTCGTCGCGCTCTCCAGCTGCCGCACGACCCGCCCGGCGCGGATCAGCAATGGGGCGGGGTGGCCTGCGTTGACCAGCTCCAGCTCACCAGTGGCGATGTTCACGTGCATCAGTTGCGCCGTGACGAAATGGTCGGGGCCGAACTGCCCGGAAATGGCGTCGTCCATGAACGCGTACTTCTCGGCCAGGCTGACGAACACGCGCCGGGCATGCCGGTAGGCGCCGATGGCCACGGTCGCCATCACAGCGGCGTCCAGGCCGTGGCCCATGGCATCGATCACGGCCATGTGCAGGATGTTGTCGTTGAGGGCGTAGTCGAAGCTGTCGCCGGCGACGCGGTAGGCGGGCTCCAGGATGCCGGCCACCTCGACCTGCGGCAGGGACATCGACAGCGGCGGTAGCAGGTTCCACTGGATCTCGGCGGACACACTCATCGGCTCGCGACGCCGGGCCAGGAAGAACAGGTCGGTGTAGGCGTTCTTGGTGACCAGCATCTCGGCGACCAGGCCGGCGAGCCTGCGGAGCAGGCGCCGGTCGTCGTCGCCGACGGCGTCCAGGGTCAGGGCCATCACGCCCACCTGATCGCTGCCATCCAGCAGCGGCAGATACATCCGCACGCCGCCATGGGAGTGGGGCATCTCAACGACGTCCGCGCTCAGGAAGGCCCGGCCAGCAGGGGAGTCGGACACCGGCTCAGGCTCGCCCACGCGCAGCTTTCTGCCCGGCAGCGGCACCAGCAGCTCCTGCGCGTAGTCCTGGAGCAGGATGGAGACGTCACGACCGCCGATCCGGGCGATCTCCTCAGCGACCAGTGGTGCAATCAGCTGCGGCGCCATCAGCCGGGCCCTGTCCAGTAGCAGGCCGAGCAGTCGCTCCCCGAAGCCCTCCGACCGGTCCACACTCTCCTCGTCCATGCCCCGGTTGCCACCTCCTCCCTGTCACCCACACCCGTCACTGTCTCTCCACAACGTGACCTGGGTCGCCGCCGGAGCGGCTCATTACGCCATGCGCGGCATGTCGGCCTTCGCTGTGCTCGGCTTTGGAACTCCTTGTCCGGATGATCGCCGTGCTCTGGCCTCTGCAATCGAAGGTCGTGGGCAGAGCGCAGGGCGCATGTATTCGGGCGTGCGGATCAGAGGAAGGGTGTTGTGGTCGTGCAGTACGCGCCCTTTCTGATGGTGTTGGTGATCACGGGGAGTGGTGTTTCGGACGGCTGTCGTATGCAGTGCGTGATGACACCAGTAGGTAGGGGCTGGCCAACTCCACGCAGGTCCGCGGCCTATCGGCGTTCATCCGCTGGGCCGTCGCCCGCCGACTGACGGGCAAGGTCACCATTCCGACGAGGAAGTACGGGCTCCCCGGCCGATTCCTGCCCAGCGACGGACTCGACCTACAGCTTCGCCGCTGCCTCAACGACGACAGTCCGCCGTTGGAGGCCCGCATCATCGGCTCCCTGACCAGCCTCTATGCCCTGCCCACCACACGCTTCGTCGAGCTCAAGGCCGACCGCTTCCATAGGGACGGTGACGACGCCTACCTCACGATCGACCGGCACCCCGTCCTCCTGCCGCCCCGGCTCGCGGCCCTCATCGAGAAGCAGGTCGCGAGCCCCAACTGCCGCACCTCCGTGCTCCAGCAGCCGCACGACGGCACACCGGGCTTCCTCGCAGGGCGGCCTCCCCTCATGCTCAAGATGGCCGGGCTGTGTCGGTGGGTCAGCGGTGCCAGGACCAGATCCGCTCCGGAGCCGAGGCGGACCACGCCGCTGGCCCCAACCCACCACGCTCCAACCCTCCACGCTCCGACGGCCGAGGGGCGTGAACCAGGCACCCATCCCCTCTCGCTACGCTCGGTGTCGCCACTGTTACTGTGGGTCAGTGACTGTGACCCGTTGGATCGTGATCCACGTCCCTTCCTGGGTGCTGCTGGGAGGGCTAGTCGTCGGTGTCACCGGCGGCACGGCAGCCGTCCAGGCGTTGGTACGGCACCGTTTCCCCAGTCTCATGCGGGGTGAGCAGAACGAGGTCGCAACGTTCCTGTTCCCCGTTGTCGCGGTCGTCTACGGGTTCCTCATCGGCTTCATCGTCCTGGCGCTCTGGGGCCAGGTGAACACGGCGGATCAGACGACGCGGACCGAGGGTGCCATGGCGGTGCAGATGGCCAGGGGCCTCGGTGTGTTCGGCAAGGAAGAGGGCGCACGGATCCGGCAGGGCCTGTTGGCGTATGGGCGCGCGGCGGAGGCCGAGTGGTACGGCGCTGCGGCCGGCCATACCGCACCCGAGGCCGAGCAGGCACTGGACCGCCTGAACAGCACCTACGGGACCGTCAGGCCCCGCAACGACACCCAGCGCGCCTTTCTCACCAGCTCGCTGTCTTCGTTGAGGGACTTGAGCAGCGCACGCACAGAACGGCTGCTCCAGGCGAGCACCAACATCGGTCCGCCGCCGTCCTTGTGGATGGCGGTCCTTTTGACCAGTGGACTGATCCTCGGGTTCTCCGTCGTGTTCGGCTCCGAGCGTGCTCTGATCCACTACGGGATGGTCGGGGCGGTGAGCGTGCTCGTGGCCGCCAACCTGTTTCTCGTCACGGAACTGTCGTTTCCCTTCCTCGGTGAGTTCTCGACGTCGCCGGAGCCGCTGCGCGCAGTGATCCAGGTCCTGTCGTCGCCTCGGTAGACCCGCAGCGCAGAGCGGAGGGAAGCGGGCCGGGGCGAAGAGCCGTCTACCACGAGTCCAACCGACGGTTTTGAACCGCTCCGGGTCCGATGGAGGCTCGAATCCCTGGCAGGATCGAGCTGTGGCACGCCCGTCCCCTTACCCTGCCGAGCTTCGTGAGCGTGCAGTGCGCATGGTCGCGGAGATCCGCCCCAACTACCCGACCGAGTGGGCCGCGATGAAAGCGGTCGCCGCGAAGCTGGGTGTCGGTGCCGCGGAGACGGTGCGGACATGGGACCGCAATTCCCAGGTCGACGCCTGCCAGCGTCCCGGCGTCACCTCTGAGAGGGCCGCGGACACCCAGGCCCCGGGCCTTCCGAACGTGCGAAGGACCGGGACCAACCCGCCAACAAGGTAGGGAGTGCTTGAGTCGGCCCGTCAGCGCTTGAGTTGGCCTGTTACTGGCCCGGGGGTCCGATCGCGCAGGGTGGGTGCCGGTTTACGCCTCAGGGGCGGATGACGCTGAGGCTCGACGGGGTGCCGTGGTGGTTACCGGAAGCTCGCGCAGCGTGCGGACGGGGGAGTAGAAGACCGGGAGGAAGGCGCAGGCCATGCAGATCGCGCCTGCCCAGATCGCCATGCGTACGCCTGCCGTCTGGCCGATGAGGCCACCGAGGGCGGAGCCGATGGCCAGGGCGCCGGTGAGCAGGAATCGGAAGGTGGCGTTCATACGGCCGAGCAGCGGATCCGGGGTCATGCGCTGGCGCAGGGTGACGCCGAGGACGTTGTTGATGCCCGTCTTGGCTGTGGTGACGAGCCACCCGGCGCCGGCCACCCAAAGCCACGGCCCGTCGTCGACGAGCGCGACGGTGAGTGCGGCCGGTGAGAACCAGAGCCCGGCCAGCCCCAGGGTGCGACCGTGGCCGAGGCGGGCGGCGAGGCGACGGGCGACACCGGCGCCGAGCAGGATGCCCAGGCCGCCGGCCGCCCAGTACGCCCCGAGCGCCCCGGCGGGCAGGTGCAGTTCGCGGGTGAAGAGCACCGGCAGCATGGCGTTGATCATCTGTGCGCCGAGGTTGCTGAGGGTCGCGGTGAGCGCCAGCGCGCGCAGCTCGCGGCTGCCGAGGACATGGCGCAGCCCTTCCGCTATCTCGGCACGCAGCTGTTTCCGGTCGGCCGGTGCCGCGGCGGGAGCGTGGCGTCGGCCGATGCCCGTCAGGCCGGTGGCGGAGGCCAGATAGGCGATGGCTCCGCCGAGAATGGCCAGGGGCGCCGTGAAGAGTTGGACCAGGAGACCACCGGCACCGCGGCCGGCGATGCTGGCGCCGGCCATCAGGCTCACGAGGGCCGTGTTCGCCGGCGCCAGGCGTTCGCGGCCGACCAGTTCGGGCAGGACGCTCTGCGAGCCGACGTCGAAGAACACCGTGGCGCAGCCGTTCAGCAGCACCACCGCGTACAGCTGCGGCAGCGACAGCACACCCAGCCACCATGCGACGGGGATCGAGGCGAACAGCAGGGCGCGGACGGCGTCGGCGGCCACCAGCACTCGGCGGCCGGGCAGACGGTCCACCCAGGCGCCCGCGGGCAGTCCGATGAGGAGGAAGGCGGCGGTGGACAGCGCGGCCAGCGCGCCGGCCTGGCCGGGCCCCGAGCCGAGGGTGGTGACGGCGAGCAGTGGGATCGCCACGTAGCCGACATTGCTGCCGAGGTGGCTGAGGGCACCCGCGGCGAAGAGTATGCGGAAGTCGCGCAGCCGCCACGGGGAACGGGGTGCTTCGGTCATGCGCCGTACCGTGCAGGACCGTTGACCGCTTCCCCATTGTTTTATCCTGAGCTAAATGATCGAGATCGAACTCGGCTTGGAGGACGTGGCCCGCACCCGCTTCGCGATCTCCCCGTTGTGGGAGGTGGTGGCGAGCATCCGGGTGCTCAAGGGCGTGGACGCACACGGCCTGCACCGCACCTGGGCCGACCGGGCGCGGCAGCAGCTGGCGGCGGCGGAACTCGACCTGAGTCCGCTGTTCGACCTCATTCCGTTGCCGACGGGCTCGGCCCGGAGCGGCCGCATCCCGGGGTTCATCTGCCCGCCGCCCACCACCCCGCTGCCGTCACTGGACATGGAGCTGGCCACGGTCCGGGCCACCCCGTCGGCGCTGCTGCACACGACGGCCGAGGTGCCGCCCGCGCGGATGGCGGCGCTGCGCGCGGACCCGACAGTCGAACTCGGGCGGCTGGCCGACGCGATCGAGACGTACTGGGAGCTGGCCCTGGCGCCGTACTGGTCGCGGATCCTCACCCTGTTGGAGGGCGACATCCGCTACCGCGCCGGCCGCTTGGTCGAAGGTGGCGCCCAGCACCTGTTCGCGGACCTCGACCCACAGGTCACCTGGGCGGGAGGCACCCTGCACGTGGCACACCGAACCGCGCACGGAGCGCGTCAGCTGGCCGGCCAGGGGCTGTTGCTGGTGCCGTCCGCCTTTGTGTGGCCGCGCGTCTTCTCCGTGCTCACCGAGCCGTGGCTGCCCTCGCTGCGTTACCCGCCACGTGCCGTCGGCACGCTCTGGGAGACGCGGCCCGCGACCGTCTCCGATGCCCTGGCAGGGGTGTTGGGGCGGTCCCGCGCGACCCTCCTGACCGAGCTGACCGCCCCCGCCTCGACCACCGACCTCGCCCGCCGCACCGGGCTGACTCCCGGCGGTGTCTCACAGCACCTGACGGCCCTGCGTACCGCTGGCCTGGTCAGCGCCCACCGTGCAGGCAGAGAGGTGTTGTACGCACGCACCCGGGCCGGAGAGATCGTCGTGGAAGCCGCGGGCGCAGGATCACCGCCGTCTACCGCCCCCGCGTGAAACCAGCGGTCACCTGTGCGATCGGGCCCTTTGGGCCAGCAACAGGCCAACTCCAGCGCTGACGGGCCAACTCAGGCGCTCAGTCACAAGCGTTCCGACCGGCCACTTCGTCCGAGGGTGGGCACAGCGCCGGCATGCCCGTGACCTGAGCTATGGCACGGTCCGTTGGACCGGCCCGCTCAGCACCATCGACAGCGAGAAACGCTGGCCCGACGCCCGACGCCCGACGCCCGACGCCCGACGCCCGACGCTCGGCGCCCGACGACTCCTCGACGACGACACACTGCCGACCCTGGACCGCGTCGCGGGACTGCTGCTGATCCTCTACGCACAGAAGAATCGCCACCATCAGCCAACTCACCGTCGATGACGTCCACTTCGACGGCGGCACGGTCTCCGTCACGTTCGGCACCTCGCCGCCGGTCGTCCTGCCCACACCGTCGGCCAGCCTGGTCCGCGAGCTCGTCGCGACCCGCCATGGCAAGCCAGGATCGGCTGCACTCCGGAGGACGTTCCCTGGCTGTTCCCGGGAGGACACCCAGGGCGCCCTCACCGACAGCCAGATCGGCAAGCGCCTCCACAACATCGAGATCCGGCCCAAAGAAGACCGGGCACCGCGCTGTTCACCCTCGCGACCGAACGTCCCGCCGCGATCCTCGCCCGGATGCTCGCCGCCCACATCAAGGTCGCCGTCCAGTGGTAGAAGGCATCCGCCGGGGACTGGGCCGCCCACGCCGCCCACGTCACACGCCGTTTCGCTCGACAACAGCCAGGGACCACGCGGTCATGACACAACTCCCCGCGTCATCAACGTCCAGAACCGACGGCACCCTCATGTGATGGGAGTGGGGAGGCAGGCAACAATACGAGCTACCAAGGCAAACACCTCCCCGAACGACCTCAGCTCTGCTTGGCCTGAGCCTCCTTGGCGGACGCCTCCAGTCGGTTCCAGTAGTCCTGGTACCACGTTTCGTCGCCGCCATCCACGTTGCTGTTGTCCTCCCGCATACCGACCTTGCCGTCGATCAGCTCGCGGACGATGTCGGCGTGGCCGGCGTGCCGGTTCGTCTCGGCAGTCATGTGCAGCATGATCCGCTGAAGCGTCACGTCTCCGCTGTCGCCCCACCATGCGACGTGGCCCATCGCGTCGAGCGGTAGCGCCTCGATCGTCGCGTCCGCGTGCGCCCAGGCGCGGCGGTAGAGGCCGAGAACATCCTCGCGCGACTCGTCGGCGGGTGCCCACATGTCCGAGTTGGGCTCGGCGCCCTCCTCGTGCCAGGGGAGGGATTCGTTGTGCGGGCGGCCGAAGGTCGGGCCGAAGTACCCGAGCTCGACGCTGGCGAGGTGCTTGACGAGGCCGAGAAGGTTGGTGCCGGTCGGCGTCAGGGGGCGGCGGATGTCGTACTCGGACAATCCGTCCAGCTTCCAGATGATGGCTTCGCGGGCTGCTTTGAGGTAGCGGTGCAGGTCGTCTTTAGGATCATTGGGCTTCATGGGGCCGAGTCTCGCATCACCTGCCGACAGCGGTCGCGTGAGTTTGCCGGCTGCCCAGGAAGCATCAGCCGGCGACTGAGCCGTCTGCACTGCGAACCGACCGTCCTGGGAGCCCTGATGCGGCAGGCATTCGGACAGTTCCCGTACCCGTTCACGGAGGTGCTGCGCCGGTTGGACGCCAGCACGTTGCTCCCCTCGCCCCCCCAGAGGCATGTCCATGGCAGAGCGGCTTAGTGCCGTGACCACATAGGTTCGCCGGGTCGGTCGGCTACGGTGGGCCCGCTCCCAGCGGAGCCCTTGTCGCCATGGAGGAGGGCGTGACTTTCGGGCCTAACCTGGCTCCGTGACGCAGCAATTGAGCACGGTGGTGCTGATGTGCGGTCTTCCGGGAGCGGGCAAGACCACCTACGCGATGGAGCTGGTGCGAAGCGGCTATGTTCGGCTCTCGATCGACGAGGTGGTCTGGCAACGACTCGGGCAGCGCGACGCCGGCCTCGTGCTGGAGGTGGAGGCGTTCGACCAGCTCAAGGAAGAGGTCCGCTGCGAGCAGCGGCAGCAACTGGTCGAGCTGATGCTGGCCG
Organism: Streptomyces sp. NPDC048506; assembly: GCF_040651315.1. NCBI lineage: Bacteria > Bacillati > Actinomycetota > Actinomycetes > Kitasatosporales > Streptomycetaceae > Streptomyces > Streptomyces sp. NPDC048506. The sequence goes on from NZ_JBEZIX010000015.1 coordinate 96,344, forward strand.
GGCGCGATGTGGTGGTGGACTACAGCTTCTGGAGTCGTGCTGCCCGCGACGATTACAAGGTGCTGATCGAGAACCACGGCTGCCGTTGGGAACTGGTCCACCTCAAGGCCGATCAGACCACGCTGGAGCGTCGCCTCGAAGTACGGAACGACGAGGAAGGCGCTAACTCCGTCACCGTGGACAAGACACTGTTCAACCGCTATCTGGCCAACTTCGAGGAACCGAACGGAGAGGGTGAGCAGGTCGTCATGCAGTCCTCGACTTGAGGGCCGGAGGCCGTTCGGCGGGGCGAGGACGTCCGCCCCGGCGGATGCCTTTCTCGCTGCGGATTGCGCCAGCGCAGGTAGGCGGCGAGTTTGCGGATGGACCAGCGGGTGAAGGGCTGGCCGAGCCTGGTCGGGCGGGTGGTGGCCGTCTGGATGACGAAGTCCCCGTCGTCATCGCTGAGTTGGCGGGGACGGCCTCCCGCCCATCGAGGGTCCAGGCAGGCCAGGCCGATCTCGTTGAACCGGTGGATCACGTCCCGGACAGTGTCCTCGTCCGCCTGCACCAGCTGGGCGATCACCGGTACACGGTTCCCGCCGGCCGATCCTGGTCGGTCAGCCCGCGCACACGAACAGGCTCGGCCACCACACCCCCGGCAGCCGGAACGGACGTCACCGCACATCCAACCGCTTGTACCACCAACCCTGCGAACCTACGTGGTCAGAGCGGTAGCTACCCGTGCTCCCGAAGACGACGGGCGCTTCGGTGGCGTAAGTCGCCGAACCGGTCACGAACGGTCAGGGTTCTGCGACACACTTGCACTCGAACGGTTGCTTGTTTCACGTCAAGCTCAGGGGGCTGCATGGACATCGAACTCGCTGATCTGCTCACGTCGCTGCGTTCCGAGATCAACCGAGCCCGGATCGACGCGGCCGGCGAGGACGTGCGCTTCCGTGTCAACTCCATCGATCTGGAGGTCCAGGTCGAGGTGGAGAAGTCCGGCGAGGCCGGTGCCGGTGTGAAGTTCTGGGTGCTGTCCATCGGCGGCAAGGGAAGTGCGAAGTCGACGCAGACGCACGTGGTGAAACTCAGCCTCACCGCTGAGACGGACACGGGTGGGCCTGTCCTGACCAGCGACGAGGTGTCGAGCCTGCTCGCCGCCGACTGATCCCCGGATGAGTCACTTCGACAAGGCCCGGGTGGCCGAAATCCTTGTTAGGCGAGGTGCCAAGGCCGAGTACGGATCCGGCTACCGGATCAGCTCCCAGCTGGTCCTGACGGTAGCTCACCTGCTTGACAGCGATGGCGATCCCTCCTACGCGGTCCGCCTGGGAGGCGGTGACGTCGAGCTGTTCGCAACACCGGTGTGGCGTGCCGCTGGGCAGGATCTCGCGCTGCTGCGCCTGGACTCCACCACGGCGGCGGCTGCCGTGCCGCCGGTCGCCTTCGGCAGCCTGCCGGACGGTATCGGTCGCGTACCGTTCATGGGGATCGGTTTTCCGGCCTTCGCTCTGCGGCGCGAGACGGCCGACGTGAGCGGCCTGCGCCGACGGGACAGCCGCGAGGTCGGCGGATTCGTTCAGCTGGGCTCCAACCTGAAGTCGGGGCTGCTGGACCTGACAGTCATCACCGCCCCGCCCCAGGACCGCACCAGTGATCCCTGGAAGGGGATGTCGGGCGCGGCCCTGTTCACTGAGGACGGCCGGTTGCTGATCGGTGTGCAGGCGCAGCGGCTGCCGGCCGCGGGCACCGGAAGCGCAGAAGCCGAGCCGATAACCCGGGCGCTGCAGGACCCGCAGTTCGAGGACATCCTGCTGCTCAACGGGGTACCTCCGCGCAGCGTGCAGATCGAGCCGCCCGGCAAGCCGCCCGGAAACCCGTTGCGGGCGGTGCTCCCGCAACAGGAACTCGTCGACGGATTCGGCGACTTCAAGAAGAACCTGACCAGTGACCACTTGCCCTTCGTCTCACCGGGCGATGACCACCCGGCTCACCCGAGACGGCTGTTCAGAAAGCTGCTGAAGTCAGACGGCCGCGGTGTGCTGCTGGTCGGTGCGGCGGGCACCGGCAAGACCCGCACCGGCATCGAGGTCGGGAACGAGGCCTTGAAGGTCGGCTGGCGGGTGCTGCACGTCATGCCTGGCGACGACCGCGAGATGATCAACGAGCTCATCGAACGGACGCTCGCGGAGCCAACCCCCGTCCTCGTCGTGATCGACTATCTCAACGAGTCGCAGCTGGACCCGGCGGTGTTGCGCCACCGGCTGATTCCCGAGGCCCGTCGGAACGACATCACGGTGGCCGTGCTCGCGTCGGTCCGTCCTGGCTGGCTGCGAAAGGCCGACCGGGCCCGGCTGCACGAGCTCTTCGACGAGGTGGAGCTGCGCCAGGACGACTCGTTCCAACGCCTCGTCACCGAGAACGCGTTGCGGAAGCTGGCGCCCAGCGCTCTCCGGCAGCTCGGCATGGTGCGCATGATGGAAGTGAGCGGGCGACGGCCGATCATCGCACTGCTGATCGCCCGCGAGATCGAACGCCGGGTGAAGGCGGGGCACTCACTTCCGGAGGCTGCTGCACAGCGGTCCGGTAATGAGCTGTCCGCCTGGCTCGAAAGCCGGCTCAGAGAGGATGGCTTGACCATCCCCGGCCGCGCAGACGACTTCACGCCCGCCAGAGCCTCATCCGGGTTGCTGGCAGCCGCCGCTGCGGCGGCTGCCAGCCCACAACCGCTCCACGAGATAACGGCCGCTGCCCACGCTTCCTTGGTCGAAGCGGCCAGCGCAACGCCGAGGGCCGAGGACGTCGTGGCCACCCTCATCTCACTCGGCTGGCTGGAGCAGCACAACGGCGTGCTCGCGATCGCCCATGACGCGGTCGCCGATCAGCTCATGGAGTCCGTCCTGCTCCCGGAGAGCGACACCAGCCCGGACGTCGCGTGGACCCACGCGTTGCTGGCCGGCTGCCTGACCGATCCCCGCACCATCGGCCGATTTGCCGTCAACGTCGGCCGGCTGGCCAACGACTTGGGGCTCGCCGAGCGGTCCGAGGCCTTGACTCCGGTACTGGACAGTTGGTTCGCAGCCAACGCGGCCGCCATCGGCCAGATCCTGCGCCGTAGCTCCGACGTGGGTGGTTACGCTCTCGGCGCCATTTGCTCGGGCGCGCCCTGGTCCGGCTCCGCCGTGCGGTGCTGGGAGCAGGTCGTCGACCCCTGGCTCCGGGACTTCGGTGCCAGCGTCGACGCCCGCCACCTCCTCTACCGCGGCCTGCGCAACCTCTCACCGGGCGGCGCCCTGCTGCTCGTACCCACCGCGCTGGCCTGGCTCAGGACCCACTGGCGGATACTCGAAGCCAGTTACGTGCTCTCCCCGCTGGTTGCGCGGGCCGATCTGCCGCCGGAGACCGTGCAGGAAGCCGCCGCACGCACGCTCAGCTGGCTCGACCGTCATGCCACCGCCGCGGATGCCCGGTTCGTGATTCGGCCGTTGCTTTTCCGAACGGAACTCAGCCCACGGGACAGCGGACAGGTGATCGCTGCCGCCTTCGCCTGGCTCGACCGTCATGCCGCCGCCGCGGATGCCCGGTTCGTGCTTCGGCCGTTGCTGTCCCGTACGGACCTCGGTCCCTGGGAGAGTGCGTGGGTGGTTTCGGCCACCCTGGCCTGGCTGGACCGTCATGCCGCAGCAGCGGATGCCCGGTTCGTGCTTCGGCCACTGCTGTCCCACGCGGACCTCGGCCCTGCCGACAGGCGGCGTGCGCTGGCTCCGGCCTTTGTATGGCTCGACCGCCACGCCGTCGACCGGGATGCCCAGTTCGTGCTTCGGCCTCTCCTGTCTCGCGTATACCTCGGCCCTACGGACAGCCAGCGCGCCGCCGCTCTGGCTCTTGCGTGGCTCGACCGCCACGCCGTCGACCGGGACGCCCAGTTCGTGCTTCGGCCGCTCCTGTCTCGTGCTGAGCTCAGCCCCGAGCACGCCCGACGAGCCATCTCCTCCGGCCTGGCGTGGCTCGACTGCCATGCCGCCGCCGCGGATGCCCGGTTCGTGATTCGGCCGTTGCTGTCCCGCGCGGATCTCGGCCCACAGGACACCGCACGGGCCGTCTCCGCCGCCTCCGGGTGGCTCAAGCGCCACGCCGCCGCCCCGGATTCCCAGTTCGTCCTCGGCCGCCTGGCCGAACTGAGTGGCAGCGTGCCCGCCTCCCTGGCTTGGCTGCCCCAGCCGGATGGCCAGGAGCAGGCATCCACCGGCCAAGGAACTTCCAACTGGGTGGACGAGCAGGTCATGCGCCCGTTGGGCGTGCCGCTGCCCGGCGCCCCCGCGCCCGCCGACTCGCTGCTGCGGTACGACCTCGCGATCAGGACAACGCACTCGCCACCGACGCCGCCCGGCCTGGCGGTGAACGAGTTGGAGATACCGTGGGTCTTCGGGGAGGAAGCCGACCCGAAGTCCGCGACGATCGACGCGCTGCGGGCCAGCGGCCTGACCCTGGGCGACACGGCAACGAGGATCGTCTATATCGCCCCTCCCGGGGCGTTGGCCCTGGCGACTTACGCCGCGATGGTGGGATTCACCCACCGGTGGTTGGACGCCTACGCGGATGGCCGGGTGCTCGAACTGGCCGACTCCAGGTCACACACGGAGGGCGTCGGCGATGTGGTGAAACCCGGAGAGTTCCTGCACTGGGCACAGGTGGGTGGCCCACATGTGGACGGCATGCTCACCGTGCCCTTCCCGCCCGAACCTGACGGGTGGCTCGACGAGCGCACCGCGGGGGCGGTGCGATACGCGGCACGGCTGCGCATGGTTGCGCCGGACTCCGCGTCGGCCGCCTTGGGCATGCTGACCAGGGTCGGGACCCTGCGGACCAAGGGAAGCAACTGGCGCCTCCCGGTGCTGTCCACCGGCACCGAACCGCTTCCGGTCGACAAGTCGACCCAAGGGCAGGGCCTCGACCTGGAGGGGATCAGGCAGGCAGCACAGCTGTACCGCAAGGAGCTGGTGCAGGGAAACGAGCTGACCGAGGTCGTCCCCGTGCCCCGGGTGTCGCCGTTCAACCAGCGGATTGCGGAGGCGAACGCGACGGACCCCTTGGCGCTGCTTGGCCGACTCGGTGCCGCCTCGGACGACGGACTGCGGTGGACCTGCCCCCGCGACCGGGGCGATCACGCGGACCTCGTCCTGAAGGTGCGCGACAACGGCCTGGTCACCTGCAAACGCTGCTATCCGCGGGCGGTCGGGCTGGTCCGGCTCACCGTGGACACCTTGCTCCTGACACCCGACGAGGCCGCCGCGTTCATCATGAACGACTCCGGCGACCACCCCGACCGCTTCCCGGCGCCCGGGATGGCGGTGACCGCGCGCGTCGTCGGATCGGCGCCGGACGGGTACCGCTGCGCTGTCCACAACCCGGCCACCGGCCAGGCATACGAGGCGGTTCTGCCGATGTGGGAGCTCCAGGAGCTCCACAATTCCCTCCCCGGCCTGCGCCTGGGGAGGGGGGACACCCTCGTCGCGCTGGTCCTGGAGCTGGGCGACGGCGCGCTGTCGGTGGGGCCGTCGGCCCTTGAGGGTGGTGCCCTCGTCCTGTCTCTCACCGCCACAGCCCTGGTTGAGCGTGTCCTGGCCGGCTTCGTGCCCGAGCTGACGACCGGCGAGCTGGCGATCACGGGCATCGCCCGGGTCCCCGGAGCCCGAACAAGAATTGCCGTGGCACCCACCAGGCCGACGAACAGCGTCAGAGGTTTCTTCATCGGAAAGCGCGCCGAGCGAATAGTGGGCTCCCAGCGTCTGCTCTCCGGAGGGATGACCAACGAAGAGATCGAGATCGTTCCCTACTCCAGCGACCAGCGGACTCTGCTGGCCAACGCCCTCGCCTACGCCCAGCCGACCGACATTCTCACCGACGGCCAGCGAGCGGTCGTCGCCGTCCCTCGCCACCAACTCCGGGGTGCCATCGGACGAGGCGGTCTGAATGCCCAACTCGCCGGTCAGCTCACAGGCCTGTACGTCAAGATCGTTCCCTCCGGAACCGACCTCAGATTGGCCATGGAGTCGGGATTCGACGACGAGTAGGCGCAGCGCGACGGATTGTGCGAGAGAGCGTGCAGGACCTTCCGTCCCGCCCCGTGTGGGCGCGGGGCGCGAGGAGGCTGTTCAGTGCGGGCTTGCGTGTATCCGGGGCAGGGCGTGGGTTGTCCCGCGGGCGGCGTGGTAGGAGCGGGCGTAGCCAAGTCCGGTGGCGAAGCCGGCCTCGTTCTCGGCAGGCCGGGCGGCAGCGCTGCGGGCCCGGTCCGCGCTCAAACCGATCTGGGCGAGCAGGTCCTGCTGGTCGTGCAGAAGTGTGTCGTACTGGGCGCTGCCACTCCAGGGCCCAGGGCGGGTTCCATCAGGGGCCGATTGCCGACAGTGCCAGCGTGCGTGGTCAGGGAGCGGGGTGAGTTCGCGGGCGATGGGCCGGGGCCGGTGTGCCATGTGAAGCGTCCACCCAGGGCCCGCGACGGTTGGGCCAGTGTCGGCCCGCACGCACTGCTGCACCCACACCAGCAAAGGACCTGCCGACGTGGACGCGATCCGGTCGGACAGCCAAGGCCTGTCGGCGGCACGCGCCAACTCGGCGACCAGACCGGGGGCGTACGCGAGAGTGTGGAATCCATTTCCGGGACGGCGGAGTCCGCGCAATGGGACTCTCAGACGTCGCGATCAATGACATCGATTACTGCTGCCGCCGTGAGTGGAGTGGCGGAGGGGGTGCTGGAGCCCGGTGCACCGCCGGTATGTGGTGGGTGCGCCCGGGGCTACCTGCCCCAGATTCTCCGGTACTGCGCGCGGTAGCCGGGTGGGTCCCAGGTGGTCGCCCCGCGGCTGTTGGCGGCGGTGGCGATGTGTACGGGGGCGACGTATCCGCTGGCGGGTGTGCCGTGGAAGGCGCGGTTGAATTCGTCGAGGATCTGCCAGCCCTGCTGGGAGAACGGCTCGGGGACGGTGGCTGTCTGGAACTGTCTGCTGTTGATGCGTTGGAAGGCGGAGGGGTCGCCGTCGCCCGCGCCGATGTTGAAGGGGGCATCGGCGCCCTTCTTGCGTGCCGCGCGCAGGGCGGGGGCGGCGTCGGCGAAGTAGACGTCGTTGATGGCCACGGAGTGGGTCCACCGGTCCCCGAAGCGGGAGAGGAGTGAGGAGACTTCCTGGGGCGTTCTGCTGCTGGTGTCCGAGATCGGGATGTTCTCCACGGCCAGCAGCCGCACGCCGGAGCAGGTGGCCAGTTGTTTCTCGATCAGGTCGGACTTGGTCCTGGCGAACGGGATCGAGGCATCGGTGAACACCACGACTCCGGCGTTGCCGTGGGAGTGCGCGATGACCCAGTCCGCGCTGATCTTCGCGACGTCCTCGACCTTGGTGGTGACGTTGCTGAAGAGCTTCGGGTGCCTGCTCGGCCCGGGGGTGCCGACCGCGTGCCAGCCGACGAGCGGGATGTGCTCCGCGGTGGCCTTGGCGACCTGTTGCGACGTCAGATTGGGGTCGAATCCGCCGATGACGATGCCCGACGGCCGGAGGGCGAGGGCCTGGCTGAACGCCGCCTGGATCCCGGCGGGGGTGCCCTGGCCGTCGATCACCCGGAGGTCCCACCCGATGGCCTCGGAGGCCTCCTGCACACCCTGGGCGGCGCCCGCGACGCCGGGGTTGATCATGGTCTGCGCGACGTAGACGATGCGCTTGTCGCGTACGGCCGTGGGGCCACCGGTGGGGCCGCTCGCTGCGGGGTGGGCCCGCTCGGCCCGCCGGACGGCCGCGGTGGCGCCCGCCAGGACGGTGGGGCAACCGGTCTTCGTCGGACGCGCAGACGGGGGCCCGCCGCCGACCGACGCCCCGCGCTCGCAGCCGACCAGGCCGGTGCCGCCGGCGAGGGCTGCGGCCGCGACCGCCATCGCGGCTGCGCGGGTCAGGGCGGTGCGACGGTGCCCGGCCGCCCCGCGCGCGGCGGTGACGCGGTGGTGCCGGGCGGCGGTCACGGGGTGGCCTCGGGCAGGTCGGGGAGCGGCCGGGGAGGTTCGGCCCGGCGTTGCCGCAGCTGTCGGCGTGCCGCATAGCCGGCCATGCCGACGGAGAGGAGCAGGGTGGTGCCGTTGAACAGCGGGGTGATCCAGAACTGGGCGCCGAGCTGCCCGATGCCGGTGAGGCCGATCGCGAGGACGACGACGGCGACCAGGGTGCCCAGGGCGTTGGGCCGGCCGGGTTTGATCGCGGTCGAGCCGAGCAGCGCACCGACGAAGGCGGGCAGCAGGTAGTCCAGGCCGACGCTGGGGTTGCCGATCCGCTGCTGTGCGGCGAGGAGTACGCCGGCGACGCCGACCACCAGGCCGGATCCGACGAAGGCGTAGATGACATAGCGTCGGGTGGGGATGCCCACCAGGTCGGCGGCGCGGGGGTTGGAGCCGATGACGTACAGGTACCTGCCGAGGGGCAGCCGTTCCAGGAGGAGCCACAGGACGGCGGTGAGGGCGAGGACGTAGAAGGCGGACACCGGCAGGCCGAGGAACCTGGAGTCGTAGAGGTCGGTGAAGGCAGCCGGCAGCCCGTGCGGGCCGGGGATGATCCGGGCCCCGTTGGTGATCCAGCCGGTCACGGCGTACAGGATGCTGCCGGTGCCGAGGGTGGCGATGAAGGAGTCGATCTTCGCGAATTCGACGACCACACCGTTGAAGGTGCCGACCACGGCCCCGCCGAGGACCACCACGAGGCAGGCGAGTGGCCAGGGCCATTCCTCGTTGGCGATCAGCTGCATGGTCATCACGTGCGCCAGGCCGAGTCCGTAGCCGAGGGACAGGTCGAACTTGGCGGTGACGATGGGGATCGTCGCGCCGAGCGCCAGGACGGCCGGGATCGACTGGTTGGACAGCACCTCGGAGATGTTGTCCAGGGTGGGGAAGGTGTCCGGCAGCGCGAGGGAGAAGGCCAGGAACAGCAGGGCGGCGAGGGCCAGGAGGCCGTAGGCGCCGATGAGGTGTCCGAGGCGGCGGTCCATCGGACGACGGGGGGAGGGGCTCATCGTCCGGTCGTCCCGGTGACCGGCGGCATGGCCGAGGCGGCGCGGGCGAGTGCGGTGGCGGTGAGGGCTTCGCCGCTCAGCTCCGTCGTCACCGTCCCGCGGACGAATACCAGGGCGCGATGGCACACGTGGGCGACCTCCTCGAAGTCGGTGGAGAGCAACAGGACGGCGAGGCCGTCGGCCAGTGCGTCCCGGAGCAGGCGGTAGATCGCCGTGGTGGCACCGACGTCCACCCCGGCGGTCGGCTCCTCGAGGATCAGCAGCCTGCGGGGCATCCGAAGCCACCGGCCCACCATGACCTTCTGCTGGTTCCCTCCGGACAGGGTGGAGATCGGTGCCTCGGTGTCCCGGGGGGACACCGAGAACCGCTGGATCAGGTCGGCGGCCTCGGCCCGCTCACGCCGGGGGCTGATCCACCGGAGGGCCGGGAGGCCGCCGGCCCGCGGGTTGGCCAGGAAGTTCTCCCGGACGGTCAGTTCGGCGGCGCAGCCCTCTTCCTGGCGGTTGCTGGTCACGAACCCGACGCCCGACTCGACCGCGGCCGCGACGCTGCCCGGCCGGTACGGCCGTCCGTCGAGCAGGGCCCGCCCGCCGACGAGGGGCCGGGCGCCGGCGAGGGCGCGGCCCAGTTCCATGTGCCCGGCTCCGGTGAGCCCCACCATGCCGAGGATCTCGCCGGCGCGCAGTTCCAGGCTGACCGGTGCCGTCGGCCCGGTCCGTACCCGGTCGAGGCGCAGCACGGCTCGGCCCGCGGCGGGGGCGAACCGGTAGCCGCCGGGGTCATGACCCACGATGTCGTGCACCAGCTGGGCCGGGCTGTAGTCGATCAGCGGCCCCCGACTGATCAGGCGGCCGTCGCGCAGCACGGCGAAGACGTCGGCGACCTGGTACACCTCGTCGAGCCGGTGGGTGACGTAGACGATGGCGCGGCCCTGGTCGCGCAGGGTGTGCAGGACGTCGAAGAGCCGGGCGCAGTCCGCCGCCGGGAGGCTGGCGGTCGGCTCGTCCAGCACGATGAGTTCGGCCCGGGTCGACAGCGCGCGGGCGATGGCCACCAGGGAGCGTTCGGCCCGCGGCAGGTCGGCGAGCGGGGCGCGGGGGTCGAGGTGCGCGGCGACGATGTCGAGGGCCTCGGCGCATCGCCGGCGCGTCCTCCGCCAGGACAGCAGACCGGCGCGGCGTGCATAGCCGGTGCCCAGGGCAACGTTCTCGGCGACCGTCATCCACTCGACCAGCCCCAGGTCCTGGTGGATGAAGGACATGGTGCGGGAGGCCGCTTCGGTGCCGAGCGGGTGCCCGGCCACCGTCACCTCGCCCTCGTCCGCGTGGTGGACCCCCGCGAGCACCTTGATCAGCGTGGACTTGCCGGCACCGTTGGGACCGAGCAGGGCGAGGACGCTGCCGGAGTGCACGTCGAGGTCGACCGCGTCCAGCGCGAGCGTGCCGCCGAACCGCTTGCTGAGGCCGTGCACGCGGACGAGGGGCTCGCGGCCGAGGTGCGGGGGAGGGGGGTGGTCAGGAGCGTCGGGCACAGACTTCTCCGGGGGCGGCCTCTCGATTCTTCCTGACGACGGGGCAGTGCTGCTGGGCGTTTCGCGGGGGCGGCGGCGCCGCGTCGTGCGGCTCGGCGCCGTACTGCCGGCAGGGGGCTGCCGGTATCCGTCACTCGGTGTCCGCCATGCTACGACCCGCTTTGAGATGAATGCCGGATGGACCCCTAGATAGCGGGAATGTTGTCGAAATGCACTTCCGCGGTGCCGAGCTTTCCGCCCGACAGTTCCAGTGCGCACTCGGCCCAGATGACCTTGCCGTTCGTGGTGTAGCGGGTGCCCCAGGCCTGGGCGAGTTGGGCGACGAGGAACAGGCCGCGGCCGCCCTCGTCGGTGGTGGCCGCATGCCGCAGGTGCGGGGCGGTGCTGCTGGCGTCGGCGACCTCGCAGGTCAGCGTGCGGTCGTAGAGCAGGCGCACCTGGATGGGGGTGCTGCCGTAGCGGATGGCATTGGTGACCAGTTCGCTGAGCAGCAGTTCGGTGGCGAAGGCGACCTCGTCCAGCCCCCATGCGGTCAGTTGACGGGTGACCGCGGCGCGGATGCCGGAGACGAGCGCCGGGTCGGCGGCCAGCTCCCAGGTGGCGATCCGGTGTGCGTCCAGGGCATGGGTGCGGGCGACGAGCAGGGCGATGTCGTCGGTGGGGTGGCGGGGCACCACGGTCCGGAGCACGTCCTCGCAGGTCTCCTCGGGCGGGCGGTTCGGGTGCGCCAAAGCACTGCGCAGCCGGTCGAGGGCCACGTCGACGTCGCGGTGGCGTTCTTCGATGAGTCCGTCCGTGTAGAGGACGAGCTGGCTGCCCTCGGGGAGGTGGCACGTGATGGTCTCGAAGGGCAGCCCGCCCAGGCCCAGGGGTGGGCCGGCCGGCAGGTCGGGGAAGGTGACGGTGCCGTCGGGGTGGACCAGCGCGGGCGGGGGGTGGCCGGCCCGGGCCATCACGCACTGTTGCGAGGCCGGATCATAGACGGCGTACAGGCAGGTGGCGCCGATGATGCCGGTGCGGTCGGTGGTGATCTCCTCGCTGCCCTCGTCCCGGTCGAGGCGCCCGACGAGGTTGTCGAGGCAGGTGAGGACCTCGTCCGCCGCGAGGTCCAGTTCGGCGAAGTTGCGGGCGGCGGTGCGCAGCCGGCCCATGGTCGCCGCGGCGTGCAGGCCGTGGCCGACCACGTCCCCCACGACGAGGGCGACGCGGCTGCTGGACAGAGGGATGACATCGAACCAGTCCCCGCCGACCCCGGACTCGGAGGGCAGATAGCGGTAGGCGATCTCGACGGCGTTCAGGTCGGGGAAGCTCTGCGGCAGCAGGCTGCGTTGTAGGGCGAGGACCGTGCTGTGTTCGCGGGTGTAGCGGCGGGCGTTGTCGATGCAGATGGCGGCCCTGGTGGCGAGCTCCTGGGCCAGTGACCGGTCGTCGTCGCCGAAGGGGGCGGGGTCCCGCGAGCGGTAGAAGCTCGCCACGCCCAGGGCGATGCCGCGGGCGAGGAGGGGGACGGCGATCAGGGAGTGGACGTTGTGGTCCAGGAGCCGCCGGGCGTGCCCGGGGTCCTGGGCGATCCAGCCCGTGGCGGCCCGCAGGTCGGGTTCCAGTACCGGCTCTCCGCTGGCCAGGCAGCGGAGTTGGGGAGTGCTGGGGAGCAGGTCGACCGGCTCACCGGCGGGGTAGAAGGGGCAGTCGCCCCGATAGCCGTGGACCACCGTGCGGTGCAGGTCGGCGCGGGGGTCGTTAGGCTCCTCGCCGCGCAGTACCGCCTCGGGGAGGTCGATGGTGACGAAGTCGGCCAGGCGCGGGACGGCCATCTCGGCGAGTTCCTCGGCGGTGCGGCTCACGTCGAGGGTGGTGCCGATGCGGGCGCTGGCCTCGGACAGCAGCTCCAGGCGGCGCCGGGCCGCCACCGCGTACGTGCCGACCCCCGGCTCGCCCACCAGCACCAGCCCGCTGGTCATCCGGTCGGCGGTGCGTCCGGTGGCGCCGGGCGGGCGGGTCGTCGGGGCGGCGCGGCCGGGCACGACGTCGGGACGACGCCCGGTCGGCGGGACGGCGGGGGCGAGGATCTGCTCCGCCAGGAGGTCGGGAGCGGTGCCGCCCGTGGCGGGGACGGCGAGGCGCTGGTGCCGCGCCGGGAAGATCGCCTCGATGGCCACGCCCTCCACCCCGGAAGGACTGGTCACCGGGCGGCTCAGCAGGGTGACCCGTCGGCCGCTGGGGAGCGGAACCTCGATGGCGGCCCGCTGCGCCAGGGAGATCAGATCGGTGGCCCGCTCCTTGAGGATCATCTGGTCCCGCCAGTCCAGCCCGCTCTCGGCGAGCTCGCCCAGCACTCCGTCGCCGATCGGCGCGTGGTGCCGGGCGTCGAGGTAGGCCTCCAGCAGAGCGCGCTCCCGGGCCGAGCTCTGCTCCAGGAGTCGCCGTTCGATGGCTCCGGCCGCTCTGCGGATCACGCCGTTCAGCTCCGCGTCCGCGTCGGTGAGCGGGTAGCCGAAGCAGAGGATGCCTTCGATGCGTCCGCTGAGCAGGTCCCGGATGGGTATCGCCGAGCAGGCGTTGGACTGGGAGCGTTCGGCGAAGTGCTCGGCGCCGTACACGTTGATCAACTGCCGCTCCGCGAGCGCCAGCCCGATGCCGTTGGTCCCGCCGAACTGCTCGGCGAACACGAAGCCGGGGACGCTCTGGATCGCGGCCAGGTGCCTGACCTGAGAGGCCTCGCCGAATCGGCGTTGCAGCACCGCCCCGCGCCCGTCGGCGAGGGACACGTTCATGTTCCTGCCCGAGAACAGGGCCTGTAGCCGGTCCAGTACGGGCCCGGCGGCGTGCACGAGCGGACCGTCCAGGTCGAGATCCTGGCGGTAGGGGAGCTCGCATCCTTCCGGTGAGAGGCCCAGCGCTTGGGAACGCTGCCACGAATCCAAGATCGGACTTCTGACGGTCCCCTCGACCGACTCGCCGTGAAGGAACCGGTCACGTGCACGTACGGGGCCGAGGTCAACTCCCACGAGCCCCATCCACATCACTTCCCCTGTCGGTACCTGCCGCCATGGCCACCGCACAACGGAGCATCTGTACCATTTGATCCAATTGTAGGGCTTCGTCTATGCGACAGTACCGACCGTGGACGGGGAAGAGAAGCGCGGATTTCCCGGGGTGCCGGCCGGGCCGTCGGGCCGGGGACCCTCTCGGTCCGACGGCCCGGCCGGCCGCTCGCCGCCGTGATCGCCGGGGTGACGGGGCCTGCGCCGCGCCGTCACAGGATCGCGACCGGGGTGACCGGCGAGCCCGTGCCGCCGGGGATGTTCAGCGGGGCGACCAGCAGCAGGAACGCGTAGCGGCCCGCCTCGGCGCAGGCGGCGGAGAGCGCTTCGAGGTCGAGGTTGTCCAGGAGGGGCACCCCCATGCCGGCGATCGTCAGCGCATGGACCGGGGAGTGCACACCGTCCACCGGAGAGGGTCGCACATCGCTGTCGCCGTCCCCGCCGAGCAGGGCGATACCGCGCTCGGCCAGCAGGGGCACGGCGTCCACATGGAAGCCCGCGCTCGCCGTGTCGGGGTTCCAGGCGCCCCGCTCCCGGCGGCGAAGCGGGCTGCCGGAGCGCAGCAGCACCGCATCGCCCTCGCCGATCGTGACGTCGAGCGCCCGCTCCGCCGCGACGATGTCCTCGGCGTGCACGGCCCGTCCCGGCTCCAGCCAGCCGCCCCCCGCGACGGCGGGCAGGTCGAGGAGCACACCCGTGGTCACGAGCGGACCGAGCGCCGAGACGGCGCCGAATCGGGCGCCGCCGGCATCGACGAGCTCGCGCGCGGTGCGGCCGTCGTAGAGCTGCCCCCGGTAGGCGATGTGGGACAGCGCGTCCAGGTGGCTGACGGCCTTGCCGTGGTAGTCGGCCGCGATGAAGTCCTTGTGGGTGGTGGGTTCGGGGGCTTCGACGTCGCCGAGGTCGGACATGTAGTGCAGGGCGGGCTTGCCGTTGTCGGGGCCGGGTGCGGTGTTCCACGGGCGCGCCAGCGGGACGACCGTTCCGGACCGGACCAGGGCGGTGGCCCGTCGCACGTGGGTGGGGGTCACGCGGTTCCACGCGCCGCGGTCGGCGGGGTCCCACCGACCCCAGGTGCGGACCGTCTCGAACAGCGCGTCGAACTCCCGACGGGAGACGGCGGGCCCGTTGTCGGCGCCGGTCGGTGCCGGGGTCGGCGTCTCGCCGGGGTTGCCGGTCATCTGCTGCTCAGCGCTCCAGGGTGGATGGGCTGCCGTTCGCCCGATGAATTTTACTATTGTTCCGATTTGAGGCAGTTGCTTGTAGGGTCCTCTGTGTGTCTCCGTGACGATGCGGTCCTGAGTGGTTCGTGAGGAGGTGAGCGCCGTTGGTCGATGGCCTCCGTGGGGCGATGAGGCGGTGAGTGCCCAGGCCCCAGAGGCAGTTCACGCACGCGTTGGAACTGGGAGAAGTCATGAAGAAGGTCATCGCGATAGCGTTCATCGCCGCGCTGTTCAGCGTCGGTGGCGCCGGTCTCGCTTCCACAGCCACCGCGTCGTCGAGCCCCCCGCCGGGCGGCGACCTCACCACCACGACGTTCCACTGCCCGCCTCCGCGCGGCACCTTCACGGTCCGGGCGGATGCCTGGGTGACCGGCCAATACGAGTGGTATTACGGCCAGTACGGCTGCACGCACACCCTGTGATCCCGGGGGTGGCGCCCGCGTCTACCGCTCCGTCGTGAACGGCCACACCTCGGCCGAGCACATCGACTTCACCGAGTCCTTCAACAACGGTGCATACCTCGGGCATGACGTCGGCTGGTACCTCGACCACGTGGGTGGTCCGGGCAGCCACTGGTTCGTCTACCTCGACCACGGTGACGGACACACCTATGTGGACGTCGACCGGGACACCGGTGCCTGGGGGCCGGTCTTCCTCTTCTGGGACGCCACCGACACCCGGCGCCTGGCGCTCTCCCTGCCCGACTGGTTGCGGGAGTTGGGCGACTGCGTGCAGCAGGCGGTGGCCGAGGCGGGGACGGAAGACATCGCCGCCTTCGGGACGGCGTTCAACAGCCGGTGGTGGGACGCGGAGGATCGGGTGTTCGTCGCGCCCATCCCCACGTCCGACGCCAGGGCGTCCGACGACCCGGTGCTGCGAGCGGCGGCCGCCGGGCTGCCGGACGACGCCCGCCTCGCGGACCTACGGCCGGTCGCCGGAGTCGCCGAGGTCGACTTCGGCCACCCGGTGAGCTGTCGCTACGGACGCCGGCACGACGGGGCCATCCTGACCGCGGTGCCCTGGGACGGCGACCAGGTGTGCTGTTCGGGGAAGTTGGTGAGCCCGGCGGGGCGTGCCGCGGAAACGGTCAGCGTCCTCGGAGTTGAAGGGACACCACGATGAGGTCGCGCAGTTCTTTCGGTGCTCCCCCGTGTTGGCCCGCGGCGATTTCGTAGAGGGTGTCGAACGATCCCGGGTAGAGCATGACCGGCAGGCCGCGTTCTTTGAGACAGCAGAAGACGGCGTACTCTTCCAGGAAGTAGTCCGAGGACCTCCGGATACGCCGTTCCAGGTCTTCTGGCGAGGCTCCATCCGAATGCTTGCTGTGGTAGCGGCGGCCGAACGACTCGACGGAGGCACGGAACGCGGCGTCCTCGTCGAAGTAGTCCCGCAGGACTCGGTGGTACCCCTGGTAGGCGTCCCAGGACTGGACCTCACTGCACTTGACGAAGGTGAAGTCCGTGCGCTCCCGCAACTCTTCGAATGCTGGGGCGTGATCCCTGATGAATTCACGCCCCAGGCGCAGCGCCTCGCTCAGGGCTTCCGACGGATGCAGACCGCGAGTGGATTCCAGGGTGATGCGATGGATGCTGTCCCCGACGAGCACGGTGCACCGTGGAAATCTCTGGGATATCCAGTCGGCCATGCTGCGTACCTTGTCCTGGCGGAAGTTGCTGTTCTCCAGGCTGATACCCAGAAAGCAGTCGCCGTGTGCTTCGAAGGTGTGCTGGCTGGCGGCCGGCGAGACAAACGAGATCGCGGCCTTGTAGCGCCTTTTTGGTGCGGCTGGAGGGAAAACCGTCTTCGGAAGGGCGAGGGCGGATGTCACTTCGGACGGCATGGCACCAACCAGGTGTGGGGGTGGAAGACAGGCGACGGAAGCCGCATTGCGGCGCGCTGTAGCGCGTCTCGCGACGACCGAACAGATGTTCCTTCGGTGAACTGTAAACCTACCGTAGGGTCGGCCGCGTGCTCGATACAGCAGGTTTTGAGCCAGTTGATCACGCGGCGATGAGGGGCTCTCCGGTCTGCCGAACGCATCCGAACGCACCCGGACGCACCGCTGCGACACTGTTGAACGACCGCCAACTCACCGGCTCCGAGCGGAACGCCGGGCATGCGAGGCGGGCCGAAGGCTCCGCCCGGCGATGGCTGAATTTCGCGCAGGCTCCGTCTCTGCACCGCCCGGCGCAGGGAACGCGCCCGCATACGCAGCGAGAGGGGGCCTCCGCTGGAGCGGACGCCCCCTCGCACCCGCAGCCCGATCGAACGACCCCAGCGGAGGACGTCAGCTCCTCGCGCTACGGGCGATGCGGTACAGCACGTTCGGGCGCAGTGGCCCTTGGGGCTCGGTGAGGTCATCGAAGTCGTCGGCCGGGTCGCGGGTCATGCCGATCCGGCGCATCACCGCCTGCGAACGAAGGTTGGTGGCTGTGGTGACAGCGAGGATCTCAGGAAGCTCAAGATTGTCGAAGCCATGGGCCAGGACCGTCAGCGCAGCCTCGGTGGCGTAGCCCTGGCCCCAGGCCGAGCGGGCGAGCCGCCAGCCGATCTCGACTCCTGTGAACGGCATGTCGTCGTCCACTTCGTCCAAGCCCGCGAAGCCGATGAACGCGCCCGTGGCCTGCACCTCAACCGCCCACCACCCGTAGCCCCGTCGGTCGAAATCGGCCTGGAACCGTGCCACGCAGGCATCGCTCTGTTCGCGGGTGAGCAGGTCGCCCAAGTGTTCTCGAACCTCGGGATCGGCATTCAGCGCCGCCCACGGTTCAAGGTCGGAGTCATGCCATCGGCGCAGGACGAGGCGAGGGGTACGTAGTTCAGTCATGCTGCCCAGCCAACGTGAGCTCTGCGCCCGAGGCAATCTCTTTTCTTCCGGGTCGCACCGCCGCCCAGAAGCATCCTCCACCACGGGCGTTCCGGGCTCAGCGCCACGCACGTCAGGTGGGCCCGCGGGGCCTTCCGCGGTGCCCCTCGTACGGGCCCGGGGCCGCCGGGCCCGGCGCATCAATGGCGGCGGTCGGCGAGCATGCCGGCGCGGAGCTTGGTCAGGGTGCGGTTGAGCAGGCGGGAGACGTGCATCTGGGAGACCCCGAGTTCGGCGCCGATCTGAGACTGCGTCATCTCCTGCCCGAACCGCAGCTCGATCATGTGGCGTTCGCGGGCATCGAGCTTCTGTAGCAGCGGGGCGAGGGTGCGGAGGTCCTCGACGGTCTCCAGGGCGGGGTCGTTCTCGCCGAGGACGTCGGCGAGCGGGCGCCGCTGGTCGGACGGATCGGGGTCGGAGGGGGTGTCCAGGGAGTCCGCCGAGTACCCGTTGGCCGCGATGAGGCCCTCGATGACCTCCTCCTCCGACAGGCCGAGGTGGGCGGCGAGTTCGCGCACCGTGGGGTCGCGGTCGAACGCGAGGTGCAACTGCTCCTTGGCCTTGGCCAGTTCGGAACGCAGCTCCTGCAACCGGCGGGGAACGTGCACGGCCCACCCGGTGTCCCGGAAGAAGCGCTTGATCTCGCCCAGGATGTAGGGCACCGCGAACGTGGAGAACTCGACCTCGCGGTCGAGGTCGAAGCGGTCGATGGCCTTGATCAGGCCGATCGTGCCGACCTGGATGATGTCTTCCATGTCGTCGCCGCGGTTGCGGTAACGGCGGGCGACATAGCGGACCATCGACATGTTCATCTCGATGAGGGTGTTGCGCGCGTACTGGTAGGTGTGGGTGCCCTCTTCGCATTCCCGGAGCCGGTCGAAGAACCGTCGGGACAGTTCGCGTGCGTCCCTGGGAGCCACCGAGCCCGGGTGCGGTACGTCCGGAAGGCCGACTTCCTGGTCGATGGTGTGCTCGGTCGAGGTGTCGCTCACGACGATGCTCATCATGCCTCCCCGTCCGCCCGGCACGCGCGGGCACCTGTGCGGCCGCTTACCCGCCTCCGGCTCCGGCATGCGTCGGGCACCGGAAGATCACCGGGGAGTGTGGCCGCGCGCGCTCCGTACGACCGCCACCGTGACCTGCGCGTCGACGACGGTGACGGCCACGCCCGACCTTGCCCGAACTGGTCCGGATCCGGGGCGCGTTCACCGGCGCACTCCCTCACCGTCCGCGGGTCGGGAGCCCCGCCCCGGTCACCACAGCCGCAGCGCGACGTGGATGCCCTTGCCCTTCCCGTCGGCGGTCGGCGTGATGGCGACGGCCGTTGCGAGCCGACGGACCAGGGGCCAGCCGTAGCCGCCGATCCGGCCCGCCCGGTCGTCACCGGGGAGGGAGGGGCGGACGGGACTCGCGTCCTCGACCGTCACCTTCAAGCGCCCGCCGGTGATGCGCACGGCGAAGCCGGTGAGCCCGCCCGCGTGCCGCAGGGCGTTGGTGACCAGCTCCGAGGTGATCAGCAAGGCGTCCATCACCACCGCCTCGTCGACGGGTCGGTGACAGGTGTGCAGCAACGCGTCCACCCGCTCCCGCGCTTCGGCCGCGGTGGCGGGTACGTCGATCGTCCGGGTCACCGTTCACCTCCCTCGTGATGCAGCGTCCGGCTTCCCTCTGCCGTTCGCCTACCCCTTGTGCGGCGAATCGTGCCTGCCGGTCGATCAGGCCGGTGAGGGCGGTCCGTGCCCGTCGGCTCCTCGGCGTAGCGGGATGCGAGCGTCCGGGCGATCTCCGTCACGCGCTCCCGGAGCGGAGCGGGTCGCCCGGGTCCTCACGGACGGGCCGTGCGCATCAGGACGCTTCGGTGGCGAGCGCGCGGAGTTCGGCGACCACGTCGGCACCCGAGGGCGCGTGGTCCGGGTCGACCAGCCACTGGAGCATCAGTCCGGTCAGCAGCGCCAGCGGTACCGAGCCGCCGAGCCCTGCCCGTCCCTCGCGCTGGCCCTTGGCGAGGTGTTCGCGTACCTCTGGGGACCGCTCGGCCTGAACGGCGGCCTCCAGCTGGGCCACCCACAGCGCCCGGTGTGTGGTGAAGCTGTCGATCAGGATCTGCCAGCGGCGTTCCGGTTCCTCGACGGCGTCACCGCCGGCGAGTTCGTCACCCAGTTCGTCCACCGCTTCCACGAGCGCCTGGGTGAGCAGGGCGTCCCTGGAGCCGAAGTGGTAGCCGATGGCGGCGTGGCTGACTCCGGCGGCCGCGGCGATGTCACGGACGGTGGTGCGGGCCCAGCCCCGTTCGATCAAGCACTGCTTGGCCCCGGCGAGCAGATCCTCTCGATTCCCCATGACGGCACCCTAACCCACGGCTTGACCAAATGGATTATCCATTTGGTTTGACCATACGGTTTGACCATTTGGTCAAACCGGCGCTACGGTCCTGCCATGCCGAAAACGAAGGTTCTGATCTCGGGCGCGAGCGTTGCCGGACCCGCCCTTGCCTCCTTGCTGCACCGCGACGGATACGACGTCACCGTGGTCGAGCGCGCTCCGGCCCCCCGGGACAGTGGTTACGCGGTGGACTTCCGCGGCGCGGCGTTCGACGTGCTGGACGAGTTGGGCATCCTCGACGAGGTCCGCGGCCACGCCACCGCGATGCGCGGCACCACCTTGGTGGACGAGACGGGTGCGGTGACCGGACAGCTGCCCGCCGAAGCGTTCGCCGGCGAACTCGAAGTGCCGAAGCGGGAACTGACCCGGATTCTGCACCGGATCACCTCGGATGACGTGGAGTACGTGTTCGGCGACTCGATCACCACGCTGACCCCGCACGCGACGGGCGTCTCCGTCACGTTCGAGCGCACCGCGGACCGCGAGTACGACCTGGTGATCGGGGCGGACGGGGTGTACTCGCAGGTCCGACGGCTGGCCTTCGGCCCGCACGCCGACGCCGTGCGGCATCTGGGCCTCTCCGGCGCCGGGTTCACCACCACCAACTACCTCGGCCTCGACCACCGTGGGCTGTTGCAGCACTCCAAGGACACGGCGATCTACCTGTTCAGTGCGGGGGACCCGGACCGGCTCACGGTCAGCCTCTCCTTCGCCACCGCCTCGCCCGACCTGGACCGGCGCGGCCGTGGCGAACAGCAGGAGGCCGTGCGGGCCGCCTTCGCCCGGCACGGCTGGCAGGCGCCCCGGCTCCTGGACGCCATGACCGCGGCGGACGACTTCTACTTCGCCTCCACCTGCCAGGTCCACCTCGACCGCTGGTCGCGTGGCCGGATCGTGCTCGTCGGCGACGCGGGGTACTGCGCCGCGCCCACCAGCGGTATGGGCACCTCACAGGCGCTCATCGGCGCCCGGACACTCGCCCGCCGACTGGCCGAGGCGGGCGGCGACCACACCGCCGCGTTCGCCGCGTACGAGACGGAACTCCGCCCGTACGTCGCCCGGAACCAGACGCACGGCCAGCAGGCCACGGCCATGTTCGGCGGGGGCGAGTGACCCACCCCCGCCGGGCCGCTTCCCGGGCGGGTGGCCTCACTCGGGTGCAGGTCCGGTGATCCGCTTCTCGAACCAGTGATGGGCGTACGGCTCGTCGTTGAAGGGCTCGACCTCCTGGAAGCCGCAGGAGTGGTACAGGCCGATCGCGGCGGTGAGCGCCTCGTTGGTGTCCAGCCGCAGCACGTGGTGGCCGTGCCGGGCGGCCAGCGCCTCCAGTTCGGCCAGGAATCTGCGGCCGAGGCCGAGGCCCCGTGCGTGGGGCGCCACCCACATGCGCTTGACCTCGGCCGGGGCGCCGGGCGGTAGCTTCAGGCCGGCGCACCCCACGGGTTCGCCGTGCAGCCGGGCGACCAGCAACAAGCCGTGCGGGGGCCGGAGTTCGCCGAGGTCGGGCAGCAGGCTCCGGGCGGGGTCGAAGCCGGTCTCGAAGCGGTCCTGTACCTCGGTGACGTAGGACCGCAGGCAGTGCTGGGCGTCGGGATGGTCCGGGTCGACGGTGTCCAGCGTGACCGTCGTGGCGGTCAGCAGCCGGTCGACCTCGGCCATGGCGGCGACCAGCCGGGCGCGCTGGGCGGCGTTGAGCGGTGCGAGCAGGCGACCGGCCAGCTCGTCGCTGCGGCGATCGAGCGTGGCGCGTTCCGTGCGACCCGCGTCGGTGAGACGGACGGTACGCACCCGTCGGTCCTGCGGGTGCGGGTCCACCGTCACCAGTCCGTCGGCCTCCAGGGAACGCAGCAGTCTGCTGACGTAACCGGAGTCGAGTCCCAGGCGCTCGCGCAACCGCCGTACGTCCCGGCCCTGCTCGCCGATCTCCCACAGCAGCCGGGCCTCGCCGATGGGGCGGTCGCGCCCCAGGTAGTGGTCGTGCAGCACGCCCACGCGTTCGGTGACGGCGCGGTTGAACCGGCGTACCTGGTCGATCTGCGTCGCATTCATTCTCTGACTCTAGTCAGGGAATTGGATTCGGGGCGCGCCCCGGGGCCGGCGCGCCGTCACCGGAGCGGCCGGGTCCGGACGCATGCGTGGGCCCGTCCGTGCAGGTGGCGGCGCGGATCGTGCGGGGACGTGCGCTCTGTCGACGTCGGGAGCCGTTCACTCCACCGGGGCACCGGCCGGGGCTGGCTGGCCGGTGGCCCGACTGCGCGATCCCACGATGCCTGATCTGGTGGAACCGCAATGATCACTACTCATCCAGGAGAGCCACGCACCGTCTCCCCCTGGCCAGCGCCCCGCCCGGCGGGGTTCCGGGCCGGCACCGTCCGGGCACACCGCCACGACGCGGCCGCAGACGCAGCCTCTATGCGGGCTCGGCCACCACCCTGCTGCTGACCTGCGCACTGGCCGCGGCCGGCGCACCACCGGCCCCCGCGTCCCGACCGGCGGCAGCACGCTATCCCGTGCGCGTCGGCGCCTACGTGGCCAACTTCGGCTCGGACTCGGTCTCGGTCATCAACGCCCAGGTCCGGCAGGTGATCGCCGTCGTACGCGTGGGGCCGCTGCCGCACAGCATCACCACGGTGCCGGGTGGACGCGCCTATGTGACCGAGAACGGCGGTGGCACGGTGACCGTGCTCGACCCGGACTCGCACGAACACCGCGTTGCTCCGCGCGGCAAGGGACTCGTACAACGCTGCCCGGAAGCGTGACAGTGACATGAACGTCGCATGCGGCTCCGACCGTTGCCGCACACTCGCCTCTACGGCCCTGGTCCGGTCGGGTGAGTCCTCGGCCGGTGCGCACGATCAGCCCAGGACCGCCCGTACGTCCGGCGAATGCGGCACTCGGTTCCCTGGCCGCCGCGGCCGCCCTCGCCCTGGCCACCACCTGTCCCGCGCGAGCCGGCACGAGCGCGGCGCCGTCCGCCGCGGCGCCGGGCACTGCGGCGGCCGACGCGCAGGCCCGCGCCGCGGCCGACTGCCCGCAAGGTCTGGTCTGCTTCTGGTCGGAGCCCTCCTTCAGCGGGGAGATGCGGGCGGTGCCGGATCCGCAGCACGAGTGCGAGGCCACGCCGGTCCAACCCGGGCGGTCGGTCTACAACCACGGCGGCGGGTCCCGGACCTTCTTCTCGGGACCCGGCTGCTCGGTACGGGTCGGCACGCTGGAGCCGCGCGGCTCCGCACGGTCCATCGACGTCTCCAGCTGGCGGTGAGGTGACGGCCGGCGAAGACCCCCTTCGAGCGTCGCCTCACCTGCCCGGTGGTCGGCGTCCCGCATGATGGAGACAGACGAGGCGGTGGCGGCATCGAGCGGCACGTACTCCTCCGTCGGGCCACCTGCCGGCCGACGGCACGCCCGGGACGGGACCAGCACCTCCCGTCGGGTGGCCACCCCGCGGTGCGCCACCCCGCCCCACCGGCGCATCCGGGCAGGTGGGCAGGTGGGCGCGTACGCACGAGACTCGGAAGGGACGGGCGCGAGATGAGGCACCGCAGCGTCGCCGATCTGATGACACCCAATGCCGTCGTCGCCCAGCCGGGCACCCCGTTCCAGGAGATCGCGCGGTTGCTCTACGAGTACGACATCACCGCCGTTCCGGTCGTCGACGAGGACGAGCGGCCGGTGGGGGTCGTCTCCGAGGCCGATCTGCTGCGCCGGCCGTCCGACGAGCAGGGCCGGAACACCGCCGGTGCGATCATGACCAGCCCCGCCGTGGTGGCGCGGCCCGGGTGGAGTGCCGTGCGGGCGGCCCGGACGATGGAGGAGAAGCGGGTCAAGCGGCTACCGGTGGTCGATGAGTCCGGCCGGCTCATCGGAGTGATCAGCCGCCGGGACCTCGTGCAGCTGTTCCTGCGGAGGGACCGTGCGATCCAGGAGGAGATCCTGGAGGACATCCTGACCCGCACCCTGGGCGTTGCGCCCTCCGCCGTCACGGTGGACGTCGCCGACGGAACGGTGACGCTCAGCGGCACCTTGGAGCGCAGGAGCCTCGTGCCCATCGCCGTGCGCCTGTGCGAGAGCGTCGACGGTGTGGTCGAGGTGATCGACCGGCTCACCGCCGTCGAGGACGACACCTCGGCCGGACGCCCGGAATGACGGCCTCCGGGCGGACCGGCCCGCGAGTGGCGATGCGCCGGCCGTCCCGGACGCGGCGACCGCCGGGCCGGCCGGATGGTCCCCGCGAGCCCTGATCACCGGCTCAGTTCACGGGTGTCCGACGGTCGCGTACCGAGGCCACCACCGTCAGCACCGTCCCGGCGAGCATCGGCGCGACCATCGCGACGAACAGCCAGCCGGGCACCTCGCGTTCCGGCGCGGAGCGCCACAGCGCCCCGCAGCCGATCAGGAGCGACAGGCCCGTGCACGCGTTGAGCACCAGCACCGCCCGGGCCATGCGGAGCGCCGAGGCGCGGGTGCGCGGCCGCTTGAGCGACGAGCGCACCAGTGCATTGCCGAACGGCCCCGCGCCGTCCGGCAGTTCGGCCTGCGGGGTCACGCGCAGGGTCAGCTCGGCGCAGGCGGTCAGCAGCACCGTCACGCCGAGGTGGACGAACACCGGCATGAAGGCGCTGCCGACCGACCGGTCCGTCCACTCGTCCACCCCGTTGGTGCCGATGTGCCCGGGTATGCGGCTCGGCAGGTGTGGGTAGCGGACGATGCCCCAGAGGGACAGTGCGGTGAGCAGCACCGCGTTGGGGAGGAGCCACAGTCGTACGGAGCGTGAGAAGACCATGGGAACGATTGTCCGGCGACGGGTGCGAAGGGTGGTGCGTTTTGACGGACTGCGGGCGTAGGGGGAGTGGCCCTGCCCGTGGGGTGTTCTCGGTGCATTTCGGGTCGGGCACGGCAAGGGGGCGCAGTGCGCGGGCCTTCCCTCGTGGCGGCGCAGGTGAGTGCTCCCGGGCGATCTCTACGCAACCTTGACACCGAACTGCTGTGCGCGCCGGAACCATGTGTCATGTCCCGGCAATCTTGATCACGTGACGTCAACTCTCCATCTGCGCATGCCCTTTGGCCAGCGCTCCCAGCACATGGTGATCTGCGGCGACGACGGTCTGGCCCACCGGCTCGCGGAAACGCTGGACGCGGTGTGCGGTGAGGCGGTCACCGTCGTGCTGCCCTCGCGGAGGGAGGGGCACGCGCCGGAGATCGCCGCGCTGCACCGGGATCCGCAGTCGCCCGTCGAGCTGCTGGTGGCCGCCCGACCGGACGAGCGGACGCTGAGCGCCGCGGGGGTGGAGCGGGCGGCCGCGCTGGCCCTCACCTACCGCGACGACCAGGTCAACGTCACCGCCGCGCTGCTGGCCCGCACCCTCAACCCGACGATCCGCCTGGTGATCCGGATGTACAACCGGGAGCGCGGCAGCCACCTCGAACGGCTCCTGGACCGCGCGGTGTCGGCGCTCGGCCGGGCCGACGACGCGTCGCTGGACATGTCCACCACGGTGCTGTCCGACACCGACACCGCGGTGCCCGAGCTGGTGGCCGCCGCCGCTGTCGGCCAGGGCCACACCCTCCAGGTCGAAGGGCAGGTCTTCCGTGGTGTGGTGCGCCCGGCGCGGACCCCGCCGCAGTCCGCCGACCTGGCCACGCTGGCGGTGCTGTCCGGTGCCCACCAGGACGACCCGGCGAGCGAGGACAGCCCCGAGACGCCGGGCGAGGAGGGCACCCAGCTGCTGCCCGACACCTTCACCGCCTACCACCGGCAATTCACCCACGGCCGGCTGATGTTGGAGGAGGTCACCCACCAGCACGCGCCCGAGCCGCCGTCGCGTGACCGGCGCGGCTACGGTGCCTGGCTGCGGGACCGATTGGCGCATCTGCCGTGGAAGGTGTTCCTGGCCCGTGAGGTCCTCGCGGTGTTCGGTGCACTGGCCGCGATCGTGGCGGTCCTGGCCGTGGCCACCGCGCTGGCCGAACCCGGCCCGCTGTGGAAGTCGATCTACCTGCCGCTGCTGGACATCTTCACCATGGGCGACCCGGCCACCGACGAGTCCCCGGCCCGCCGGGTGCTCCAACTCATCGCCGGCTTCGTCGGCCTGGCCGTACTCCCACTCGTCGTGGCCGCCACCATGAACGCCACCGACGCGTTCCGCAAGGCTTCCGTAGGGCATCCGCCGGCCGAGGACCTCGCCGACCACATCGTGCTGGTCGGCCTCGGCAAGATCGGCACCCGCGTCCTGGCCCAACTGCGCACCACCGCACACCAGGTGGTCGTCATCGAGCGCGATCCGCACGCGCGCGGCGTCGCCCTCGCCCGCGAACTCGGCGTACCCCTGCTGCTGGAGGACGCCGGTGCACCGGGGGTGCTCGACCGCGCCCGGATCCGCCAGGGCAAGTCGCTGCTGGTGCTCACCCGCGACGACGGCGAGAACCTCGACATCGCCATGGCCGCCCGCGAGGCCAACCCCCGTGTGCGGGTGGTGATGCGGCTCTACGACGACGACTTCGCCGCCACCGTCTCCCGCACCATGCGCGCCTCCTACCCCGACGCCACCACCCGCAGCCGCTCCGTCTCGGCGCTCGCCGCACCGTCCTTCGCGGCCGCCATGATGGGCCGTCATGTCCTGGGCATCATGCCGGTCGAGCGCGGCTCCCTCCTCTTCACCACCGTCGATGTCGCCGGGCACCCGGAGCTGGAGGGCCGCTCCGTCCACCAGGCCTTCCGCGAGAACGAATGGCGCGTCCTGGCCGTCGGGGCCGCGGACGCGCAGGGTGCCCCCGTCGCGAACGACACGCTCGGCGGCGGCCTCCGCCTCGACCGGCCGGGCTTCGACTGGCGACCTTCGCACGGCCGGGTCCTGGGCGCCGGGGACCGTGTCGTGGTGGCGTCGACCCGCCGCGGCCTGGACTTCCTGATGACCGGCGTCCAGCCCCACCCGCCGGAACGGCACCACCCGTGACGGCGACGGTCTGACGAGTTCGGGAGGCGTGCGGGAAGGTACGGGAGGGTGCCGTACGGGTGGGTGTGCCGTTCGGATTCCGTCAGGGAACCGGCCCCGCTGTGCGTACGGCGCCCCGTCGGCGGGCACGGTGGAGCGGTCCGGCGCCGAGCGGAGAACAGAAGGAGGACCGTTGTGACGCGATGGCGAGCGATCAAGGCGGCGGTGGAGACGTGAGCGTGGAGCGCATCGTGGGGGTGCTGGTGGCGCTGTCGCTGGTCGTGCTCCTCGTGGTGGTGGTCAAGTTCCCGGACCGGTTCTGATGCCGAACACCGCCCGGCGCCGCCCCCCGCCGGGTCCGGCCTCACTCCTCGTGGAGTCCGGCCTCTTCGAGATCCAGACTGCGTTGCAGGCGTCGCCGGGTGAGGTCGCTGATGTGGTTGTCCGCGTAGAGGCGCTGGAGCTTCACGGATTCCGCGGCTATCACCGCGCGGCGCAGTTCTCGGTAGGCGGCGGCCGAGGGCCAGGAGGACGGGGCGGTGTCGTCCGCCTGGTCGGCGTCCGCCTGGTCGGCGTCGGCCTGGTCGAGGCGGGCCAGCAGGCCGCGGCGCAGCTGGTCGAGGAGGGCGGTGGGCGCGGCCTCGACGGCTTCGAGTTCGTCCAGGCAGTCCAGCCCGGCCTGTGCGAGACCGGCGCGGGCCCGGGCCTCCTCGCGGGCGGTGTGTTCCGGCTCCAGGGCGATCCTGGACCAGCGGACGACCGGCGCCAGGGTGAAGCCCTGGAGGACGAGCGTGAAGACGACCACGCCGGTGGTGAGCACCAGGACCAGCGGGCGGTGCGACAGCGGGCTCCCGTCGTCGGCGACCAACGGGATGGACAGGGCGGCGGCCAGCGGCATCACCCCACGGGTGCCGGCCCAGGAGACCACCGCGGGGATCCGCCAGGTGACCGTGCCGTTGCCGCGGCGTCGCTGCATGACGGCGGAGAGGGGGAGGACGCCGAGGAGCCGTACCGCGATCACCGTGCCGGCCACCGCGAGCACCCCCAGCGGCCAACTTCCTTCGTCCGCCGCCAACTGACGTACCAGAGTGGGCAGTTCCAGGCCGATGACGGCGAAGACCACGCTCTCCAGAAGGAACACCACGGTGCCGTAGACGGCGTGCACCTGGAGCCGGATGGTGGCGTTGGTGAGCCTGTGGCCGGTGCTGCCGAGGACCACCCCCGCGACCACGACCGCGGTGACGCCGGAGGTGTGCAGGTCCTCGGCGAGCACGTAGGCGGCGTACGGGGTGACCAGGGCGATCACCGTTTCCAGGATCGGGTCCTCGGTCCGCCGGCGGATCAGTGTCACCACGCCCGCCACCGCACCGCCGACCAGCGCACCGCCACCGCCCAGCAGCACGAACTGGCCGCCGGCCGCGGGAAGGGTGACCGCACGCGCGGCCATGGCGGTGCCCACCGCGACCTTGAAGAGCACCAGGCTGGTGGCGTCGTTGAAGAGGCTTTCGGACTGCACCAGCACCTGTATGCGGGGCGGCAACGCGATCTTGCGGCCCAGCGCGGTCACCGCGACCGGGTCGGTGCTGGCCAGCACCGCGCCCAGGACGAATGCCATGGTGGTGTCGAGCGGGGTCACCAGGGAGGCCACGGCGCCCACGGCCGCCGCGCTGACCAGCACCAGTCCGAGGGCGAGGACGGTCACCGGCCGCCACACCATGCGCAGTTCACGCCACGGGATCTCCTCGGCGGACGCGTACAGCAGCGGCGGCAGGACGACCACGCTGATCGCTTCGGGAGTCACCTGGATGTCCGGTGGCCAGGGCAGCAGCCCGATCAGCATGCCCACGACGACGAGCAGTGAGGGAGCGGGGATGCGCCAGTGACGGGCGCCCGTGGCCACCGCTGTGGCGAGGACGACGAGAAGGAGGATGGCAGTCAGGTCGGTCACGTACTCGTCTCTCGGTGGCTTTGGCAATTGCTGAACCGTCGCCGACCAGACTTCCCGGCACTCCGCAGGGAAAGGTACCGGGTGTCGTCGGGTTACTGCCACAGAGATGTGCGTCGAAGACGTCGCGCCTCTTGACGGACCGCTGATGACGCCCGCCCGGTGGGCTCGCTACCGGAGCTCCACGGGCTCCTCCGTGGGGGCGGCTCGTAGCGACAGGACCATGGTCAGCCCGCCTCCGGGGGTGTCCTCGGGGGTGAGGGTGCCGCCCATCGCCTCGGCCAGGCCCCGCGACAGTGCGAGCCCCAGCCCCAGGCCGCTGGTGTTGTCGCTGTCGCCCAGGCGCTGGAAGGGCACGAAGATCCGGTCCCGGTCCTCCGGGCGCAGGCCCGGCCCCCGGTCGACGACCCGCAGTTCGATACGCGTACCGAGGGCGCTGGCGGTCACCAGTACCCGCTGCCGGGCGGGCGAGTGCCGCACCGCGTTGGTGACCAGGTTGGCGAGGACGCGCTCCAGGAGCGGGGGGTCGGCGAGGACGTCGCCGATCTCCGTCAGCCCCCGGGTCTCGATCGGCACCGGCGGGGTGGCGAGGGGCGCCAGGGCCAGGGGGAGGACGTCCGCGACGGCGGTCGGCTGGAGGTGCAGGGTGAGGGCTCCGGCACGGAGTCGGCTCATGTCGAGGAGGTTGTCCACCAGGCGGTTGAGCTCGATGAGGGCATCCTCGGCGGTGGCCAGCAGCTCGTCCCGTTCCGCCGTGGAGAAGTCCACGTCGGTGCTGCGCAGCGAGCTGACCGCGGCGCGTCCGCTCGCCAGTGGGGTGCGCAGGTCGTGACTGACCGCGGCCAGCAGCGCGGTCCGCATCCGATCCGCCGCCTTCACCGGTTCGACCTCGGCGGCGGCCTCCGTGAGGCGGGCGTGGTCCAGCGCGGCGGCCAGGTGGGCCGCGAAGGCGGTGAGGACGCGGTGCTCGGAGGCGGGAAGGCGCCGGCCGCGGAGGACGAGCATGCGGTCCGGCCCGGCCGGCACCTTCACCAGCCCGTCACCGTCACCCTCCGCCCCGGCCTCCTGGTCCGTTCGCGGGACGAGTTCGGCGGACTCCATGCCGAAGGTCTCACGGGTGCGTTCCAGGAGGATCGGCACCGCTTGGTCTCCGCGCAGGATGTTCCCGGCCAAGGAGGAGAGGGTCTCCGCCTCCGCGGTGGCGCTGGCCGCGCGCCGGGCGAGCCGCAGCGAGCGGTCGACGATGGCGGCGACCGTGACGGCGACCAGCGCGAAGACCGCCAGGGCCAATGCGTTGTTGGGCTCGGTGATGGTGAACTGCCCGCTCGGCGGGATGAAGTAGTAGTTCAACAGCAGCGATGCGCTGAGCGACGCCAGCAGCGCGGAGACCACGCCGCCGAAGCAGGCCACGCCGATGACGGTGACCAGGAAGAGCAGGGCCTCGCTGGTCAGGTTGAGGGTGCCGCGGCTCTGGATCAGCACGACGGTCAGCAGCAGGGGCAGCAGCAGGCCGGCCACCGGGCCGGCGAGGCGGCGTATATGCGCCGGTTGCCGGCCCGGTACGGGCAACCGGCGGCCTCGGCCGGCTCCTTCGTGGGTGACCATGTGGACGTCGATGTCGCCGGAGAGCTCGACCGTGTCCTCACCGATGCCGCGCGGCGCCACCAGACGGGACAGCCAGCTGCGCCGGCTGGTGCCCAGCACGAGCTGGGTGGCGTTCTCGGCACGGGCGAAGTCCAGCAGGGCGGTGGGTACGTGATCGCCGACGACCGAGTGGTAGCTGCCGCCCAGGCTCTCCACCAGGGCGCGTTGTTTGGCGAGCGCTGCGGGCGAGGCGTAGGCCAGTCCGTCGCTGCGGGCGACGTGCACGGCCAGCAGATCGCCGCCGGACGACCGGTCCGCGATCCGCTCCGCGCGACGGATCAGCGTCTCGCCTTCCGGGCCGCCGGTGAGCGCCACCACGACGCGCTCGCGGGTCTCCCAGACGGTGCCGATGCCGTGCTCCGAACGGTATCGCTGTAGCGTCTCGTCCACCCGCCCGGCCACCCACAGCAGCGCCAACTCCCGCAGGGCGGTGAGGTTGCCGATCCGGAAGTAGTGCGCGAGCGCGGCATCGACCTTCTCCGGCTGGTAGACGTTGCCGTGCGCCATGCGTCGGCGCAGCGCCTCGGCGGGCATGTCGACCAGCTCGATCTGGTGCGCGCGGCGGACCACCTCGTCGGGCACGGTCTCGCGTTGCGGGACTCCGGTGATCTTCTCCACGACGTCGTTGAGGGACTCCAGGTGTTGGATGTTGACGGTGGTGACGACGTCGATCCCGGCGCCGAGCAGCTCCTCGATGTCCTGCCAGCGCTTGGCGTTGCGGCCGCCGGGCACGTTGGTGTGCGGCAGCTCGTCGACGAGCGCGACCGCGGGCCGGCGGGTGAGGACGGCGTCGAGGTCCAACTCGCCGAACGACGTGCCGCGGTAGCTGCGGTGCGCGCGGGGCAGTACCTCCAGCCCTTCGAGCATCTCTTCGGTGTGCGGCCGGCCGTGGCACTCGGCGTACGCCACCACCACGTCCGTGCCGCGCCGCACCCGCCGGCGCCCCTCGTCCAGCATCCGGTACGTCTTGCCGACCCCCGGTGCCGCACCGAGGAACACCTTGAGCCTGCCCGGCCGTACGCCTGGCGTATCGGCCGCGATCACCCTGGGCGCCACCGAAGGCCCTCCCTCACCGGTCCTGAACGGCCCCATGGCGCCGGGACGGGGAGCGGACCTCGGGGCCGGCGGGCATGGGGGGCTCCATGGTCACATCGGCCCGGCGCGCGTGTGGGGGAGCCGGGCGACGTTGACGTTTTCCTGACCCGGGAGGTCCCGTGCGCCGGTGGGCGGGGCACGGGAGGAGGAGAGGCGCGGCGCAGGGCAGTCTGCCGAGCAGCGACTCATGACGACCGAACGGCTGGGTGACGCCGACGGGTCGGCCGTTCCGCTGAACGTGAGGACGTCGTCCCGGGCCTCCAGGACGCTGTTGTCCCGCCCCGCGTTCAGGCGGCGGTGCGGGCCGGACTCGGCTCCCGGGGGGCCGGGGTGGGGTGGGTGACCAACAGCCTGGGGTGGATCGTGGGACCCAGGGCGGCCACGGTGAGGACGATGCCGGCGGCGACCAGCAACTGGGCGTTGGCGACATAGGGGTTGAGGAGCGTCTGGGCCAGCAACGCGGCAGCGATCAGGCCCAACTTGGCGCAGATCAGGCGGGGCGCCGACAGGGTGGGGCGGGTCGCGGGGTGGACACCGCCGGCGCGGGCCCGGCGCGCTGCGCGGATCTGTAGCGGGACGGTCAGCAGGACCAGCGACAGCCGGATGCCGAGCGCCCTGGCGTCGAAGGCGATGTGCGGGTCCAACAGGTGGCCGACGAGGGCGCTGCCGACGAGGGAGGCCGAGACGATCAGGACCCGGGCGCCGATCAGCCGGGTGAGCGCGGGGCCGGGGCGCGCGGAGGTGTGGAACGCGGTGGTGAGGTGGCGGTCGGTCCGCAGGAGCAGGGGCGGGAGGACCAGCAGGACGAAGGTGGCGCGCAGCGCGTGGGCCCAGGCGGGCTCGTTGCCCTCGCCGACCCACATGAGGGCCATGACCGCGCCGGCCACGACGTAGGCCCTGCGGATGCTCCGGGCGGGGGCGTGCCCCCGGGGGGCCGGGTTCATGAAGGTGACTCCTTGGGGGCTCAGTCCCGGTCGGTGCCGGGGGCGGGGGCGATGCCCGCGCCGATGCCGGTGAACAGCCAGCGCAAGGCCTGGCCGAAGAGCTCTTCGGGAACGCTGTCGGGGTCGACCCGCCGCAGCCGCACCAGCCCCTGGAAGAGTGCCGCCACCACCGTGGCCACGGCCTCGGCGCTGACCTCGGAGGGGGCGCCCTGGTCCGTGAGCCAGGTGGTGATCAGGCCTTCCAGCTCCTGGCGCGGTGCGCGCAACGCGGCGGCCATGGTGTCGAGGACGTGCGGGTTGCGCACCGCGTAGAGCCAGAACTCGGCCTGGAGCGGGGCGAAGTCGGTGTCCTTGTCGGCGACGTCCACCAGCAGGCGCCCCAGCTCGGCGGCGGCCTCGCCGGTGCCCGCCTCGTGTCGGTCCAGGGTCTGGGCGGCCTCGGCGACGCGGCCCAGACCGCGCTCGGCCATCAGCTCCAGGAAGAGGGCCTCCTTGCCACTGAAGTTCGAGTACAGCGCGCCGATGGAGAAGCCCGCGGACTCGGCGATCTCCTCCACCGAGGCCCCGGCGAAGCCCTTGCGGGCGAAGACCCGGGCCGCCGCGTCCAGCAGCAGCCGTCGGGTGCGGGCCTTGGCCTCCGCTCGGGTCAGTCGCTGCCGTACGGGTTCGTCGCGCTCGCTGCTCATGTTGTCGAGGCTATTCGGATAGCGAGCACTATGTCAATGCTTGGATAGCGTGTACAGTTCGAATAGTGGTTGCTATCTGAATGGCGTCCGCGATCGAAACCGGCGAACCGCCGTACGGCCACGGCCGACCACCCGAAGAGTCGCCGGACCCGCTCTGACCTGGGAGGAGAGCGAAGAAATGAGCACCGATTCCGCGCCGGACACACCCCGGCTGGTGGTGGACCTGAACCGCTGCCAGAGCTACGGGCAGTGCGTCTACGCCGCGCCGACCGTCTTCCGTTTCCACGGCGAGGAGGCGCTGGAGTACGACTACGCGCCCGACCCGAGCACGCGCCGCGAGGTCGAGCGGGCCGCCGCGGCGTGCCCGGTACAGGCCATCACCCTGGGCAGGGCCACCGAGCCCGCGCCCCTGACGCCGGAGCGTGCGCGGTGAACGCACCCGAACGCATCGTCGTGGTCGGCGCCTCCCTGGCGGGGCTGCGCGCCGCCGAGGCGCTCCGAGACGAAGGGTTCACCGGCGAGCTCACGCTCATCGGCGACGAGCCGTACGCGCCCTATGACCGTCCGCCGCTGTCGAAGGCGGTCCTGTCCGGCTGGCTGCCCACCGACCGCACCCTGCTGCCCCGGGTGCGCGACATCTCCGCCCGATGGCTGCTCGGAAGCCCCGCAACCGGCCTTGACCTGCGCGAACGCCGGGTGACGCAAGCCGATGGGCGGCAGGTCGGCTACGACCGACTGCTGATCGCCACCGGCACCCGGGCCCGCCCCTGGCCCGAGCGGCAGGGCGGCAGCCTGCACGGGGTGCATGTGCTGCGCACCCGCGACGACGCCGACCGGCTGCGCACGGCGCTGGCCGCCGGGCCGGGCCGGGTGCTCGTCATCGGCGCCGGATTCACCGGCGGCGAGGTCGCCTCGGTCTGCCGCGACCTGGGGCTTGAGGTGACCGTGACCCAACGCAGCGGCGCCCCCTTGGCGAGCGCCCTGGGCGGTGTCGTCGGTGGCGCCGCGGCCCACTGGTACCGCGACGCCGGAGTGGACCTGCGACTCCACACCACCGTCCACGCCCTCGAAGGCGACGCCCACGGCCGGCTGCGGCGGGCGGTCCTCTCCGACGGCACCGTGGTGACGACCGAGGTGGCCGTGGTCGCCGCCGGTGCCCTCGCCAACACCGAGTGGCTGGCCGGCTCCGGGCTGGCCGCCGACGCCCGCGGGGTGGTCTGCGACGAGGCCTGTCGAGCACGGACCGACGACGGGACGCCGGTGCCGGACGTCTTCGTCGCCGGTGACGTCGCCCGCTGGCCGCACCCGCGCTACCCCGGGCAGCTGCTGCGCCTGGACCACTGGGACAACGCCGTGGCCCAGGCCCGTACCGCCGCGCACAACATGCTCCACGAGCCGGGTGACCACCGCGGCCACCAACCCCTGCCGGCGTTCTGGTCCAACCAGTTCCGGGTCAACCTCAAGTGCCTGGGGCTGCCCGCCCTGGCCGACCAGGTCGTCGTCACCCAGGGCTCGCTCGACGAACAGCGCTTCGTGGCCGCCTACGGCCGACGCGGCCGTCTGGTCGCCGTCGTCGCGGTCGACTGCCCCCGCGTGCTGGACGGATACGCCGCCCTCATCGAGGCCGGGGCGCCCTTCCCGCCGGTGCTCAACGCCACCGACGGACCGGACCGACTCCGGCCGCTCGACGCCGCGTTCCCGCAGCCCACCGCCCCCGCACCGGCAGCCGCAGTCACACCCGGCACCCCGTCCGTCCTGCCCGGCCAGTCCGTCCCGTGCACCCCGTCCATCCCGTCCACCCTGTCCGTCCTGTCCGTCCCGTCCGTCCCGTCCGGACACGAGTGAGGGAGATCCACCATGACCGCGACCACCCGGCAGCACACCGCCTCCGTCCTGTTCGGCCAGGCCCTCAGGTACGAGAACCGCGCCGACCCCTACCCCTTCTACGAGCAGCTCCGCCAGCAGCCGGTCGTGTGCACGGAGGACGGCACCTGGCTGGTCAGCGGCCACCGTGAGATCAGCCTGCTGCTCCGGGACCCGCGCATCAGCGCCGACCGCCGCAACCCGCAACAACAGCAGCCGATCCGCAAGAGCCTGCTGGTCGAGGACCCGCCCCGGCACGACCAGCTGCGCCACCTGGTCACCGAACAGTTCGTCCCGCGTGTGATGGGCATGCGCGACCACATCGACGCACTCGTCACCGGGCTGCTCGACGCCCACACCAGCGAGCGGCCAGGACAGCTGGACGTCGTCGGCGACCTGGCCTACCCGCTCCCCGTCACCGTCATCTGCGAACTGCTCGGCGTGCCCCGCGAGGACGAACGCCTCTTCGGCAGTCTGGCCCGCCGCCTCACCCGCGGCCTGGACCCGATCGACACCCAGACCGAGGACGAACTCCGCGAACTCCAGCAGGCGCGCGGCGAGTTGATCGAGTACCTCGAAGGGCTCATCACACGCCACGACGCCACCGGCGGCGACGACCTGCTCTCCGGCCTGATGCAAAGCCAGGGCCCGGACGGCCCCATGGACCCCGTGGACCTACGCGTCACGCTCGGCCTGCTCCTCATCGCCGGCCACGAGACCACCGTCAACCTCATCGCCAACGGCACCCTGGCACTCCTGCGCCACCCCGAAGCCCTCGCCCGGCTGCGCACCGACCCCGATCTCGCCACGCCGCTGGTGGAGGAGGTGCTGCGCTACGACCCGCCGGTCCAGATGTCCGGCCGCAGCACCCTGACCGACATCGACATCGCCGGCACCACCATCCCCAAGGGGGCACGCGTCCGCCTGCTCCTCGCCGCGGCCAACCGCGACCCCCACCGCTTCCCCGACCCGGACCGGTTCCTCCCCGACCGCCCCGACAACGCCCACCTCGGCTTCGGCGGCGGCATCCACTACTGCATCGGCGCCACCCTCGCCCGCGCCGAAGCACAGATCGCCCTGACCGCCCTCGCCCGCCGCCTGGAATCCCCCCGCCTGGTCGCCGACCCCCCGCCGTACCGGGACAACGCCATCCTGCGCGGCCCGGAACGCCTCCCGGTCTCCTTCGCCCGCCTCGTCCCCGATCCGCGCGCAACGTGACCGCGGTGCCGGGCGCCGCGGGCCCACGGAGATCGGGGAGGTAGGCCGTACCGGCCCACGGAGATCGGCGAGAGGGGACCTAGCGGTCCTGGGAGAGGGCGAGCAGTTCGGCGAAGGTGCCGCCGGCGTGGACGAGGTCGTCGTACCGGCCCTGTTCGGTGATGCGGCCCCGTTCCATGACCACGATGTGGTCGGCGACCTTGGTGTTCTCCAGCCGGTGCGTCACCACAAGGGTGATGCGGTCACCGGCGATGGCCTTGATCTCCTCGAAGATCCCGTGCTCGCCGCGCGGGTCCATCTGCGAGGTGGGCTCGTCCAGGATCAGCAGGGGCGGACGCCGGTACAGGGCCCGGGAACAGGCCAGGCGCTGCCACTGACCCCCGGACAGCTCCACCCCGCCGAACACCTCCCGGGCCAGCAAGGTGTCCAGGCCGTGCGGTAACCCCTCGACGGCCCCGCGCATGCCGACCGCGTCGATCGCCGCCCACACGGGAGCGTCGTCGAAGGTCCGGGGCTGCCCGAGCGTCACGTTCTCCCGCACCCGGAGCGGCCACTGCGCGAAGATCTGCGGGACCAGCCCGGTGCAGTTCCACACGGTGGCCGGGGCGACGGTGGCGAGATCGACGTCGTTCCAGGTCACCCGGCCCTTGTCGGCGAGGTAGATGCCGGTGATCAGACGGGTGAGCGTCGACTTGCCGGAGCCGTTGACGCCGACGATCGCGAGGATCTCGCCCCGCCGCAGGGACAGCGAAACGCCTTCGACGGCCGGCTCCTCCTTGCCCGGGTACCGGTAGGTGACGTCCTCCAACCGGATCTCCTCCACCGGTGCTTCCACGGTCAGTTGGCCGCGCCGGGCCGCCTGCGGGTCGACCGGCGCACGCTCGCCGCGACTCCCCGGACGCTTCGTCGACCACCAGCGCATCATGCCGCGCACATTGCGATCGGCGATGTTCGCGTAGTGGACCTCGTAGTCGACGCGGGCGGTGAGTACCGCGCCGATGCCGGCCGGGAGCACCGCGAGGAGCAGCAGCGGCAACATCAGCACGTTGAGGACCGACAGCACGCCGCTGGCCGTGACCATCTTGACCAGGGCCGACAGGAAGCGCTGGGCGTCGGTGACCATCACCTGCGTGCGCAACACGCCCATCTCCGCGGCCTCTTGACGGTCGGCGAACCCGTCCACGGCGTAGGCCGCCGCCTCGACCCGGCAGACCGCCTCGACCAGCGCGGTGTCCGTCACGGTCGTGAGTCCGGGCGTGATCCGCCGCTCGGCGTACGCGGCCAGGGCACTCGCACCGCGGGTGACGGCGGCCGCGCCGGCCACGACCAGCAGTGCCGGCAGTGCCTCGTGCAGTCGGTCGGCGACGGCGCCCCCGCCGAGGATCGGGCGCATGGCCCGGGCGGTGGCGGTCAGCAGCAGCGCGGCGACGACGCCGGTGACCAGCTGACAGGCCAGGAGCAACAGCACGGCCCGGCGGTCGACGTCCCAGGCCATCGTGGCGATGCGGCGCAGGACCGAGGGCAGCTGGGCACACAGCGTGCGGAAGGACACCTCGCCGAGCGGGTTCACGGAGTATTCGCCGGAGTAGGTGATCTCGGCGGGCGGTGGCGGCGGAGGCGTCAGGGCCGGCGGGGGAGTGGTCTCGGCAGCGGTCAACTCGGTCCTCCTGCAAGGTCGTTGAGAGTCCTGCTGGCACTTTCTCCGGGGTCAACGACGAGGCCGGCGATATCGAACACACGTGTTTGAGACGGGGCGGATCCCGTACGGGCGCACGCCGCGCGGCACATGTAGACCGCATCCACCCTTGGGGCGTGCGGGCCGACCCGGGGCGCGAGGGTGGCCGAAACGCCGAGTTCGATACGCAGGTGACGGGCGGGGATTGCCGGCCCGTCCGCCGCGGCGCTCCGCACCCCGCTCTCCTCGGCAAGCCCATGCTGCCGGGCGTCCGAAGTCCGTCCCTGCATCCTCTCGGCGTGCCCACTTTCGGGTGAATGTCTGCATTGGTGTGGAATGCAGAATTGTTTCTGCTGGAGAGGCTGCCGGCATGACCACGACATGCAGGTGGCGCTCCATCGCCACCACGGGTGCCGCACTCGCAGCCCTGTTCACCACATGCGCGGCAACGCCGGCGCCTGCGGCTGTCGCTGCCCCGGAGCGGCCGGCCGCGACTGCCCACACGGCGGCCACCCCCCTGGACCTGCCCGAGCCGTCGCCGGCGGCGGTCGCGCGCGACGAACTGACCACGCTCACGGTTGCCGAACCCCACTCCATGGACGGCTACAGCCGGGCGAAGTTCCCGCACTGGATCCGCCAGTACGGGAAGTGCGACACCCGCGAGGTCGTACTGGCCAGGGACGGGAAGGACGTGAAGCAGGACGAGGAGTGCCGCGCGATCTCCGGAACCTGGTACAGCCCCTACGACGGCAAGACGGTCGACGCGGCCTCAGGGATCGACATCG
Source organism: Streptomyces sp. NPDC048506 (assembly GCF_040651315.1). NCBI lineage: Bacteria > Bacillati > Actinomycetota > Actinomycetes > Kitasatosporales > Streptomycetaceae > Streptomyces > Streptomyces sp. NPDC048506. Next base: position 135,208 of record NZ_JBEZIX010000015.1, read on the forward strand.
ACCACATCGACCCGCTGGCGAACGCCTGGCGGTCCGGCGCCGATGAGTGGACCACCGAACGGCGCAGGGAGTTCGCCAACGACCTGACGCACCCGCAGTTGATCGCCGTGTCCGCGTCCAGCAACCGTCAGAAGGGTGACCAGAGTCCGGACCAGTGGCGGCCGAGGCTTGCCTACTGGTGCACGTATGCGCGTGCCTGGGTGGACGTCAAGTACCTCTACCGCCTCAACATCACCGAGCCGGAGAGGGCGGCGTTGGAGGTCATGCTGGACACGTGTCAGCCATGACGTCCGGCGACAGCGCGCCGCCCCGGCTCGTGGCTGACGTCACCGCCGGGGCGGGTGGCGCGATGACCGTCGACGTCGGAGTGATCACCGGCGACCTGACCGTGGCCACCACCGACCTCGGGGACGGCACGGCGAGCGTCCAGGTCCAGTACACCGGAGCGGAGGAGTGGTACGGGCTCGAAGGCAGCCCGGTGCCCCTTCCTCCCACCGGGATCCGGGCGCTCCACCGCGCCGTACTCGACGCCGTACGCGCCGGCGGCGGGGCCCATGTGGGTGGTTGAGCGGGGCGGGGGTCCGGGCCGGGGCCGGGGTGGCGGTCGACCGCTGACGTGGTGCGCACCGCGTCCGCCGCCGACGAGCGTCCGCCGCCGACGAGCGGCCGGCGCCGCCCGTCGGCGTCCGGTTCATGCGGGATCAGTGGGGACGGCGGCCAGGAGGCTGCGCAGGACGGGCCCGGCGGAGCCACCACCGGTGACGCCGTGCTCGACGACGCAGGCCACGGCGACGTTGCCGCGATGGGCGGCGAGCCAGCCGTTGTTGGGTTCCTCCTCGGAGACCTCGGCGGTGCCGGTCTTCGCACCGATGTCGCCGGGGAGGTCGGCCAGGACCCGTGCCGTGCCGTCGGTGACGGTGGAGCGCATCATCCGGCGCAGTTGCCGCACAACCTTCTGCGGGAGCGGGGTGGTGCTGGTGGTGTTCTTGTTGCCGCGTGTGATCGAGGGTTGGTGGAAGGTGCCGGAGGCCGCGGTGGCGGTGACCGACGCCATGATCAGCGGGTTGGCCTGGACCCTGCCCTGCCCGATCATCGAGGCGGCCTTCTCGGTCTCGTCATGGGGAGCCGGCACCGACCCGTCGTACGAGGGGATGCCGACGTGCCACTGCTGACCGACGCCGAAGTACGTGCCGGCGACGTCACCGAGCTCCCGGTCACCGAGCTTGCCGCGCAGGCTGATGAACGCGGTGTTGCAGGACTCGGTGAAGTCCTTGAGGAAGGAGGCGTTGCGGTGCTCGGAGGTCTCCACGTTGTGGAACTCCTTCCCCACCGTGAGGTACTTGGGGCAGTCCACGATGTCGTCGGGCGCGACGGCGCCCTTGAGCAGCAGGGCGCTGCCGGTGACGATCTTCCAGGTGGAGCCGGGCGCGTAGGTGCCCGAGACGGCGCGGTTGAAGCCGGCGGACGGGGAGTTGGCCATGGCCAGGATCTCGCCGTTGTCGATCCGGAGGGCGACCAGCGAGGCGTTCCTGCCGTGGGCCCCGGAGGCGAGGGCCTTCTCCGCGGCGGCCTGCCAGGTTGCGTCGAGGGTGGTACGGACGGGGTGGCCGACCGGCCGGCCGGATCTCCCGCCGAAGCGCGCTTCCGTGCGTTCCACCTTCCCGGTGGCCCGGTCGACGAGCTGGACGGTGCCGTGCCGCGCGCCGCCGCCCGTGCCGCTGTCGAGCTGGGCCAGGACGGGGCGCAGGGAGGGGAACGCGGCGCCCGAGAGGGCCGCCCCCGTCCGGTCGGTGACCTCGGGGGCGTGTGTGTCCGCGCGTGCGAGGTGGAACTTCTTGGTCTCGCTGAGACGCGGGTGGACGACTGACAGCGCCCATTCCACCGTCCAGGTACCGTCGCCCCTTTTGTGGAGCGGCAGTTGCGAGGTGTACGTCCAGGTGCCCAGGTCGGCTATGGGCATGGTGGCGGTGAAGGGGACGTTGACGGTGTCGTCCTCGGCCTTCGTGGGCGCCGCCGCGGTGAGCGTCGGTCTGCCGATGTCGAGCCCGGTGGTGAAGTTGCGCAGCACCTCCTGGGCCGTGGCCGGTCTGCTGGTACGGGCGGCCGCGCTCGGCAGCCGCCCGGCGGCCCAGTCGGCGAGGAACCCGCGCGCCTGGGCCAGGGCGGCGGGGTCCGGGCCCGCGGCGCCACCGGCGAAGGGACCGATACCGGCCGCATACGTCCCGCCCACGGCGACCGCGCTCACCACGGCCACCGACGTGACGGCCCGTATCACGGTGCGCGATGTGCGAGGGCGAGTGGTGGCGTACCCGGATTTCGGCATCGCGGAGTCCTTGTCTGGTCGGGTTCGGAAGACCTGGTCGGTCCGGTCGGAGTGATGGGCCGGGCCGGTCTGGTCGGTCTGACGGTCCGGTGGGCCTGAGCACTGCTCAGAGGCGGAAGAAGTCGAGGATCGTGCTGGTCGCGCTGAGGGCGGTGCTGGTGCGCCCGAAGCCCGCAGGCGGAGTGATGCGCGAGCCGGGCCAGGTGTGTCCGGCGTCATGCATGACGAGGAGCTGAACGGTGGCGCCGGGCGGCTTGAGGCGCCACACGGTTCGGTCATAGCCCGCTTTGGCCTCCGTGGCCGGTTCGCCCGCCCTGCCCGCGGCCGCGAACGCCTCGGCGCTGGCCCGGGCCGACATGGTCGGGGTGATCGGTTCCTCACCGGCGGGGGCGGGGGAGGGGGAGGGCATTCCGGCGAGCGGGCGCACCGGGTCGTCGGCTCCGTAAATGATCATGGTGGGTACGGGTCCGGTGGGCTTGACCCGGTCGGCCCCCGTGGGCAGTTCGCCGGACACCGCGGCCGCTCCCGCCAGCAGTTCGGGGTGCTGGGCCGCCATCCGCAGCGCCATCGAGCCCCCGTTGGAGAACCCGACGACGTAGACCCGCCGGGGATCGGCCCGCTCCGTGCGCACCAGGTCGTCGATCAGCGCCTTGGTGAACCGCACGTCGAGGTCCGGGTCCGGCCGTTGCCCGGTCGCCCGAGTGCCGGCGGCCCACATCTTGTGCAGTCCCTCGGGATAGGCGATCAGCATGCCGCGGGCCCGGGCGTCCGCCTCCAGACGGGTCTGCTCGCGCAGGTACGAGGGGGTGGAGCCGCGGCCGTGGAAGGCGATGACCAGGGGCCGGGGCCGACTGCCGGGCGTGGTGGGCCGGTGCAGCTGGTGGCCGCGGGTACGGCCGTCCACCCGCAGTTGTTTGTGCGCCCCGGCTGCCGCGGTCGGAGCCGATGAGCCGGCGGTCGTCGTCTGGGTGCGCGGCTCGGTCGACGCGCCGCAGCCGGTGAGTACGAGGCCGAGCGCCAGCGTGCAGCACCAGGTGAGCACGGTACGGCCGCGGAGGGGCGGAGTGAAGGAATCCATACCCCGAGGAGACCAATGTCGTCCGGTATCTGTCCAAGATGCATATCGATCTCGGATCGATCAATTATAGATATGATTACTGGTCATGGACCTTGTGCGGCATCTGGAGTGCTTCGTGGCTGTTGCAGAACAGTCACACTTCGGGCGTGCCGCGGCTCTTCTGGGCATGGCCCAGCTGCCGCTGTCCCAGCGCATCCAGCGGTTGGAACGGGAGCTGGGCGTCCGACTGTTCGAGCGCACCAGCCGACAGGTCACGATCACCGAGGCCGGAGCGCTGCTGCTGGCGGAGGCCCGTGAACTGCTCGCCTGTTCCGAGTCGTTCATGGCCACCGCACGCCGCGTCCGGGACGGCGAGACCGGCCTGCTGCGCGCCGCCCTGTTGCCCGACATCGCCGGCGAGACCGTCGCCGCCGTGTTGGCGGACTTCCAACGGCGCCACGCCGGCCCGGAACTGGAACTGCACGAGCTGTCCACCGCTCAGCAACTCGCCCGGTTCGCCTCGCACGACCTGGACGTCGGGCTGATCCACCACCCTTGTGATGTCACCGGGCTGGAACTGGGTCCGGTCCTGCGCCGCGAGCTGGGGGTGCTGTTGCCGCGCGGCGCCGCTGCCGCCGAGCTCGACGAGGTGCCGCTCGCCTCGCTCACCGGGTACGACCTGATCCTCTTCCCCCGGGGCAGCGCCCCGGCGCTGTACGACGACCTGTTGACCACCTGCGCCCGCAACGGCTACACCCCCGCCGCAGTCCGGCACGGCCAGGGCGCCAGCTTCGTCCGCGGCCTGGTCCTGTCCGCCGGGGCGGTGGCTTTCGGCCCGCGTGACGCCCAGCCCGCGGACGTCCGCGAACGGGACGTCGACCTCGACCCGGGCCCAGGCGCCGGCTCGGGCGTGGTCTGGCGTCCGCTCGCCGGTGCCCCGCTGGCCTGGCGGCACTCCGTGGCCTGGCCGAAGGGCAGGGGCGACGCCGCCGTCAGCGCCTTCGCGGCGGCGGCCACAGACGCGCTGCGGACCACCGCCGGCGCGAGGGCCGAGGTGCCCTCGCGGCCGCTGCACCTTCGCCCGGCATCGGAGTACTGGTTGTGACCGACACACCCACCCGCATTCATGCGGTCTTCGCCGAAGCCGGTGTCACCGGCTGGCTGCACGCCCTCGACATCGACTCCGGCGCGCAGCTGGACGCCGGTGCGGACCAGCCGGTCTGTACCGCCAGCGTCCACAAACTCTGCCTGCTCGTCACCCTCCATCAGCTGGCCGCCGCGGGGGGCCTGGACCTCGGCGAGCAGATCGAGTGCCCGCCGGCCGGCCGCACCGCGGGCCCCACCGGCCTGGCCGCCATGCTCGACCCGGTCCGCATGTCGCTGCGCGACGTCGCGTACCTGATGATGGCGGTCAGCGACAACGCAGCCGCCGACCTCCTGCTACGACGCGCGGGCCTCGACGCCGTCAACCGCGCCATGACCCGTCTCGGACTCACCCGGACACACGCCGTCCACACCTTCGGTGAACTCCTCGCCACCATCCGGGAGGACGCCGGACCCGACGGGGCCCGGGCGCTGACCGACCCGCACGTCATCACCCGGCTCAGGGCCCTCGATCCGGCCCGCACCAACCGCAGCACCCCGCGCGACATGACCCGCCTGCTCGGCGCCGTCTGGCGCGACGAGGCCTGCGCCCCCGAGCACGGCGCCGCCATCCGCCGCATCCTCGGGCTACAGGTCTGGCCGCACCGCATGGCGTCCGGCTTTCCCTTCGACGACGTCCATGTCGCGGGCAAGACCGGCAGCCTGCCGACCGTCCGCAACGAAGTCGGCGTGGTCGAATACCCCGACGGCGGCCGCTACGCCGTCGCCGTCTTCACCCGCACCGCCAACACCGCGGCCACCCTCCCGGCAGCCGACGCCGTCATCGGTACGGCCGCCCGCATGGCCGTCGACGCACTGCGTGCCCCCTGAGGGAGACACTCCTAGCTGCGCAACATCGGTGCCACCAGGGCAAATTGAGGGTCCGTCATCGCGTGGTCAGGTCTCGGGGTCGTCCGCCGGGGCGGCGTCCATGGCGCCGGCCCATCGTCGGCTCCAGGCGTTCAGCGGGCGGAGCGCAGCGACGAGGTCCTCGCCGAGGGGGGTGAGGCGGTAGCCGTCGCCGTGCAAAGGGCGCTGCTCGCCGCCGTCGATGCGCTGCACGACACGGCGCAGCTCTCGCGGCCCGTGTGGCACGCCCTGCGCCACCATTACGAAGACGCCCAACTCCTGGAGCTGCTGGTGCTGATCGGTTGGTACCGAACCATCAGCTGCCTGGCCAACGGACTCCTCCTGGAGGAAGAGCCCTGGGCCACCCCGTTCCTGGTCCGCTGACCGCCACACCGCGCGCGAGGTCCGCGCGACCGGACGGGCGGCACAGAAGAGGGGGCCGGCTCGTGTGGGCGGGCCCCCTGCGGTAGGAAGTGTTCAGCTGTTTGACGGTCGATGATCAGCCGCGACCGCCGTGGCCGCCGCCGTGGCCGCCGCCGCCGTAGCCGCCGCCATATCCGTGGCCGCCGCCGTAGCCGCCGCCGTATCCGTGGCCGCCGTAGCCGAATCCGTATCCGTGGCCGTAGAAGCCGTAGCCGAAGCCGTAGTGGCCATAACCGCCGCCGTAGCAGTCCCAGCCCCAGTACCAGTCGTCGTCACAGACCCATATGCGGGTCTGGTGGTGGGCGGGTGCGACCGCCGGTGCGGAGGTGGTGGCCGCGCTCGCGGCTCCGGCTCCGGCGAGCACCACGAAGGGCAGTGCGCACAGTGCTGCGACTATGCGGTGGATCCTGGTCTTCGCGCGCATGATCGTCCCCTTTCGGGGGTGCTGCGTTGCCGATGTATCGGCGTATCACTGTGGAGTTCTCCGGGCCTCACCACGGTGCGCGGGAGCGCGCGAGCCCCGGCGCGCCGGCGGGGCGACTTCGCAGGACTCCGACCCTGCTTCGCTGACATCGTTGCGATCTCAAACAATGTCTCTTTCGAGCGTAGGCACGGCTCCCGACAAGGTCAAACACGGGTGACGCGGCCCGCTGCCGGGCGTGGCCGGAGCGGTACGCCCGGTCACCGCAGACGCCGTTGATCCGTACAGAAGGTCAACCGTCGGCAAAGCCGACCGGGCCCTTCCGAGGCCTCCCCGGCTCTTCCGGAAGCGAATCCGGCCGGACCAGGGCGTGCTTTCCGTCCCGACCGCAGCGGCGACCGGGGCCTGGAATTTGACGGAGCTTTTACTTCCCTCTCCGGCCGGCACCACCACAACCGACCGACCCGCAGTCCTCGCAGTTTTCGCGGTTCTTGTAGTCCTTGCCGTCCTCGCAGTCCTTGAGTCCGGCGACCGCCCGGGCGTGCTCCTCGGGGTGCTCGTCGGCTCCGGGCACGGCGAGGGCGGTCCGGAACTGCTCCCGGGCCTCGGCGACGCGGCCCGCCGCGAAGTGGGTGCGGCCCAGCCGGTAGCGGATGTCCATCTCCAGCCGGTCGCAGTGCGGTTCGGTGAGGGGCGACAGCAACTGATGCTGGGAGAGCGCCTGATGATGGAGGGCGGTCGCGGCGCTCAGGTTTCCCGCGTCCTGCTCCGCGGTGCCCAAGCGGGTCAGGGTGAGGGTGTGCAGCAGCACGTCCCCGACCTGCTGGAGCAGGTCGGCGCCGCGCCGGAACAGGTCCCTGGCCGCGCCGTGCCGGCCCATGGCGAGGTGGACGTCGGCGGCGCAGACCAGGGCCCTGCTGATCATGCGCGGTCTGCCGTTCTTCTCCGCGTGGGCAGTGGCGTCGGCGAGGCGGGTCAGCGCCTCCTCGTTCCGGCCCTGGAAGTGGTGGACGGTGCCGAGGATGCAGAGCCCCATCGCGGTCAGCCAGCTGTCGTGCAGCCGCTCGGCCAGCTCAACTGCCGTGGTGAGAGCGGGAATTGCCCGATCGGGACGGCCGGAGGCCAGCTCGGCGGCGCCCAATCCGGTCAGCGCCCGGGCCTCTTCGCGTTCATCGGCGCGGTGGCGGCCGAGGCGCAGTGCCTCGGTGAACCAGGCGTGCCCCTGCGGGTAGCGGCCCTGGTGGACGTCGGTGACGCCCAGGCAGTTCCGCAGTGCGGGGGCCATCCGCCGGTCGGTGGCCCCGTCCGCATGCGCAAGGGCGATCTCCAGGGCCGTTCGGCACTCGTGGTACCGCCCTCGGCGTGCGAAGTAGTCGCTCAGCGCCTCGGCGATCCAGCACGCGTAGTCGGCTTCACCGAGCGCTGCGGCGTAGCCGACGACGTCGACGAGTTCTGCGCCGGCCGCGTCCAGCCAGCGGTCCGCTTCCTTCCAGTCCGCGAACGGGGCGTCAGCGGGTTGCGGCCCGGTGGGGAAACCGCCCGGCCCCCAGTCGCTGGCGATCCGGCCCGCGTCCAGATAGAGGCGGAGCGTGGCGGTGCGCGCTGTGCGGGCTTGTTGGGGCGCGGCTTCCGCGAGCCGCCGCGCGTGCACCCGCACCAGGTCGTGGAATCGGTAGCGGCCCGGACGAGGCTCCTGTAGCAGACTCGCGTCGACCAGGCTCTCCAGTATCCGCTCGGCGTCGCGGGACGACCCGCCCAGCATGGCGGCCGAGGCCAGCGGGTCGAACTCGACCGTCGGCGACAGGCCCAGGGCACGGAATCCATGCTGCTGCTCCGGCGCGAGCTGGTCGTAGGACAGCCGGAAGGCCGCCTCCACGCTGCGGTCCCCGGCGCTGAGTTCGCCGAGGCGCCGCTCGTCGCCCGCCATCCGGTTGACCAGGTACGCGAGGGTCCAGGCGGGGCGGGTCTGTAGCCGCGCCCCGGCGATGCGCAGTGCCAGCGGCAGTCCGTCGCACAGCCGGACCAACTCGTGCGTGGCCTCCGGCTCCCGGTCCGCGCGCTCCTCCCCGACGATGTGCCGGAGCAGGGAGAGCCCGTCGTCGGTCGCCAGGGGCTCCAGGGTGACCCGTCGGTCGGCGTCCAGTCCGGCCAGCCGCCGTCGGCCGGACACCATCACCCTGCTGCCCGGCCCGGCGGGCAGCAGCGGTCGGATCTGTTGCGCGCTCAGCACGTCGTCCAGCACGAGGAGGAGCCGCAGCCGGCTGGTCGCGGCCCGCCAGGCCGCGGTGAGTTCGTCGAGGTCGTCGGGGACCTTGCTGTCGGCTGCGCCGACCGCGCGCAGCAACCGCCGCAGCACTCGCTCCGGCGTGAGTCCCTGCCGTTCCGTGCTGTGGGCGCGCAGGTCCACGAACAGGCAGCCGTCCGGGTGGTGGGCCCTCAGCGCACGGGCCGCGCGGACGACGAGCGCGGTCTTGCCGACGCCGGCAGTGCCGTCCACCGCCACGATCGACACGGAGTCGGGCGGCGAGGAGGCGGTTAACAGTGCCAGTTCGCGTTCCCTGCCGATGAGACGACCGATGTCGCCCGGCAGTTCGTTCACCGCAGGGCGGGGCCGGGACGCGGTCGGCGGGGCGGCAGAGTGCGCCGCCGGACCGAGGAGCTGCTCGTCGTCCCGACGCAGCACCGCCTGGTGGACCCGGCGGAGCTCCTCGCCGGGACAGACCCCGAGCTCCTTGCGCAGCCGCCCGGACATGTCCTGATAGGCGCTCAGCGCCGCCACCTGGCGTCCGCTGCCGTACAGGGCACGCATCCGCAGTGCCGCCAGCGACTCGTCGTACGGGTCGGAGGCGGCCAGTGCCGTGAGGTCGTCCAGGGCTTCGGCGGACCGTCCCAGCAGCACCAGGCACTCCAGCCTCTCCTGCTGGAACGTGCGCTGCCGCTGCGCCAACCGCTGCCGCTCGCCCTGCGCGAACGCCCCCGGCAGCCCGGCCAGCGGCTCGCCCCGAATCAGGGTGTGCGCCTCGGAGAACCGGTCCATCGCGGAGGCCAGGTCGCCGGACGCCCGCGCGCGCTGCGCCTCGCCGACCCGCTCGGCCACCTCCGTGACGTCGAGCCGCACCCCGTCGCCGACGAAGCGGTACCCGTCCCGGCCGCTGCGGATCACCGACCCCGACCGTCCGGCGCCCTCCGTGTCGAGCGCCTTCCGCAGCGGGTAGACGTAGCTCGGCAGTACCCGGCGACCGGATCTCGGCGGCTGCGCACCCCATACGTCGTCGAGCAGTTGCTCATGGCTGACCAGCGTGCCCGGACGCAGCACCAGCGCGGCCAGCACCGCCTGCCGCCGTACCGGGCCCAGGTCCAGCGGCGTTCCGTCACGCCAGGCCCGCACCGGCCCCAGTACGGCGATCCGAAGCCGCTGGGTAGATCCCCCGTCCATCCCGAAGCCTCCGGTCTACCGCATCATCGAGATTTCATCGGCATTTCAGCGCCTCCCGCAAGGGTTGGCAAGTCACTACCGAGAAACGCGGATACGCAAGGGGCGTGATGGGTTGAAGGGCGGCGGGCGGTGGGCGCCGCACGCCCCGTGGTCGGAGTCGGAGTCGGCTCAGGCGTTCGTCTCGGCGAGGTAGGAGTCGAGCGCGGCGAAGGTGGCCGCCGGCTGTTCGATGTGCGGCAGGTGGCCCGCCCGGGGGATGACGTCGAGTCGGCCGTCGGCGAAGGCTTCGGCGTAGGCCGCGCCGTAGGCGGGCGTGACGATGCGATCGCTCTCCCCCCAGAGCAGGAGCGTGGGCGGCTGTACGCGTCCCAGCCGGTGGCGCAGTTTGGGGTCGTACATGGAAGGGGTGCCCGCAAGGACGCGCAAGGTGGCCATGTTGGCCTGCCGGCGCGCGAGTTCGTCCGCGGGGACGTCCGCGGGGGCGGGGGAGAAGCGCTGCGCGTCGTGCCAGGCGTACTCGGCGATGCCACGGGCGTCGAGGGCGGAGATGTCGCGGATCGGTTCGTTGTCGACGTGTACGCCCACCGCGTTGATCAGGACGAGACCGCTGATGACGCCTGCGGTGTCCCGGACGGCCATCTCGGCGGCGGTCCAGCCGCCGAGGGAGGAGCCGACGACGAGGACGTCCCGGAGTCCGTGGTCGTGCAGGAAGTGCAGGTAGGCCAGGGCGAGATCGTCGATGCCGGTCAGCCACGGCGGGCGGTGGGTGCCGTCCCAGCCGGGGTGCACGGGTGTGAAGGTGCGCCGGGTCCGGGAGAGGTGCGCGGTGATACCGGCGACCGTGGTGCGGCCTCCGCCGCCGTGCAGGACCAGTGCGGGCCTGCCGGTGCCGGTCTCGGACAGCGTGAGGGAGAGGTCTTCGTACAGGGGGACTGTGTGGTCGGTAGCCATACCCCCACCGTAACTAAACATATTTATATAAGCTAGCTTGGTCGTGCTCTAGACTTGGCTCATGCATCGCGAGCTGCAAGTTCTCGGAAGAGCGGTCAAGCAGGTCCAGTACCGGCAGCACCGGGCGTTGGAGAGCGGGCTCGCGGCCGTCGGCACGACGCTGGCCCAATGGGACGCCCTCCGTGCGATCAGTCGCACGCCCGGGGCGTCGGCCCGTGCGCTGGCCGCGGCGACGTTCCAGAGCGAGCAGGCATTCGGCACGCTCGCCGGCCGCCTGGTGGCGCAGGGCCTGGTCGAGCGTCGGCCGGGGCACGGTCGACGCATCGAGCACCACCTCACGGCCTCCGGCGAACAGACCCTGAAGGCCGGTCACGGCGTCGCCGACGAGGTGCTCGCCGCCTGCTACGCGCCGCTGCCCGAAGAGGACCGCGCCACGCTGCTCGACCTGCTCCGACGCCTCATGGCGGAGGACGGCGCAGGCACGGAGTAGCGGCGGCGAGGGGAGCGGCCCGCTCGCAACCCGCACACGTTAAGGTGCTCCCGCAAGGTGCCAGGCGCGCTGCGGCGTGCGCGGAAGAAGAAGGTCTCACGGTGTCCGATCTGGGACGGCTCATAGCCAACCGTTACCGGCTGGTGGAGCGGGTGGGCCGGGGCGGAATGGGCACCGTGTGGCGGGCCGAGGACGAGGTGCTCGGCCGGCACGTCGCCGTGAAGAAGCTCCACGTTCCGCCGCACCTCCAGGACGACGAGGTCCACCGGCTCTACGAGCGCACCCGCCGTGAGGCCCGCAGCGCCGCGCGGATCACCCACCCCGGCGTGATCGTGGTGCACGACGTCGTCGACGACGAGGGGCTGCCGTGCATCGTCATGGAGTACGTCCCCTCGGTCACGCTGAGTGACGTTCTCAAGCAGCGGGGAACGCTGCCGCCCGGCGAGGCGGCGCGGATCGGCCGCAGCATGGCCGCCGCACTGCGCGCCGCGCACGACGCCGGTGTGTTGCACCGGGACGTCAAGCCCGCCAACGTGCTGCTCGGGCACGACGGGCGGATCGTCCTCACCGACTTCGGGATCGCCGTGCAGCCCGGAGCGCCGTCGCTGACCAAGACCGGCGAGTTGGTCGGCTCGATCCAGTACCTGGCGCCGGAACGCCTGCGCAGCCAGATCGCCGAGCCCGGCCCCGCCTGCGACCTGTGGTCCCTCGGCGCGACGCTGTACCAGGCAGTCGAAGGGCGTCCCCCGTTCCAGCGGGACACCGCGATCGAGACGGCGTACGCCATCGCCACCGACGCGTACCCGCCCCCGTGCAACGCCGGGGACCTGACCGCGGTGATCGAGGGCCTGCTGGTGAAGGAGCCCGACCGGCGCATGGACGCGCACGAGGCCGAGCGCCTGCTGGGCCCTGCGGTCGGCGACCTCGTCACCTCCCCGGAGCTGCCCACGCGGCCGGAGCGGCGGCAGAGCGGCACCGTGGCAGCACCGGCGCCGGCACCGGCGCGCACGCACGGCCGTCGCCGGGCGCTGTGGGCCGTCTCGGCGGTAGCGGTGGCCGCCACCGTGACGCTGGCCGCCACCGTGACGAGCGGCGTGCTGCCGTGGCCCGGGGACGGTGGTGGCGCCTCGGTGAGCACCGCCCCGTCGACGGCCCGCGCCTCCACCCGCCCGCCGAGCCCCACCCCTTCACCCCTGCCGCCCCTTCCCGCCGGGTACCACCAGGCCGAGGCCGGCGAGGGCTTCTCGTTTCCCGTACAGGACGGCTGGACGTCCAAGAACCTGGCCGGCGGCGAGGTCGGCTACATCGACCCGTCCGGGCTGGCCGGCCTGAGGATCAACATCGTGGAGTTCGCCGGGGCCGATCCGCTCCGGCACTGGCGCGAGACCGAAGAGGCCCAGACGCGTCGCGACAACCCGGGCTACGAGCGGGTCAGGATGTCCCCCACGACGTTCCGCGGACGGGCCGCCGGGTACTGGGAGTTCACCTTCGACGGCAAGGCACGGAAGTACCGGGCGGTGGAGCTGGCCTTCAGCGGCTCGGACGGCACCCAGTACGTGGTCTACCTCTCCGCGCCGAACGAGCAGTGGGACCGCTACCGGCCCGTCTTCGACACCGCCGTCAAGGGAATCCGGCTCCGCGATTGAGTTCCGGCGCCGGTGCCGCTACACACCGAGGAACTCCGCGACCAGCCGGCCGGCTTCCTCGCGGCACTCTTCGAAGTACGCGTGCCGGGCCCCCGGGAAGACATACGTCGCGGAGTCGGCGATACGGGCGGCGAGCAGGGGGACGTTGTCCGACGGGGTGAGCCGGTCCTCGTCGCCGTGCAGGATCAGGGTGGGCGCGCTGATGCGGGGAAGCGCGTCCCAGGCGTCGTGCTCGTTGCTGGCCACCAGGTGCCCGTGGCGGGCGTGCGGGGGCATGTCGGGGTCGCCGAGGGTCGTGTAGGGGCCGGGATGGCCGGCCCGCCAGGCGGGGGAGTACATCATGTCGATCAGGGCCCGGCGCGCGGCCCTGGGGTCGGCCGTCGCCAGGGCGCGCCGCACGGAGACGTCGCGTTCGACGGCGTGCGGGCCGCCCGGTGAGGTGCAGCCCAGGACCAGGCGCCGGACCCGCTCCGGATGACGCGCGGCGACCCACTGGGCGACCCGGCCGCCCATCGAGGTCCCGTAGACGTCGGCCTGCCCGATGCCCGCGGCGTCCAGCACCGCGATGACGTCCTCCGCGAACTGCCGTGTGGCGTAGCCGCCCTGCGGCTTGTCGCTGTCGCCGGTGCCGCGGTAGTCGAGGGTGATCGTGGTGTGCGTGACGTGGAAATCCGCCCGTACCGGGTCCCACCAGTGGTGGTTGTTGGCCTGCCCCTGGAGGAGGACGAGCGGGTACCCCGCTCCCTGACGCTGGTAGGCCAGCCCGGTGCCGTCGTCGGCGCGGGCCACCGCGTGGAGGTGTTGCGTGGGGTCCGTCATGAGCCTTCCTCCGGGGTGGTGGTGGGCGCCGGTGGCCGGGCGGAGGGCCATCTGCCGTGCCGTACGGCCGAGTTGACCCGACGGACCAGTTCCTCGGCGACGACGTCCACGGTTGCCGATCACCAACCGTCCGCGGTATGGCGCCATCACCACTTGCTATTTCACCGCCGCCGCCATGAACATCACGTGATGGTACTCCCGCGCGCGGGGCACGGAGCGGGCCGACGCCCTTGTGCGAGGCCCGGCTCCCGGTCGGTCACACCTGGAGGTCACTGCATGTCCGAGCCGCCCGAAGACCTGCCGCTCGCCGGCATCACCGTCGTCAGCATCGAGCAGGCGGCGGCGGCACCGTTCGCCACGCGTCAGTTGGCCGATCTGGGCGCCCGGGTCATCAAGGTCGAGCGCCCCGGCGGCGGTGACTTCGCGCGCCGCTACGACACCACGGTGCACGGCGAGTCCAGCTACTTCGTGTGGCTCAACCGGTCGAAGGAGTCCCTGACGCTCGATGTGAAGTCGGACCGCGGGCGGCGGGTGCTGGAGCAACTGCTCGGTGGGGCCGATGTGTTCGTGCAGAACCTGGCGCCCGGGGCGGCCGATCGGTTGGGCCTGGGCGCGAAGGCGCTGGCGGAGCGCTTCCCGTCGCTGATCCCCTGCTCGATCTCCGGCTACGGGTCCAGCGGACCGTGGGCCGACCGCAAGGCCTACGACCTGCTGGTGCAGTGCCAGACCGGGCTGGTGTCGCTGACGGGGAGCGAGCGGGAGGCCGCCCGGGTCGGTGTCTCCGTCGCCGACATCGCCGCCGGCATGTACGCCTACTCGGGCATCCTCACCGCCCTGTTCACGCGCGCGACCACCGGTGTCGCCCGGGCCGTGGAGGTCTCGTTGTTCGAGGCGCTGGCCGAGTGGATGGGGCAGCCCGCCTACTACACCCGGTACAGCGGCACCCAGCCCCCGAGGGTCGGTACCCAGCACGCCACCATCGCGCCGTACGGGGCCTTCACCGCGGCCGACGGCAAGGACGTGTTGTTCTCCATCCAGAACGAGCGCGAGTGGGTCGCCCTCTGCGAGCAGTTCCTCCAGCGTCCCGACCTGGTCGAGGACCCGCGCTTCGCCACCGGCTCCGACCGGGTGGCCCACCGCGAGGAGCTGAACGCGATCGTGGCCGAGCGGTTCCGGGCATCGGACAGCGGCGAGGTGAGCGGGCTGTTGGACCGGGCCGGCATCGCCAACGCCGGAGTCAACGACGTGGGGGACTTCCTGGCCCACCCGGTGCTCAGCGCCCGGGACCGCTGGCGGGACGTACCGATCCCCGGGGGCCGCACCGTGCCCGCGCTGCTGCCGCCCGCCGACCTGGCCGGCACCGTCCCGCGGATGGACCCCGTACCCGCCGTCGGCGAGCACACCGGGAGCATCCTGGCCGAGCTGGGGTACGGCACGGCCGACATCGACGACATGAGGGCCGAGCACGTCATCTGACCCACCTGCGGAAGACCCGTCCGCCCACGTGACCACGTAGCGAGGAGCGCGGGTGCGGGGCCGCCGGTGCGCATGGCTCGGCGCGCGGCGCCCCGTACCCGCGAGGGCCCGGTCAGGCGGCGACGTAGGCCGCGAGGTGCTCGCCGGTCAGGGTGGAGCGCTCGGCGACCAGGTCGGCGGGGGTGCCCTCGAAGACGATCCGCCCGCCGTCGTGGCCGGCGCCGGGGCCGAGGTCGATGATCCAGTCGGCGTGTGCCATGACCGCCTGGTGGTGCTCGACCACGATGACCGACTTGCCGGCGTCGACCAGCCGGTCGAGCAGGCCGAGCAGGTGCTCGACGTCGGCGAGGTGCAGGCCGGCGGTCGGCTCGTCGAGGACGTAGACGCCGCCCTTCTCGGCCATGTGGGTGGCCAGCTTGAGCCGCTGCCGCTCGCCGCCGGACAGCGTGGTGAGCGGCTGGCCGAGGCTGAGGTAGCCGAGCCCGACGTCGGCGAGCCGCTGAAGGACCCTGTGCGCGGCCGGGGTGTGCGCTTCGCCGTCCGCGAAGAACTCCTCGGCCTCGGTCACCGACATGGCGAGGACCTCGCTGATGTCCCGGCCGCCGAGGTGGTGCTCCAGCACCGAGGCCTCGAACCGCTTCCCCTCGCACTCCTCGCAGGGGGTGGCGACGCCGGCCATCATCGCCAGGTCGGTGTAGATGACGCCGGCGCCCTTGCACTCGGGGCAGGCGCCCTCGGAGTTGGCGCTGAACAGTGCCGGCTTCACCCCGTTGGCCTTCGCGAACGCCTTGCGGATCGGGTCGAGCAGCCCGGTGTACGTCGCCGGGTTGCTCCGCCGGGAGCCGCGGATCGGGGCCTGGTCGACCGAGATCACCCCCTCGTCCGCCGGGATCGACCCGTGGACGAGCGAGCTCTTGCCGGAGCCCGCCACGCCGGTGACCACGCAGAGCACCCCGAGCGGGATGTCCACGTCGACGCCGCGCAGATTGTGCGTGGACGCGCCGCGGACCTCCAGCGCCCCGGTGGCCTTGCGCACCGTCTCCTTGAGGCCGGCCCGGTCGTCGAGGTGCCGGCCGGTGACGGTGTCGGTGCCCCGCAGCCCCTCGACGGTGCCCTCGAAGCAGACGGTGCCGCCCTCGGTGCCGGCGCCCGGGCCGAGGTCGACGACATGGTCGGCGATGGCCATCACCTCGGGCTTGTGCTCCACCACGAGCACGGTGTTGCCCTTGTCCCGCAGCTGGAGCAGCAGGTCGTTCATCCGCTGGATGTCATGGGGGTGCAGGCCGGTGGTGGGCTCGTCGAAGACGTAGGTGACGTCGGTGAGCGAGGAGCCCAGGTGTCGGATCATCTTGACGCGCTGTGCCTCGCCGCCGGAGAGCGTGCCCGCGGGGCGGTCGAGCGAGAGATAGCCGAGGCCGATCCGCACGAACGAGTCGAGGGTCTGCTGGAGCGCGGTGAGCAGCGGCGCGATCGACGGTTCCGCGATGCCGCGGACCCACTCGGCCAGGTCCCTGATCTCCATCGCACAGACGTCGGCGATGCTCTTCCGCTGGTACTTCGAGGACCGGGCGCCCTCGCTGAGCCGGGTGCCGTCGCAGTCGGCGCAGACGGTGAAGGTGACCGCCCGCTCCACGAACTCGCGGATGTGCGGCTGCATCGACTCCTTGTCCTTGGCGAGCATCGACTTCTGGATCCGCGGGACCAGGCCCTCGTACGTCATGTTGATGCCCGCGATCTTCATCCGGGCCGGTTCGTGGTGGAGGAAGGCGTGCAGCTCCCGCTTGGTGTACTTGCGGATCGGCTTCTCCGGGTCCACCAGCCCCGACTCGGCGTAGAGCCGGTAGTTCCAGCCGCCCGCCTTGTAGCCGGGGATGGTCATCGCACCGTCGGCGAGCGACAGGGAGCCGTCGTAGAGCTGACCGAGGTCGAGATCGGTGACCGAGCCCCGGCCCTCGCAGCGCGGGCACATGCCGCCGGTGCGCTGGTAGGTCGCCTTCACGGCCTTCTTGTTGCCGCGCTCGACGGTGATCGCGCCGGCGGCCCGGACCGAGGCGGTGTTGAAGGAGTACGCGCTGGGCGGCCCGATGTGCGGCGTGCCGAGCCGGCTGAAGAGGATGCGCAGCATGGCGTTGGCGTCGGTGGCGGTGCCGACGGTGGAGCGCGGGTCGCCGCCCATCCGCTGCTGGTCGACGGAGATCACGGTGGTCAGGCCGTCCAGGACGTCGACCTCGGGACGGGCCAGCGTCGGCATGAAGCCCTGCACGAACGCGCTGTACGTCTCGTTGATCAGCCGCTGCGACTCCGCGGCGATGGTGTCGAACACCAGCGAGCTCTTGCCCGAGCCGGAGACGCCGGTGAACACCGTGAGCCGGCGCTTCGGGATCTCGATGCTGACGTCCTTGAGGTTGTTCTCGCGCGCGCCGTGCACGCGGATCAGATCGTGGCTGTCGGCGGCGTGCAGCGCGGACGACCGCGGGTCCGTCTTCCTGGCCTTGCTCATCGTGTCTCCATCTGATGGGGCGGGAACCGCCTCGGCGGCCGCCGTCGGCGTCGCCCGGCTCGATCCGACCTGGTGCGAACAGTACGTCCGGTTCTGCTTCGTCGGCGCGGTGCGGCAACGGTAGCCGTCGATCCGCTTGGTGTCGGCGCCGCGGCGTCCCGGTGGAAGGGCGGACGGCCGAGCGGAGCTCGTCGAAGCGGATCAGGTTGCCCGCGGGATCTTGGCAGGCACAGTCGCGGAGCCCGTACGGCTGCACCCGTGAACGGTGATGTCCATGACGGTCAGGCTAGGTGCGGCTCGATGACCGGCGCTTCTCCATTCCTGATCGGTCCGGTCACCCGCATCGCCGGGCACGAGGCCTCCCCGCCACCGCGCCCACGACGCCACAGCGCCCCCGCGCGCTGTGCGAGACTGATCCGGTGAGACGCCAGGACCTCGACGACCTCGTCCGGCTACGGCGGGCCCGCGACCGGATGGACCGCGACTACGCCGAACCGCTCGACGTCCCGGCGCTGGCGCGTGGCGCCCTGATGTCGCCGGGCCACTTCTCGCGCAGCTTCCGCGCCGCTTTCGGCGAGACGCCCTACAGCTACCTGATGACCCGCCGCATCGAGCGGGCCAAGGCGCTGCTGCGGCGCGGCGACCTCACGGTGACCGAGGTCTGCTTCGCGGTCGGCTGTACGTCGCTGGGGTCGTTCAGCTCGCGCTTCACCCAGCTGGTCGGCGAGAGTCCGAGCGCCTACCGGGCCCGCAGTCATGACCATGCCGCCGCCATCCCGGCGTGCATGGCCAAGATCCACACGCGGCCGGTCAGGAATGGAGAAGCACACCCCGCCGCTCGGCCGTAGCGTGAACGGCATGGATATCACGCTTTCCCAATGCTTCATCGCCGTCGACGACCATGACAAGGCGATCGCCTTCTACCGTGATGTGCTCGGCCTAGAGGTGCGCAACGACGTCGGGTACGAGGGGATGCGCTGGGTGACCGTCGGATCGCCCTCGCAGCCGGACGTGAACATCGTCCTGGAGCCGCCCCTCGCCGACCCGAACGCCTCGCCGGCCGACAGACAGGCCATGGCGGAGCTGATGGCCAAGGGCCTGCTGCGCGGCGTCATCTTTGCGACGGACGACTGTGACGCCACCTTCGAGCGCATCAGCGCCGCGGGCGGCGAGGTACTACAGGAGCCCATGGACCAGTTCTACGGTGTCCGCGACTGCGCGTTCCGCGACCCCGCCGGCAATCTCTTGCGCTTCACCCAGCCGCTCGGGAAGTGAGCTCGCGGGGTGGGGACCGTAGCGGCCGTCCGCAGGGGGCGGCCGCTACGGGTTCCGCTAGGGGTTCTTCTAGGGGTTCCGCTACGGGTTCCTCAACCCCCGGCTACAGGACGGCAACGGCCTCCTGACGGGCGTAGCTGAACCCGTCCTCGTCGAAGTAGAAGACGGCGACCTTCACCTTGTCACCCTTGGCGAAGTGCGAACCGGCGGCGGGGCGCAGGGTCACCTGCGTGGTGTGATCCTTGTAGTCGCAGACGAGTTGGGCCTTCTTGACGGTGCCCGCGGCGATCGACTCGTCGTGCCCGGGCCGGTCCAGCGCGGTGGCGTTGGCGACCAGTTCGTGGTTCATCCCCGGGTCGCAGGAGTACGTCACGTTCGCCCGGAGGCCCGGTGCGTGGAGCGAAACCTTGGTGAGGGTCAGCACGTTGGCCTTGGCGGCGGCCGACGGAGCGGTGGCCAGTGCACCGGCCCCGACCAGGGCGCTGAGGGCCGCGACCCCGGCGAGGCGGTGCCGCAGACGTACGGTGTTCATCGAGTCTTCCTTCCCCCCTGCGCCGTCACCGTGGCATGGTCTCGTGGAGGATTCTCCGGTTGCACGGTGACTGCGACAGTTGTTCGTTTTGGTGAGTGATCTTATGCGTTTGACCGGCCGCGTCGCCAGACATTGACGACGTCGTGCCGGCCGGCTGTGGTGGCGATCCGTCAGGGCCGCGTCGGTGAGGTGCCGTTCAGGACGCGCCCGTCCCCACCGGGAGGTGGGCTGCGCACCGGGCGCCCGCATCCGCCGTCCCCCTCCACCATCCGCCTCCGACGCGCGCCTTCAACGCACGCCTCCGACGCAGGCCTTCGACGCACGCCTCCGACGCGCGCCTTCAACGCGCGCATCCACCGGCCCGTCCACCGTCCGTTTCCGCACCCGTACCCGCACTCGCATCCGTATCCGGATTCACAATGGCCTCGGCCATATCTCTTTCAGTGGCCGGATGGTCGCTCGGAGTTCTGATCGAGTCCGGTGGGTGGGTAAAGGCCGCCACCTGCCGCTCGGTGCAAGTCCTGCGCATACTCATCGTCGAGTAGGGATCAACTCACCGCAACGATTGACGCTTCAAGCCAAGCATGCCGAAGTGCCCTGCTGTCGTTGTGCTTTCACGCCCGGGTGGGAATACGCGGTGTAGTGCTGTTCTCACGCTCAGGCGGTACGGATCGTTCCGCAAATGCATTCCGGCGCCAACTCCGTCAAGGGATTCGCGGAAAACAAGCAAAGGTGGCAACTATTGTTCGAGTCGTTGCGTCATCTGTTCAGAGTTGTCCGGTGAGATACCCGCCCCTGACCGTGCCATGTGGGGCGGAATACGGGGTCTTGAAGGAGAAGGTATGCGTCCGTTCGCGTTGAGTTACGCCCGCCCGACGGTGAAGTCGGCGGCCACCACTCCGTACACCTACGACGCCACGCGTCAACTCAACGTCCTGTCCGACGGTCGACCGGCCACCAGCAGCCGGGCGGTCCTGTTGGCCACCGGCACCACCGCCTCCACCGCCGGGTCCAAGACCCACTTCGACGACTGAACGTCGATGACCGTTCTTGTCCTCACCTGCGAGGAAGACTTGACCGCGGACATGGTCGTCGCGGTCCTGAACGACCTCGGCGTGCCGCTCGTCCGCCTCGACCCCGCCGACCTACCCGGACGGGTCGACCTCTCGGCGGACTACGTCGGCAACGACTTCCACGGCTACCTCAGAACGGACGAACGCATGGTGAGCCTGAGCAGCCTGCGTTCGGTGTGGGTCCGCCGGCCCGGCACGCCGGCCAGCCGTGCAGAGGAACGGTCGACCTGGCTCACCGCGGAGTCCGAGCAGGCGCTCTACGGCATGCTCGCCTCCACCCGGGCCCGCTGGATGAACCATCCCACGGTGGCCGGGCGGGCCCGCTACAAGCCGTGGCAGCTCCGTATCGCCCAGCAGAGCGGCTTCACCGTGCCGGCCACGCTGATCACCTCCTTCCCCGCGGTCGCGCGCCAGTTCGCCGCCACGTATCAGGACCTGGTGGTCAAGTCGGTATCGGGGAAGCACCCGGACGATCCGCCGATGGTGCTGCCGACCACCCGCATCAGTCCGGACGCGGACTTCACCGCGGTCGCGGCCGGGCCGACCCTGCTCCAGGAGCACATCCGCAAGTGGGCCGACATCCGACTGACCTGCGTCGACGGCCAGCTCTTCGCGGCTCGCAAGGAAGCCGACCTGGAGGTGGTGGACAGCCGGTTCGTGGAGAACGGCGCCTGGAAGCCCGCCGAGGTCCCCGACCAGGTCCGCCGTTCGGTACTGGCCTACATGTCCACCGCTCAACTCGCCTACGGGGCCTTCGACTTCGCTGAGGACCGGAACGGGACCTGGTGGTTCCTCGAATGCAACCAGGGCGGCCAGTTCGCGTTCATCCAGCTCGACACCGACCAGCCCATCGCCCAGGCCATCGCCGCCTGGCTGGCCGCGGATCCGCTGGCCTGAGCGTGCCGGATCGCCCGGCCCCCGCACCGCGGCGTGGACCCGTCGTGGCGTCTCACCCGGTCGTGGCGGTCGGCCGGTTGGGCTCGGCCGACCCGGCGCGCCCTTCCTCCAGGGGGTGCAGACCGTAGTCGGGCAGGGCGATGTCCCCGGCCTTGGCGAACTGCGCGGCGAGCAGGTTCCGCATCGGCCAGCGGTTCATCGAGCGCATCGAGAGGTCCCGCAACCGGATGGCGAGCACGGTGGAGGGCGCGTACCCCGAGGCGCCGCCGGGCGGCAACTGCTGGGCCTGGTCGACATAGGGGCGCATGACCCGGTCGTAGTTCCGGAAGGCGATCCGGTGGTCGCCATCGGCGGCGGCGAGCTCACCCGCCAGTACGTAGGCGCCGACCAGGGCCAGGCTGGTGCCCAGGCCGGTGAGCGGTGTGGGGCAGTAGCCGGCGTCGCCGAGCAGCGCCGTCCGGCCGCGGGACCAGTGGTCGAGGCGGACTTGGCCCATGGAGTCGAAGAAGAAGTCGGGCGCGGTGCGCATCGCCCTCAGCAGGCGGGGGACCTCCCATCCGGCGCCGGCGAAGCGTTGCGCCACCAACTCCTGCTGCGCGGCGGGGTTGCGGCGGTCGTAGGCGATCGGCGCCGATCGGAAACTGAGTCCCGCCTTGACCTCACCGGGGAGCCGCCCCGGCCGAGCCGAGGCGACGAGTCCGCCCGGCGCGTTGTACATCTGGAACCAGCCTTGGAGGTCCATCTCCTCGGTGACGGTGAACCACGCGGTGTAGAGGTCCAGCGGGCGGATGTGGTCCGACTCCGGACCGAACGCCAGGGCGCGCACGACAGAGTGCAGCCCGTCCGCCCCGACGACCAGCCCGAATCGACGCGGGGCGGCCTTCTCGAAGGTGACGGTGACCCCGTCGTCGTCCTGGTCGAGCCCGGCGATGGTGTCGTCGAAGAGGTACTCGGTGTCCGGCGCGGTGGCGTCGTACAACAGGCGGGCGAGGTCGCCGCGCAGGATCTCGATCTCCGAGACGATGCCCTCGCCGCCGAAGCTGTCCGCGGGCAGCCGGGCGGTGAAGCGGCCGGAGGCGTTGACGAGTGCCAGGCCGCGCTGGTCGACGCTGAGCGCCCGTGCGCGGTCCATCAGGCCCATGCGCGTGACGACGGTACGGCCGGCACCCCGTAGGTCCACGGTCTGGCCACCCGGCCGGAGTGTGGGCGCGCGCTCGACGATCGTGACGCTGAAGCCCGCCGTGCTCAGCCAGTACGCCAGAGCGGTGCCGCCGATGCCGGCGCCGGAGATGAGGATGTCGGTGTTCTGCATAGTGCGGCGTGTACGTAGTAAGCAGAGGGGCAGGCAAGCGCGATTGCCCCTCTGTTAGCGGGAGTACTTGAGGCAGTGCACTAGTGCTCGGAGGGTCTCTGTCGGGGGTGTTCGGGGTCTGCTCGGCTCGACGGCTGTGGTGGTGCACCTTTGGGTGCACTAGTGCGGGATGGGGGGTGGGTGAGTGGGGGTTCCAGTAGCGGTCAGGTGTGGTGGCGGGGCTGTGGTGGTGGGTCAAGGTGCTGCGGCGCGGGCGTTCGCGGGCGCTGGATGCGAGTGGTGGCGTTCGGGGGGTGTGGTGCGCCCCGGAGGTGCGCGGTCGCCACCGAGGGGTGGTTGAATCGCGAAGTGAGGCGGACGTTCCGCTTGTTCGGTAGTGACGGTTGGCTTCCGCTTTGTGCCCGTACGGGCCGTGAAGGGGTCCGTAGATGTGCGTTTTTTCGAGCCTTTTGGGGGCGCGCGCCGAGAAGTGGAGGGCGCACGCAGTGCTTTGATGCCGGGGGCGTGCGATCAGTCTGAGCCGTTGCCCCATTGCTAGGGCGGGGAGGTCATATTTAATATCCGTGCATGGATATGCGGGACCGAGAAAACCGCAACCGGACCTCCTCCGTGTGGAATTCGTCTGCGCAGGCACGGTGGAGGTAATGGCCCAGAAAATGCCCACGGGAAAAGGGCAAGCCGTCGTCCGCTCGTGTTCTCCCGACGGCTCGCCCTCCGGTTCGGTACCGCGAAGCCCCGCATCCATGGCAGGTGACCTGCGGCTGAACGTCCCCATCGAAGAGAGGAAAAGAAAGCCATGACGTACGAGCGTCCCACCCTGGCCAAGGCCGGCAGCTTCCGCAAGGTGACGGGTCTCGCCTCCAAGACCGCGAAGGACGTCCTCGGCGGGCACAACCTCATCTGAGGTGGTTCGCGGGCCCCGCTGTCACGGGTTGATTCCTGCGGAATGTGACCGGTGACGAGCGGGACCATCCCTGGGATCGGGGGGTGAAGTCCTGTGCCCTATAGGGGAATTCACCCCCCGATTTCCGTTCGTTCACCGCGTCTTGCTCACCGTACCGGCGACCGGAGGCAAAGGAACTGTGAATCGCTGTGCATTCCTGTCCGACATATCGACATGGTTCCTCGTCCTGCCCGACACCCCCGACGAGGCGGTCGAGAAGATCGTCGCGAAAGCCCGCCCCCATGCCCTCCAGGTCATATCGCACCCCTCCGACCGGCCGTGGTTGCTGGGGCGTTGGCCTGAAGGCGCCCTCACGGTGGGCGGCGCCGGTGACGCCCGGGTGGCGGTCCTCGGCGAACACGCGGTGACGACGGCCGAGGCGACGCGCGCCGCCGAGACGGTCCTGACCACCGGATCCCCGGACGTGCTCGACCGGTTCGCCGCCGCCTGGCCCGGAAGCTTCCATCTGCTGGCCCGTTCCGCCGACGCAAGCCTGCGCGTACAGGGCGGTGTGGTCGGTGTGCGCAGGGTCTTCCATGCGCGGGCCGGCTCCACGGCCGTGGCCTGCGACCGCGCGGATGTGCTCGCCGAGCTCCTCGGCACCCACCTCGACGAGGAACGGCTCGCCCTCCAGCTGCTCGCCATGGGCCTGACGTACCCGCTCAACACCGTCCCGCCCTGGCGCGGCGTGGACACCGTGCCCGTCGGCCACCAGCTGACGGTGGGCCCCGACGGACCGGCCCGGACGCGGCGTTGGTGGACACCGCCCGAGCCCGACGTCCCCCTGCACGAGGGCGCCGCCCGCTTCGCGGCGGCGCTGACCACGGCCGTCGACGTCCGCACCCGGGGGCGCTCCTTCGTCACCTGCGACCTGGGCGGGCTGGACTCCACGGCCGTCTGCTGCGCCGCCGTGGCCGGTGGGGCGAAGGTCGTCGCCTACACCGTCGCCCTGCACGACCCGCTCGCCGACGACACCGTCTGGGCACGGCGCACCGTCGAGGCGCTGGGCGTGGTCGAGCACCACGTCCTCGAAGCGGACCATGTGCCCCTGACGTTCGAGGGCCTCGACACCGTCGACGAACTTCTCGACGCGCCCTCGGCGATGGCCGTGGACCACAGCCGGCGGATGAGCGTCGTGCGGGCGGCGGCCGAGCGCGGGTCCGGTCTGCACCTCACCGGCATCGGCGGCGACGAGCTGCTGAGCGGCGGGGCGGCCCGCCTGCACCACATGGTCCGGACCCGTCCGCGCACGGCCCTACGTCACCTGCGCGGCTACCGCGCGAAGTACCGGTGGAGCCGGCGCCGGATGGTGGGTCAACTCGTCGACCGCCGCTCGTACTCGACCTGGTTGAAGCAGGTCGCCACGGACCTCGGCGAGCCACCGTCGTCCGCCGACGTGCCGGTCCTCCAATGGGCCGAACCGGCCCGGATGCCGCACTGGACCACACCGGAGGCGGTGGCCGCGGTGCGCCGGCAGATCCTCGCCGCGGCACCCGTCACAGAGGCCCTCGCCCCGGACCACGGCGCGCACCGTGAGTTGGCCACCATGGAGGCCATCTCCCGTTTCGTCCGCCACATGGGACAGTTGGCCGGGCCGTGGGGGATCGTGTGCTCCGCGCCGTACTACGACACCCAGGTCGTCGAGGCGGCGCTGGCGATCCGACCCTGGGAACGGATCACGCCCTGGCGGTACAAGCCCCTGATCGTGGAGGCGATGCGCGGCATCGTCCCGGAAGTCAGCCGGGCCCGCGCCACCAAGGCCAACGCCTCGCTCGAAGAGGAGGTCGGCCTGCGGGAGCACCGCGTCCGCCTGCTGGCCCTGTGCGAGGACTCCCGGCTCGAGCGGCTCGGCCTGATCGACACCGCCGTGCTGCGCGACTGGTGCAGGCGACCGCTCGATGTGGAGACCGAGAGCGCCCTGCTGCACACCACCGTGGCCTGCGAGTTGTGGCTGCGCGCACGCGAGGCAAGGAACCTCTGAACGATGACGCGTCGACGACCCGACCGAGGGGGACAGATGGAGACGCTGCGACTCCGCTCCGGCGTGCTGATGACCGAGACCGAGTACGGCGTGGCCCTGCTCGACCAGTCCACGGGGGAGTACTGGACCCTCAACCCCACCGCGGCCCTCGTGCTGCGGGTGCTGCTCGACGGCGAGCCCCCCGACCGGGCGGTCTCGGTGTTGACCGCACGGTACGACGTGGACCCCGCCGAGGCGACGGAGGACGTCCACCGCATCGTCGGCGAACTGCGCTCCGCCAACCTCTTCTCCGCGGCACGCCGCGTCGGCAAGGCCGGAGGGACACCGTCATGACCACCCCGGAGGCGGTGCCGTACCGCCCGGAATCCTTTCCGTTCGGGCGCCGTTGGGCTGCGCGGTTCGCCGTCGGGTGCGCCCACCTGCTCGCCACCCAGCCGCCCGGACGCATCTGCACGGTCTTGCGCTGGCTGCGGCGCGGCGCACGCCCCACCAGCCTGCGACAGGCCACGGCCGCCCGGGACACCGTCCTCGCGGTCAGCCTCTCCTGCGGCGGCCAGAAGGGCTGCCTGCCCCGGTCGCTGGGCACCGTGCTGCTGTGCCGGATGCGCGGCGAGTGGGCCGTGTGGTGCGTGGGCGCCCGCAAGCGGCCGCCGTTCGCCGCCCACGCCTGGGTCGAGGCCGAGGGCGAGCTGGTGGGCGAGGGCTGTCCCGTGGACTACTACCAGCGCTTCCTCTCCGTGGAGTGACTCAGTGAGCGTGCAGACGCGAGCGGACCGAGCCGCCACCGCCCACGCCGGACCCGGCCGCGCCGCTCCCCGTCACCCCGCCCGGCGCGCCCTCGCCCGGCAGCTCGGGCAGAGTCGCGGCGCGATCCTCGGTGGCGCCCTGCTCGGTCTGCTCGGCGCGACGGCGGGACTCGTCCAACCCCTCGCCGCCAAGCACCTGGTGGATCAGCTGGGCGCGGGGCACCGGGTGACCGGCGACATGCTCGCCCTCGGTGCCCTCGTGCTCACCGGCGCGGTCCTCGTCGCCCTGGGGTACTACGTGCTGGAACGGGCCGCCGAAACGGTGGTGTGCGCCGCGCGGCGCCGACTGGCCGGCCGACTGCTCCGGCTGCGCGTCCCCGTCGCCGAGTGCCACGAACCCGGCGACCTCATCGCCCGCGTCACCTCCGACACGACCCTGCTGCGCCAGGTCGCCACCCAGGCCATGGCGTCGGCCCTCACCCAGACCGTCATCAGCCTGCTCACCGTGGGCATGATGGCGCTGCTCGACCCCGTGCTGCTGGCCGTGACCCTGGGCGCGATCGCGCTGATCGCCGTCGTCTGCGGGGGCATCCTGCCCCGGATCGGACGGGCTGCCGAGCAGACCCAGCAGGCCATCGGCGACATGGCCAGCGCCCTGGAACGCACCTTCGGAGCCTTCCGCACGGTCAAGGCGTGCGGTGCGGAACAGCGCGAGATCGCACGGCTCCACGAGGCGGCCGAGCGGGCCCGGCGTACCGGCGTGCGCACCGCCTCCTGGGAAGTCGTCTCCGACACCGTCACCGGCGCGGCCACCCAGATCGCCTTCCTCGCCGTGCTCGGCGTCGGCGGGGCACGGGTCGCCGCGCATGCGATCAGCGTCTCCACACTGGTCGCCTTCCTGCTCTACCTCTTCGCCCTCGCGCCACGCATCAACCAACTCGCCGGCGTGGCCGGTCAGTTGCAGGTCGGAGCGGCGGCCGCGGTGCGCATCGGCGAGACCGAGGACCTGCCGGTCGAGGAGACCTCACCGCTCGCTCCGCACACCGAGCCGCCCGGCCCCGCAGCCGTGGCCTTCGACGGGGTGAGCTTCGCCTACCGGCCCGGGGCGCCCGACGTCCACCGCGAGGTCTCCTTCACGATCCCGGCCCGGGGCACGACCGCCTTCGTCGGCCCCTCCGGGGCGGGCAAGACCACGATCTTCTCGCTCATCGAGCGGTTCTGGGAACCCGACGCGGGCCGCATTCTGTTGGACGGCCGGGACCTACGACACCGGCCCCTCGCCGAACTGCGCGCCGCCATCGGGTACGTGGAGCAGGACGCACCCGTCCTGGCCGGCACCCTGCGGGAGAACCTGCTCCTCGGCTGCCCGCACGCCACGGAGGACCGGCTCCGCGCGGTGCTGCGCCGCGCCCGGCTCGACACGGTCGCCGACCGGCTGCCCCAGGGGCTCGACACGCCCGTCGGCCATCGGGGCAGCGCCCTCTCCGGCGGCGAGCGCCAACGCGTCGCGCTGGCCCGGGCGTTGCTGCGCACCCCTCGGCTGCTGCTCCTCGACGAGGCCACCTCACAGCTGGACGCCGCCAACGAAGCCGCCCTGCGCGACACCATCGCCGACGTGGCCCGCACCACCACCGTGCTGGTGGTGGCGCACCGCCTCTCCACCGTGACCAGCGCGGACCGCATCGTGGTGATGGAGGCCGGGCGCGTCCGGGCGGTGGGCACCCATGCGCGCCTGGTCCGGGACGACGCC
This sequence comes from Streptomyces sp. NPDC048506, assembly GCF_040651315.1. Classification (NCBI taxonomy): domain Bacteria; kingdom Bacillati; phylum Actinomycetota; class Actinomycetes; order Kitasatosporales; family Streptomycetaceae; genus Streptomyces; species Streptomyces sp. NPDC048506. The sequence goes on from NZ_JBEZIX010000015.1 coordinate 163,251, forward strand.
CTCTACGCAGAACTGGCGGCGACGCAACTCCTGCGCCCCACCGAATGAACCACCGCCCCGCCGGACGGCGCAGTGCGGGCCAACCGGCGGGCACCGGCGTCCCCGCGGATACGGTCGGCGGGCCCGTGCCCTCCCGCCGACCCCGGAACCGCGGGAGGTCCGCGACGCCCTCCCCGAGACCCGGTCCCGGGCACTCACTCATCTGCTGGCGGCGGCTCGCGCCGACGCGCCGGCGACTTTAACGTGATCTCACTTGCAACAGCACGGGGCGTGCCGGCCACGGCACAAGGGACGGGCCCCAGGCGACGTGGGATCTCGCCCACGACCAACAGCCGACCGAATGCGGGGTGCCCGACTCGTCACGACGCTCCTGTCAGCGAGGGCATGGGCGTCCCGCACACGCGGTCCCACGGACGCACCAAGCAACAGCTCCGTTCGTCCCGCGGCGATGGAACAGGAGGCCCCGGCATGACACAGACAGTGGAGCAGGCGGCAGGACAGCCGGCACGGTCGGAGCTCCCCGAGCCCCTCGTCACCCTGCTGACCAGCCATTTGGACGTGAAGGTGAATCCCGACCAGCTCTCGGCGGACACGACGTTCGAGAGCCTTGAGATGGATTCGTTGTCCCTGATGGAGCTGGTGGTGGCCGCGGAGCAGGAGCTCGGGATCGTCCTGCCCGACGAGGCCGCGGACCTCTCCCCGTCCTCCACCCTCGGCGATGCGGCTCGGGCGTTCCGGAATGCGACCTGATATCGCGGTCACCGGGCTGGGCCTGGTGACTCCGGCGGGGCACACGGCCGAGGCGAACTGGGCCGCGCTGTGCCGGGGCCGGTCGCTGGCCGCCGCCGATCCCGACCTGGCGGGGCTCGCTGTCGACTTCTCCTGCCGGGTGGCCGACTTCGACGCCGCGGGGGAACTCGGTCGGCCGTACGCGCGACGGGTGGATCGCTTCATCCAGTTCGCCCTGGTCGCCGCGCGGCGGGCCGTCGCCGACGCCGAGCTCGACGCGCGCACCTGGCGAGCGGACCGGGTCGGGGTCGTGCTGGGCGTCGGATCGAACAGCCTGAGCACCTACATCACCGAGTTCTGCCACCTCGGCGCGGGGCGGCCGGAGCGGATGTCGCCGCTCGGGCTGACGCGGAGCGTGCCGAACATGGCCGCGGGCGAGGTGGCGATCGACCTCGGTGCGCAGGGCCCCAACTTCACCACCTCCAGCGCCTGTGCCTCGGGGGCGACCGCGATCGGCGTCGCCCGGGACCTGCTGCGGTCGGGAACCTGCGACGTGGTGTTGGCGGGCGGCAGTGAATCGGCCTGCTGCCGCCCGGCGTCTGCCTGCTTCACGCAGATGCGGGCGCTGTCCCTGCGGCGGGAGCAGCCGGCACTCGCCAGCCGGCCGTTCGACGCGGCGCGCGACGGCTTCGTTCTGGGGGAAGGCGCCGGTGTACTCGTCCTGGAACGCACGTCCACCGCGCGGGAGCGTCGAGCGCCCGTCCTGGCGCTGCTCGCCGGCTACGGAGCCGGCGCCGACGCGCACCATCCCATCGCCCCCCATCCGGACGGCGACGGCGCGGTCCGGGCCATCCGGGCCGCTATGGAGGACGCCGGGTGCCGGCCCCGGGACATCGGTCACGTCAACGCGCACGGCACCTCCACGCCGCTGAACGATGAGGCCGAAGCGGTGGCCCTCACCCGGGTCTTCGGCGACGGGGTACCACCGGTCACCGCCTCCAAGGGCGTGATCGGGCACGCCCTCGGAGCGGCCGGGGCGATCCAGGCGGCGTACACGGTCCTCGCGCTGCGCCACGGGAAGGTCCCGCCGGTGGCGAACTTCGAGAACCAGGACGGGGACCACAAGCTCGACGTGGTGGCCGGATGTCCGCGTCCGACGGGCGGGGCCGCCGGAATCAGCTGCTCCTTCGGCTTCGGCGGCCAGAACGCCGTCCTGCTGTTCACAGCTCCCTAGATCGGGAACACGCGTCGGCCAAGGCCGGCCATGAGTGAGGGTTGGCACACGGATGGATACGGTGCGGCGTCGGGCCTGGCTGGTGGTGGTGTGCGCCCTGTTGGCGGCGGTGTGCGCCGCGGCCCTGTCGCCGGCCGCCTTCTCGGCACTGAGCTCCGGCGGCGCGGTCGCCACGGAGACCGAGGCGGAGCGGGCCGGCGACCAGGCCGAGCGGTTGAACGTGCCGTCGCCCGATCTGTTGCTCGCGGTGTCGCGACGCACGACGGGCGGCGACGAGGCGGCGGTCCGCGACGGGGCCCGAGCAGTGGTGGGGGCGCTGTCCCGGCAGCGTGACGTACGCGCCGTGTGGTCCGCGGTGGCGACCGGGGATCCGTGGCTGCGCTCCAGGGACGGACGGACCGTCCTGGTCGCCGCGCGGCTGAAGGGTACGGACAAGGACCGCAAGCACGCCGCCCCCGGCGTGGTGTCCGCTGCCCGCTCCGCCGCCCCGGGCCTGCGCGTGGAGCCCAGCGGAGAGGTGTGGGCGCACCGGGAGATCGACGAGACGATCGACCACGACCTGCGCCGGGCCGAACTGCTGGCCGCACCGGCCCTCTTCGTCGTCCTGGTCTTCGCCTACGGATCCGTGGTCTCGGCCCTGCTGCCCGTCGTCGTGGCCGCCCTGGCGGTCGGCTGTACGCTCCCGGTGCTGGGCCTGTTGGCCCAGGTGATGGACGTGTCACGGGTCGCCGTGAGCGCCGCCTCGGCCATCGGCCTGGGCCTGGCCGTCGACTACAGCCTCTTCCTGCTGGCCCGGTTCCGGGAGGAGACCGCACGGGGCGCGGACCGCGAGACCGCGCTGGCCGCCGCCCTGCGCTCCAGCGGGCGCTCGGTCGCGTTCTCGGCCGCCGCCGTCGCCGCCTGCCTGGCCACCGCCATGGTGGTGCCGGTGCCCCTGCTGCGCGGGCTGTCCCTGGCGGGCATGGTGGTCGCCGTGCTGGCGGCGCTGATCGCGCTGACGGTGGTGCCCGCCTGCCTGCGACTGCTCGGTCCGCACGCCGATGCGTGGGACCCCCTGGCGCGGTGGCGGCGCAGCGGAACGGGCGACGGAAGCCGGTTCTGGCAGCGGACGGCTTCCGCGGTCACCGCGCGGCCCCTCCTCGCCGGTGGCACGGCGGTGCTGCTCCTGGTCCTGATGGCCCTGCCCTTCTCCCATGCGTCGCTCGGCCTGGTGGACGAACGGACCCTCCCGCCGTCCGCCCCGGCCGCCACTGCCGCGGAGCGCGTGCGCACCGAGTTCGCCGCACCCCCCGAACGGCTCCTCACCGTGGTCGTCACCGGGCCCGGAGCGACGGACGGGGCGCGCTCGTACCGCGACCGGCTCGCCCACATCCCGGACGTCACCGGCGCACGCGTGGTGCGCACCGTCCCGTCCGACGAGGCTGCCGTGCTGCTGGTGGCCTCCGCCGCAGCCCCCGACACACCGGAGGCGGACGCCGTGGTCCGGGCGGTGCGGGCCGCACCCGCCCCAGGGACCGTGCTGGTGGGCGGACGCGCCGCGGAGGTCACCGACACCGCGGACGCGGTGCTCGACGCCCTGCCCCGGTGCCTGCTGCTGCTCGCCGTCGGACTCATGGTCCTCCTCGGCACCTTCACCCGCACCGTGGTCGCGCCGCTGAAGGCACTGGCCGTGGCGGCCGTCAGTCTCGGGGCGAGCCTGGGCGCGATGGTCGTCCTCTTCCAGGACGGCCACGGCAACGCGGCGCTGGGCGGGTTCCGGGCGATGGGGTCGCTGGACGCCTCCACGCTCCTGTTCGTCCTCTTCATCACGCTGGCCCTGTCGGTGGACTACGAGGTGTTCCTCCTGGGCCGCATCCGGGAGGAGTACCAACGCTGCGGCGACAACCGGGCGGCGATCGTCGGCGGCATCGCCCGGACCGGCCGGCTGATGACCTCCGCCGCCGCCGCGGTGGCCCTCTCCACCGCGGCCATGGGCACGTCCGAGGTCTCGTTGCTCAAGCTCATCGGCATCGGCGTGGCGCTCGGCGCGCTGGTGGACGCCGTGCTGGTACGCGGATTGCTGGTGCCGGCCGTCATGGCGGCCCTCGGCCCGGCCAACTGGTGGACGCCGGCCCGCACCCGACCCTCACCGTGGATGACCGCGCGCGCGGAGAAAGGCGAAGGCTGAGCCAATGAGGCAGAAGACGGAGCGCTGCGAGCGGGGACCGGGGAGTCCCGACCCACGGGTAACGGCGGTCGAGACGGTCATGCCGCCGTATCGGTACCCCCAGGAAGAGATCACGACCGCCCTGGCGCGCGAGACCCTGAAGGAGTCCCGGGCAGGGACCCTGATGCTGCACAAGATCCAGGCCAACATCGGTGTGCGCACCCGCCACCTGTCGCTGCCGCTGGAGGAGTTCGCCGCGCTCTGCGAGTCCGACTACTTCACCCGGGCCAACCGGGTATGGCTGGAGACCGCCCTGGAGCTGGGGGAGCAGGCGCTGACCCAGGCGCTGCGGGCGGCCGGGGTGCAGCCGGACGAGGTGGACGCGGTGGTCAGCACCACCGTGACCGGACTGGCCGTGCCGTCGCTGGAGGCGAGGCTGGTCCACCGGATCGGACTGCGGAAGGACGTCAAGCGCATCCCGCTGTTCGGGAACGCCTGCGCCGGAGGGGCCGCGGGTCTCGCCCGGCTCCACGACTACCTGAGGGCCTACCCCGACCAGGTGGCCGTCCTGCTCGCGGTGGAGCTCGGCTCGCTGGGGTACTTGCGCAAGGACGGCTCGATGTCGAACATCATCGCCGCCAGCATCTTCGGAGACGGCGTGGCCGCGGTCGTCGCCGTCGGAGGCAACAGGGACGAAGGCGCCACCGGTCCCCACATGGTCGACGCCGAGAGTTTCCTGCTCCCCGACAGCGAGGACATCGTCGCCGTGGAGATCGGCACGCACGGCTTCAAGGCCGTGCTGTCCCCGGAGATTCCGACGCTTACGGAGGAACACCTGCCCAAGGTGGTCCAGGAGCTCCTCGGACGGCATGGGCTCACCGCGGACCAGGTTGCGAGCTGGGTCGTCCACGGCGCCGGGCCGAAGGTCTTCACCGCGGTCGAGCGGGCCTTCGGCCTGCCCCCGCAGATGTTGGAACACACCCGGCGGTCCCTGGCGGAGCGGGGCAACCTCGCGTCCGTGTCCGTACTGGACGTACTACAGATGACGATGCAAACACCACCGCCCCCAGGCGCACCGGGCCTCGTCATCGCCATGGGCCCTGGTTTCGCCATCGAACTCGTCCTCGTCCGCTGGTGACCCGAACGTCCCCTGTACACCTCAGACGTCCTCCCAGGGGACAGCGCCACGGATATCCGGATATCCATAGACGGCGCATGCCTCTATGCGGCGCATCTACCCCTGTGGGGCGGATCTACGGGCGCACCGCCTGCATCGAAATCGCCTGAACGGCCGCCGAGAGGAATGCACCACTTTGCCTGACGGGCCAGCCTGAATTCTGATGCCCTTTCGGCCCGGCCGTGGCTCGGACGGGCCCCGTACCCGTGCCGTGAAGAAGGTTCAAAAATGGACCCGGTGCCCGGCTGGTGGTTCGGGCGCCGGGTCCCGTTTCCGTTACTTGCCGAATCTGTTGTTGCAGCCGAGGGACGATCCCAACGCGGTGGACTGCGCGCCACTGCCGACCCCGACCGCGCCGAGGACATCGGTGTTCAGATCGTGCGACCTGCACGAGCTGCCCTGCAAGATGTCGAACAGGCTGCCCGGCCCGCCGTCGGCGTAGGCGGTACCGGCACCGAGGAGGCTGACGCCGCCGAGAGCAGCAATCACCACGGCAGCCTTGCGAAGCTTGCACATTTCGTCTCCGGTGGGTTGAGCGGATGCGACCTGCGGTCAATTGACTTGGTGAGATTACGAAAGGTAATACGAAAGATCTTGCAACTGCTCGGCGGCGCGCCGGGCCCGCGTGCCTGCGGCAATCCGGTGATGGCGGCCCGCCGATCGAATGACCCGCGCGCCCCGGGGTGCCGGAATATTGACCACGGCACGGGGAAAGGAGTACGGGCCGTTCGGCCGTGTCCCATGACGGGCTGTTGGTGATTGCGACCTTGCGCCCGTCTTGCCGACGGTGTCCGGGTCGCCGTCGCGGGCCGTGTTCGCCGGGCCTCGCCGCCGACCGCCCCGGAACCCTGGTCTGACAAGATCAACGTCTGACAGGAGTCACGTCGTCAGCGGGACGCCCCTGCGAGAGGGCTGCCCTTGCGGCACGGAATCCTGCGGCACGGAATCGGGACGAGAAGCAGGACGGGAGCGGGACGAAGCGGGATGTGGAGAGGACGCGCGGTCGAGACGGCAAGGGGTGTGGCGCCGATAGCGCGGAGCCGGTGGGATCGCGTGCGCGGCACGGCGTTGTCACCCGTCACAGCACTGCTGGTCTCCGCCTTGGGTGCCACCGGTGTGGCCGTGACCCAGGCTCAGCCGGCGGTCGCGAGCGGTGTTTCCGCGGGACCGGTGGCGGCTCCGGCCCGTACGCCGGTGCGCGTCGTACCGGCGGCCGCGAGCATCAGGGTCAGCGAGGGGCAGGTCGGCGAGGTCGGGCCCGGTGGGAGCATCACCTACCCGGGCGTGACCAGTTGCCTGACGGTGACGGTCCGCCTCCAGGACGGAGGGAAGGTGGGAGCGCACGCCAGCTTGTTTCAGGTGCCGGGGGAGTACCGGTCGGATCGGATCCTCGCCGCGGTCGAACAGCGCATCGGGGCGCGGCACGTACGTGCGGTGGAGGTGAGGGGCGCCGTCGGTGCCTGGCACCCGAGTTACTTCACCAAGGCGGTCGAAAGCTACGCGGAGGGCGAGCAGGTACCCGTGCCCACCGCGCCCGACCCGGGCGGCCTGGCCGCTGTGGTGGCGGGCCAACTCGGGGTGCCGAGGGGCATGGTGACGGTCGAGGACGTCCCCGACGGCGACCAAACGGTGACCTGACGTGGTCTGGCCTGACCTGAGCGGACCTGAGCTGACACGGCCTGGGATGAATGAACTGACCTAGCGGAGCCGGACTTCTCGGCGAGCACGGCGGCTGCACGGCGCCTACGTGCCGGAGCGGTTGGGCGGCGGGAGGACGTCCGCATCGAGTCTGCCTGCGGCGGCTGTGGCCCTTTCGTTGAAGGGGGCAACCGGCTGGCTGCCCCCTTCAACCCGTTAGACGGTGGCTTGCGCCTGCTGGATCAGACAGTCAATTGGTCGAGGATGTCGGCCACTTCCGCAGGCTTGAGCAGAAACCCGACATGGCTGGTGGCCAGGGTGTGCACGTCGTAGGGGTTGTCGGGCGTCAAGGCGTCGGCTTCGGCGATCAGGCGGTCCTGCATGGCCACGGGAAGCGACCGGTCGTCGGTGAGACGGATGTAGGTGCGGGCGATGGTGCCCCAGGTGTCGGCGTGGCCCCGTGCGTCGGACATCATCACCGCCAGGGACTCGTCCGGCTGAAGGATGTTGAGGAAGGCCCGGAACTGTTCATCGGTGCCGTCCGCCATCATCGCCGCCTTGAGCGCGGCCAGCATGACCGGGTCGGCGGTGCGGTAGTTGGCCCGGCCGACGCCGAGTTCGGCAGGGTCGCCGACGTTCAGCGCGGCCAGTGGGGCGAGCAGGTTGTCGCCGAACTCGGGCTCCTGCATGTACTCGATGGGGTTGGAGCGTTGCACGCACGACCAGCCGGAGATGTAGACGAGCCGGCTCACCAGATCAGGGATGGTGTTGCCCACGCCGGTGATGGTGGTTCCGCCGAGGCTGGCGCCGACCAGTACCACCGGCCCGTGCTCGGCCACCCGCCGGACGACGTCGACGACCATGTCGATGTTGTCCTGCAAGGTGACCTGGGCCAATTTCGACGGCTCGGTCGCCCACGTGTCGAGGTCCTGCGGGGCCTGGTAGGCGGCCGGGTACTGCGCGTCGAAGCCGTGCCCCGGCAGGTCCACGGCGAAGGTGCGATGGCCGAGCAGCGCCAGTTCGCGCTGGAGAGGGGCCCACATCAGCGAACTGCTGCACACCCCGTGCACGAGCACGAACGTCGCGTTCGCGTCGCGGGCCGGGCGCGGACGGGGAGAGTTGCCGGAAACAGATGTCATACGAGTCAGTCCAATGTCCGGTGGACGGCGCGGCAGGCAGGGACGACGGGTCGATCCCCGCGCGGTGCGCCGCCAAAGCGATGGGAGAAACGAGCGCGCCTGTCACCAGGCGCACCACGGTTCAGTGGCCGGGCGCAAGCAAGCCGACGGCAGCGCTGATCCAGCGCATGCCCCCCCGGTCAGGGGTCGGCACGCGACGTGGATGCGCTCACCGGCAGCGGTGCGCGTCGACGGTCAAGGCCGAGCGACATCCGCAGGCAGTGCCGTGAGACCGCGACGGTCTCCTGCGGGTTCCTCGGCCGGCCCCGGTCGCTGAGCGACTGCGGCGGCAGAAGTCTTAGGCAGTCCGAAGGCGGACGAACATGTAGGACATGATGAGTACCCTAGCCGATCATGGATGACCAGCGAGGACGATGTGCGCCCGGCGGAGAGACCGACGCCTCGAACTCCGCAACGCCTTCGTCCCGTTGACCCGCCGGCCCGACCTGGTTCAGGCGCCTCAAGAAGCCAACTCGTGATGGCGAAGCGCCGGACTCGGCAGCCGAGCACGGCCCCGCGTGCCGCGTCGATCACCCGTCGGGACGTCAGATCGGTCGCCTCGTCGGTGAGCGATGCACTCCGTGATCTACCACAGTAGCCTCGCAGGACACCGGGAGCCGCGCAGCCCTGAGCGGTGCTACGGGGTGTCCGAACGGTGAACGCCCCTTCGTTCGCCGGCAGGTTGAGCCGTGAGTGCGGTGTCGGCGGCGTCGAGGATCTTGCCGAAGACGTGCGCGATGACGGGTTTGGCGAACACCCGGGTGACGGCCGCACCGAAGGGGAGAGGGACCTGGAAGGTGGTCGTCCAGACGACCAGGGTGCCTCCGGCGACTTCGCTGAACGTCATGCGGCCGAGCTCGTGCCGGGCCGGCGGGAAGCTGCGTTCGACGGTGTAGTCGAAATCGTGCGGTGGGTGGTAGGCGGTGATCCGTTCACGGAACCAGCCGATCAGCCAGGTGTGCAACCGGACAGCACCCACTCCGTACGGCGCGCCTGCCCCCGGACGAGCCAGTCGCGCCTTGAGGACGAAGGGGGAGCGGGTGTAGTTGGTGGTCGTGGTGCACCAATCGAATACGTCGGCGATCGGTGCTGCGATGACGCGTCGCACGGTCAAGGTTTCCATGTGTAGTCCCTTCTTCCGGCCGGACGGCGCGGAACGACGGCCGCGCCGAGCCTGTCGGGGTTGCGTATGGCGTACATGCCGTGGATCAAGGAGTCGGCGATCTGCTTTCCTGTCCCCCTCCCGCGCGAGCCTGATCCACCCTGTAGACATCACACGGCCCACAACTGTGACGCCCTCGCCGGTGACGCTCATCACACGCGAGGGTCACCCGTCGGTTACGGATCCCACAGTCTCCGTCGCGGTCCATGGCCTCGAAGAGACGCCTCCGCAGTTCCTTCCTCTTCCGGGTGTGCGAACCGTCCGCACCGGCCCGGGCCGATTCGAGCTTGTCGGTGATGAATTCTTCGCGGGAGATGCGCTGATCGCCGTCGATGTCCATGCGCGCGACCATGCCGTCCCTCGGACATGCGCTTCCTTTCCATGGCGATGCGCGACGAATTCTCCGGTATTCGATCCTCCCGGGATTGCGCAGCCCGCGCAGCGCGCCGCAGGGCAGCGGGAGATACCCCTTCGGGCCTGGGTCGCCCGGCGAAGGCCGCGAACAGCGTTCCCTCGTCTTCGCCCGCCCTCTCCGGCTGGTGCCCGAAACCCCGCAATGGAACGAGGCGGATTTTCGAGCGGGGGAGGGGGTGAGGGAGGGGAAGGAGAGTCGGGTGCTACAAGCGTGAGGGATAAAGCATCGAGTGAGGAGACGGCAAATCGTTTCGCCGCCACTCACAAGGAGGATGCTTGGCGTATCGGTAAATAGGTGGGGAAGGTTTCCGCGGCAATGCCAATCGCCAACCGCCAACCGCCAACTTCCTTACGCCAAGGAGTGGTCAATGCGTCGAATTGTCGCCGTCGTCCTCGGAACCGTCGCGTTCCTCGGGGTCCTCGCCACCCCGGCCCAAGCGACGACGGGACCTCTCGCCGATTACGCTTTCGCTCTTGTCGGCCACACGTGGGGCGCCATCATGCCGGCAAGCATTACGCACAGCGCAGCGCACTCCGCCCTTGACGCCATCAGGTGATGACGCGAATCGCACGAGCTTTGCGGGACTGACTCAACGTGCGGACTAAGAGCTCCTAACACAACGCTGGTAGCCGTGCCCTCTGGACAGGTGCGTCGGTTGGTTAGGTATGGGAAAGCGGAACCCTCAACCATGGCTGGTTGACGATGAGTTGTGGTCGAGAATTGAGCCGTTGCTGCCATCATCACCTGATGGTCAGCCGCGGCCGGGGCGGAAGAAGACGCTGGAGGACCGCAAGGTGCTGTGCGGCATCTTGTTCGTCCTCTACACCGGCATCCAGTGGGAGTGGCTGCCTGGTGAGCTTGGGTTCGGCTCAGGGATGA